>DIFE01000020.1 GCA_002418985.1 Deltaproteobacteria bacterium UBA5756
GGGTGGTGGTCATCGTTGTGGGACAGGTTTGAACGAAGTATCATGGTTCTTTACCTCCCGCGTAGCGGGATCGAAGATTCCCGGGAATTTCAGTATTCTCAAATTCCCGGGAAGGTCTTTGTCTTTCTCCCCATCCTCTCTTCTATGCCTCCAGAGAGGAGCCTTAAGGCGACGAACGGGCGTGAGACAGTCTTTTGTCTTTTTCTTTCCTGATCTCAACCGGTTCAATCTTTCCGTCAATCGAGTTCCTTCAGGCGGAGAATCAATGTGCTGGCCGCCGTTGTGAGTAAGCCCAGAATTATGATGCCCAGTCTGAAACTATAGAGGTCCCCGGAGACTCCCAGCAGCCAGGGTACGATGCCGCTGCCGACTACCATACTTGCGGCAAGGATCATTCCCGTGGCGAGGCCTCTCATTTCGCGGTTGAATATCTTTGCGATCGCCACCAGCCCGACTGGGAAAAAGCCCGTTATAAAGACCGCCTGCAGGAAAAGAACGATCCCCATGTGCCTCACGGAGACGAGGCCCATGAAAACGGTAAACACGCCCGCAACGGCCATCATGGGAAACATGATCCTTTTGAGGTTAAACCTGTCGATGAGAAAACCGCAGGAAATCGCCACACCGACGGATCCCAGTCGTGACACACCCAGCACGCTGTTTGCGTAACCGATGTTCAGGTGCAGTTCCTTCGTCAGGTAGAGGGGTATGATGGAATAAATCCCGAGGTTTGCGCCAACCCCGAATGCGAAGAGTACGGTCATTATCCACAAGGACCGCATTTTCACGATGTCCCGGAACATTGCCCGCGGAAGGTTGACGATCTTTACCTCGCTGCATGCGAAGCACAATACGATCGCGCAGGCGAGAAAGATGCATGCGAACACGACGAATATCCCGCGCCATGGGAGGAGGCCAAGAAGCGCGATGGCGACAAAAGGGATGGCAAGAATGGAGATCGAGGCCCCGGTGTCATGGATGGAGATGGCCTTTCCCCAGTCCTTTTCAGAGTAATACTCTGTGATCAGCGGGATAACGGAGGGTATATAGGTGCCGACGGCAAGACCGAGTACAAAAGCAAAAAGGTACAGCAGAACAAAGCTGTGGACAAAGGGGATCAGGAACGTCGCGAGACTCAAAAGGAGCAGGGAGAAAATGATGGATTTCTTGTAACCGAACCTGCCGGAAAAGAAACCGGAAAGGATCACCGAGACCCCGTATCCGACGGACAGGAATATGAAGATACCACTCGCCTGTGCGTGCGTCACCACGAACTCGTCTTCAATCACGGGGAGGATGGGAGACAGGATTATCCTGACGGAAAAGTTGAGAAACCACAGGAGCCAGAGGAAAAGGAGGAAGAGAAGCGCTCTGCCCCGAAGATTGGAATATCGCCCCACAGCTGAACTATAACCCGATGCGAAATTTTGGAAAACAGAAAAACGAAAAAAATTATCGGGCACGGTCTATATGCCCTTCCGGGATACTCCGCCCGGGCTCCGGGGACGCGGTGCAACGGGCGCTATCCCCGTGTGATATACTTTATATTTATCGAATGCCGCGCTTCCCTTCGTTCTTGCCGGGTAGCAGTCGCCCGGTAAAAGGCCGGCACGGTATTCGCAAACACAGGAGATGAAAACATGGGTCTGCACAAAGTCGCATATTTTTCGATGGAGATAGCGATTCAGAACGTGATGCCCACTTACAGCGGAGGCCTGGGGGTGCTTGCAGGCGACACGATCCGCGCGGCCGCCGACCTGCGGGTGCCCATGGTGGCCGTGACGCTCCTCCATCGGAAGGGCTATTTCCGTCAGAGGCTCGATCAGAAAGGAACGCAAAAAGAGGAGCCGGTGGAATGGCCCGTCGAGGAATATCTCGAAGGGTCGACCATCAGAGCCGCCGTGACTATCGAGGGGCGCACCGTGCATATCCGTCCCTGGCGGTACGACGTGGTCGGTGAAGGCGGTTTCCGGGTGCCCGTCTTCTTCCTCGACACATTTCTCCCCGAAAACGATGAGCGGGACCGGAATCTTACAGACTTTCTTTACGGGGGTGACGAGCGCTACCGGCTCTGTCAGGAAATCATACTCGGACCGGGCGGCTTCAGGGTATTGAAAAACCTCGGTTATTCAGCAATAGAACTATTTCATCTGAACGAGGGACACTCTAGCCTTCTCACCCTGGAAGTCCTGCGCGAGGAAGCCGCAAGAGCGGGAAGAGGGACGCTGAGCAACGAAGACATCGCGGCAGTCCGCAGGCGCTGCGTCTTCACCACCCACACCCCCGTTCCCGCGGGACACGACCAATTCTCCCTCGACCTGGTATCGGAAGTTTGCGAATACTATCCGGACATCGCGAACTTGAAGGATATCCTGTGCTACCAGGGGCGCCTCAATATGACGTACCTGGCCCTGAACCTCAGTGGTTTCGTAAACGGGGTGGCAAAAAAACACGGCGAAGTATCGAGCCTCATGTACGCCGGATACATCATCGACTCCATCACCAACGGGGTCCACGCGGCCACCTGGACATCGGCCCCTTTTCGTAGGCTCAACGATCTATACATTCCCAGCTGGAGGGAAAGCGCCCTCAGTCTTCGATACGCCCTGAGCATTCCCGGCGGCGAGGTCTGGGAGGCCCACATCGAGGCAAAACACGATCTCCTCGAAGTCGTCCGGCAAAAGACAGGGCTGCCGTTGGATGACAGCGTCTTCACCATCGGTTTTGCGCGGCGTGCCACGGCGTACAAAAGAGCCGATATGTTGTTCGATAACAAGGAAAGACTGCGGGCGATCGCCTCCAACGCCGGTCCATTTCAACTGATCTTCGCGGGCAAGGCCCACCCGAAGGACGAAGGGGGCAAGAAATTGATCAGGCGTGTCTTCGAGGCGCAAAAGGAGCTTAGCCCGCATATTCACGTAGCCTACCTCGAGGACTACGATATGGAGCTTGGACGGATCATCACGTCCGGCGTCGACCTGTGGCTCAACACCCCCGAGCCGCCGAAGGAGGCGTCAGGCACAAGCGGTATGAAGGCGGCCATCAATGGCGTTCCCAGCCTGAGCATTCTTGACGGCTGGTGGATCGAGGGGTGCCTCGAGGGTATCACCGGATGGTCCATCGGAAGTAACGGCCCGGGGATAGATATCGATCGCTCAAAGGACGCCCTCTCCCTTTATAATAAACTCGAAGACACCATAATTCCCCTCTTCTATCGTAACCGTGAAGGCTATATAAAGGTCATGAAAAACGCGATCGCCCTCAACGGCTCCTTTTTTAATACCCACCGCATGATCCAGGAGTACGTGCTGAAGGCCTACTTCAGGTAGGCGGGGTTTAACACACACATCAATGGAGCAGGATTCAACCCATCGGAGGTGACAGCCATGAAATGGTACCAATTGGACGCAAAGGCGGTCTTCGCTGAATATAGCACTCGCCACGGGGGTCTGGCGGCCTCAGAGGTCGAGGAACGGCTGCATCGTTACGGCCCCAACGTTCTGCCCGAGGAAGAGGGGCTCAGCCGCCTCAAAGTCCTTATCCATCAGTTCAAAAGTCCCCTCATATACATCCTCATCGTCGCCGCCGTGGTGACCGCCATCCTCAAGGAATATATCGATACGGGGGTGATAGTCGCGGTGGTGATCCTCAACGCCCTTGTCGGCTACTTCCAGGAATACAAGGCGGAAACGAGCGTCCGGGCCCTCAAGGGCATGGTTGTCGCAAAGGCAAGGGTTGTCCGCGACGGAAAGGAAGAGGAGATCCCCAGCGAGGGACTCGTACCGGGCGACATCGTACTGCTCGCATCGGGGGCAAAGGTACCGGCCGACTTGAGGCTCGTCGAGGTCAACGAACTGCGGGCCGACGAAGCCGCCCTCACCGGGGAATCACTTCCCGTTGAAAAAACAACGGATCCCATAACAGACGAGCACCTTACGGCCGGCGATCAGACCAACATGGCATTCATGGGAACAAACATCGTGAACGGCCGTGCGCGCGGCATCGTCGTCGAAACGGGGAGAAATACGATGCTCGGGCAGATCGCCCGGGACGTGAAGGAGCTCTCCGTCACGGAAACCCCTCTGCAGAGGAAGATCGTCAGGTTTGCCCAGTTCATCGGGCTGGTGGTGCTGGCAAGCGCTGCCGCGATTATTGTCCTGGGTCTCTTCCTTGGAATAACCCTTAAGGAGCTGTTCACTATCGCCGTCGCCGCCGCGGTAGCCACGGTCCCGGAAGGTCTTCCCATCGTCGTGACGGTCACCATGGCCATAGGCATCACCCGGATGGCACGCCGGAATGCCGTCATACGCAAGCTTGCCGCCGTGGAAACCCTGGGAAGCACCACGATAATCTGTTCCGACAAGACAGGGACGCTGACCAAGAACGAGATGACCGTCAAAGCCGTTTGCGACGGACACCATTCCTTTGAAGTGACCGGCAGCGGCTACGACCCCGAGGGCAAGATACTTCATGACTGGGAACCCACCGACGAGGCATCGCTGAGGAGATTGCACACACTGCTAAGGATCGGCCTGCTCTGCAACGAATCCGGATTGGTCCGGGAAGAGGGTTTCTTCCGGGTCGACGGTGACCCGACGGAAGGAGCCCTCATCGTGTCAGCCATGAAGGCGGGGCTGGATCCTGAGGGCGAGAAAAAAAGGTATCCCCAGGCGGGTATCATCCCTTTCGAGTCAGAACGCGGTTTCATGGCAACCTTCCATGAGCACGACGGGGGCAACGTCATTTTCGTAAAAGGAGCACCCGAAAGGGTCCTCGACATGTGCGCGTACCTGCCCTCCGGGGAAATCATTGACCGCACGAAGATCGTGAAGACCGCGGAGCGTTTTGCGGAGGATGGGTTGAGGGTTCTCGCCATGGCATACAAGGAGGCGGATGAAAACATCGCTCCGGGGAAATTCGCTCATGATCACGTCGGCAATGATCTCGTCTTCGCAGGTTTCCAGGGCATGATCGATCCGCCGAGACCGGAGGCCGTCGAGGCCATCAGGGGATGCAGGGAGGCAGGTATCAGGGTGGCCATGATCACCGGCGATCATGCAGTCACCGCTTCTGCCATCGGCAAGATCGTAGGCCTGGGAGAGGGAAAAGGCCCGGCCATTACCGGCAGGGAACTGGAGACGATGAGCGATGACGAACTATTCGCCAGAGTCCAGGAGACCTCTGTTTACGCCCGTGTCTCGCCGCAGCACAAACTGCGGATCGTCCAGCAATACATGCGCCATGGGGAAGTCGTGGCGGTCACCGGCGACGGAGTGAACGACGCTCCGGCCCTGAAGGCGGCTCACATAGGGGCCGCCATGGGGAGGACGGGAACCGACGTGGCCCGGGAGGCCGCCGATATGATCGTCACCGATGACAATTTCGCCTCCATCTTTCATGCCGTGGAGGAGGGAAGGATCGTCTTTGACAATATACGGAAAGTCACCATGTTCCTCATCCCCACGGGGTTTGCCGCCATTATTGCGATCCTTGTTTCCATGTTCCTTGAAATGCCCGTCCCCTTCGTGGCGGCCCAGCTCCTCTGGATCAACCTCGTTACCAATGGCATGCAGGACGTTGCCCTGGCCTTTGAACCCGGGGAAAAGGACATAATCAGAAGAAAACCGCGCAGCCCCCGGGAGGGCATCATATCGGGTCTCATGTTCCAGCGAAGCATCATCGTGGGCATTCTGATCTCCGCCGGTGTGGTCTACAACTTCCATGACGCCCTGTCCGAAGGCTCCTCTGTCGAGCACGCCAGGACCATCGCCATGACAACCATGGTCTTCTTCCAATTTTTCCAGGCATGGAACTCGCGATCCGAGACACGGTCGGTTTTTCGCATCAATCCCTTGAGCAACCCCTTTCTCTTCTACAGCATGGTCGCGGCTTTTCTCGCCCAGATAGCCGTAATCTACATCCCCGGCCTCCAGTGGGTCTTCAGGACCGATGCGCTCTCAGGGACGGAATGGATGAGGATAGTTGCCGTGGCGATCACGGTAATAGCGGCGGTGGAAATCGATAAGCTGGTAAGGAGACGCCGGGCATCGCAGGCATAAGAAAAAGGTCATTTCATGTCGGTGGGTCGGGCAGCCTCACCCTATCCTTGCGACTGTCTCCAATCGGTTTGTACGAATTCCAATATTTTTTTTGCCCGCTCTGAAAAGACATGAATGTCTTCCCAGTTGGGCCGCGAGATCGTTTTCTGCATGAGAAGCCCGTCCTGCCCAAACCACTGCGGCAACACGCCGCCGAAGAAGTAGCCTTTCCTGCCCAGAAGACCGGCAGCCTTGCCGACCCACGGCCATGAAAGCTTGAGCCATACCTGAACCACTTCCACATCCCCGCGAACGATACGCTCTTCTTCCGAGGCGAAAACGCTTGAAAAATCCCCTCCCGCCTCATGGACCGCCATGCGGGCCACGCGGGCAAAGTCGTATATCTGCGTATCGATCCTGCTTTGCCCTGAGACAGGAAAGTCGGCCATTGACGAGGTGAAGGACCGTTTGTCATCAAGCCCTTCATAGATATACTCAAGATAGGGGGCATACATATCGGGAACGTGGATGACATGCGAATTCCCGACAACGGTTATGAACATGAGAAGCGTCGCTACCCGTCCCGATGCGCTCTTCTCCCTGTCGTACGCCTCCGCAGGCATAAGATCCACTTCGAGGGCTGTCTCCACGAAGGGCAGACTGGCAAGCGCGGCCTTCTGGATATATACGTGATTGCAGACGGGCTCGCCGAAGAACGCCTTTACGCCCTCCATTCCGGGCACAACCCTGCCGACATACTGAAAGATCTTGCCCATGACGCCCGCGTTCCGGTAGTCCGACAGGACTGCTCCATTGCCTTTCTCGTAAACCCCCCTGTCGGGTGCCGCCCGGAACAGGGAACTGTACCCGACGACCCTATCGTCCGGGGTCCGCACAACGATCGGTATCTGGTCGCGTCTCTCAAAAGCCTCGACGAGCCCTTTGGGGTCATAGACGATCTTCGCAGGATAAGCATCACCGTAAACTTCGGTAAAAAGTTTCGCCACGCCTTCGGCGTCTTCCGGCCTGAAAAGACCGGCGGTAAGTTCCTCGTTTTCCATTCCACACCTGCCTTTGATTTTTTGAAGCAACAACTCCCGTGAAAGAATGTTACTAACTCTTCGGGATTTGCCTGTCCTCTTTTGATAAACTTACGCAGTAGTGTCCGGTAAAACTTATTA
>DIFE01000118.1:0-15652 GCA_002418985.1 Deltaproteobacteria bacterium UBA5756
AGATGGCAGCACCACCACCACCACCACCTCCTCCTCCTCCTCCTCCTCCTCCTCCGGCAGCGGCAGCTCCCGGTCTGTCCTGGCAAATGCCTGCGCCCCCCGCAACTCCCTCGGTTCCGATGGGAGAGGTTGAAGAGGAGATTCCGGCAGGGGGATATCAAGAGCCGGTAACTGAAAGGCCCGAGCCGCCGCCACCGGTCATTGAACCTGCTGAGACCGTCAGCCGGGCTGAAATGCCTTCTGTCATTGAGGAAATTGTCCCCGAGGACGTCGAAAAGGAATCGGAGTCCCTGGAAGCTCGGGAATTAGGGAAAGAGGAAGAATTCAAGGAAGAAGCGGAAGTAGAGGAAGAAGCGGAGCCCGTAGAAGTAGTCGCGCCTCAGGAAGTGAAAGAGGAGATAATCGAGATGGCAGCAGCACCACCACCACCACCTCCTCCTCCTCCACCACCACCACCACCGCAACTACCCTGGCAGGAGAAGCCAGTGATGGCAGCACCACAACCACCCCAGGAAATGGCAACGGCTGCAAGACTTCATATGGAGGAGCCGATAGAGCATGTAGAGGAGCAGGTCGAGGCGGAACCGGACGCTGCATATATCGCCGGCTGCAAGATCAGGATCGAGATACCTCCTCACATTGCGGAGCAGACGATAAACGCGGGGATCGATCAAAAGAGAAAGGTTGCCGGGGTACTGGCCGCGCAGACTCTCGAGAAGAACCCCCAGCTCACGGCTTCACCGACAGTGGACCCCGTCTCCGTGTGGAGCGAGATACTCGGCGTTATCATGAAAAGGTTGGAAGGATGAAGAAACGCGGCTTTTAGTTTGCTGATGCTCTTTCTTCCCGCGATCTGTGCAGCTGGATCATGCCCAGCAATTGTTTCGCCTCGCGGTGCTTGGAGTCGACGGAAAGAACGTACTGGAGCCTGCCCTTGATCCCGTCCAGCATGGTGGGATCGGGATTTGACCGGTATTGCAGATACTGAAGCCGTGCGAGATTGTAATGGGCATCTTCCTGGTAGTTGTTAATGATCAGGGAATTGCTGTATGCAAAGATCGCGTAGTCGATGCTCCCCAGCGTTTCGTATATGTAGCCCAGATAATTCCAGGCAGTCGTATTGTCGCCGTTGAGTTCGATGACGCGGGCAAAGGCGTCGAATGCCTTCCGGGGCTCGCCCTGTTGAATGTAGAGGCGGCCGAGGTTGAACAGAGCCTTGAGATGATTGGGGTCGATCGCGAGGGCCTGCCTGTACTCCTCTATAGCTTCATCGAACATGTCATGCCGGTCATACGTGGCGGCGAGAAAGAAATGCGGTTGTGCGGCATTGGGGTCCACTTCGATGGCCTTTCTCCACAGATTGATGGCCCCGTTGTAATCAGCCTGCATCTCCGCAATATTGGCGAGATTGACGAAGGCCTCCATGTGCCGGGGGTTGATCTTGAGGGAATGTTCGTACATTTGCTTCGCGCTGCCGAAACGGTCCATCTTTTCATAGGCGTAGCCGAGGTTGATATATGCCTCGATATTTCCAGGTTCAAGCTGGACGACGCGGGCGAAATATTGAAGGGCCTTGTCGTATTGCTCCCGCTTGAGGTGGATAAGCCCAAGGTTCACATATGCATCCGTGTAGCCGGGATCCAGTTGGATGCATTTCCTGTAAGCCTTGATGGCCTTGTCGATGGATTGCTCGAGGAGATGGCAATGGTACGCTTCAAGAAACCATTGTTGAGCAGTCTTTTTGGTCGTTGCCATTCTATCTCCCGCCATCACGATACGAGGCAACAAAACAGTAGCAAAAGCTGTGTTGACGTGTCAAGGGAAAGCGGAAGATAACGTCAGACCTTCTTCTTCAGGATCAGCGAACCAAAGGCACCGATGAGAGAGACCCCGGCGGAAAGGAGAAAAGCATACGTGAAGGTCCCGGTGGCGTCCTTGATGTAGCCTCCTGCCAGGGGTCCCAGGGCTTGTCCTATCCCAAAAAAGAGTGTTATGAAGCCAAGGCCGGCCGGGGCCAGGCGTCCTCCGACGGCATCGCCCGAAGCTGCCGCCATGATCGTTGGAATTGAGAAGGCGGCTATGCCGAAGATCACCGCTGAAACGTAAAACCCGGTTGTGTCCTTCCAGAATGCGAAAATGATGTACGAGAGGGCAAGGGTAAGGTAGGCGATCATGGAACCGGCCCTTCTGCCCAGAACATCGGATATCCAACCATAGATGACTCCGCAAAAGATACTGAAGATCCCGAGAACCGCAAATATTCTTCCCGCCGCGATAGGCGTCACTCCCATTTCCTTCGTAAGGAAGGCGATGAAGAAAGTAAGATAGATAATATAGGAAAAACCGTACATGAAATAGACGATTCCCAGCTTCCAGATCTCGGATTCCACCACGACATCCTTGAATGCTGAGAAGAGAGTCACTTTCGGGCCGTCTTTTCGCTCCTCGCTCCCGCCGTAGAGAGAAAGGCCTTTCTCTGAGGGGTTGTTTCTCAGGAAGGCATAACAGACGAAAGCGAAGACGAAGACGGCGATTCCCAGGAAGTACCAGGCGTAGCGCCACCCATCTTTTCCGAAGGCGGATATGATGGGAGGCAGGATGATGCCGGCCAGGAAAAGCCCGGTACCGATCCCGGCCGATACAATTCCCGTGGCAAGGCCTCTTTTTTGCGCGATGAACCAGGCAGCGGGCAGGGCCATGATGGGAACGTAACTTCCCCCGTTGCCGAGTCCGGCGATGAGTCTCATGACAAAGGCGAAAGAGAAAGAATCGGCAAAGCCTGTCAGGAAGAGACTTACGCCGATTACAAGCAGGGAGACGAAGACGACGCGTCTTATCCCGAAGCGGGCGGCGAGAAATCCTCCTATGATGGCAAGACTCAGGTATCCGATGAAGTTACCCGTCGCGATGGACCCGAGCTGTGTATAATTGAGCATCAGGCCGTCTTTCATGGGCGGCAGAATGACGGAATAGGACATTCTGCCAAAGCCATGGGCGAGAATTGTGACGAGGGTACCGGTGAAAGCGATGATCCACGCGTAATGCAACATTATCCACCTCCGGTCTGAGACTTTCGCTGTTTTCAGCGGCATGTCGACAGCAGACGGTTCCACGGGGATTTCCGACGAGACCGGTAAGGATGGTTCGCCCCATGATGATTCTGTCGGTTATTGTCGCCGCTTACTGTTGCAAGGGGTGTTTTTCTGTAGGATAGTGCGTTCGTCGGTGATGGAAGACAGTGCTCCGGCAGCCTCTTATAAGCTCCTTATCGCGATTGTGACCCCCGCTTATAAAATAATGGTACGTTGTCGCTCCGCAAATTGCAAGCCCGATCGGAACCGCTGCCGATCGTGTTAATTTCTGTTGCGGAACGGCCGATAAGTATCATAAGGTTTATGTGAGACGTAACCTTGCACATAAGACCGTCGCGCCGCGATCATCTATTGTTCATCGGAGAACAAGATTACGCGAATACCTGTACCAAAGGGCAGTTTAATAGGCGCAAAAGAAGACTCTCCCGGCAGTAACGGGCGGGTTATCAGACCTGCTTTGACCCTGTTCTTCCTCCTGTTTGCATGCTTCATGGCGGTACCGACGCTTGGGGCTGCTTCGGTTCAGACCCACAAAACAGTACTTTTTCTTCATTCCTACCACAGGGCAGACTGGACAGAGACCATAATGGAGGGCTATGGGGCGGGTTTGCAGGGACTTGCCAACCTTGCCACGTACGTCGAGTACATGGACACGAAAAAGATCGAGACCGCCGAGTATCTGAACAAACTTCGCGATATCTATAAAATGAAGTTCGCGGGCATTCGCTTTGACGTGATCCTTGCATCCGATGACAACGCCTTTCATTTTGCCCTCCGCCATCAGAGGGGCCTGTTCAAAAACACCCCGGTCGTGTTTTGCGGGGTCAACCGGTTTGAGGAGGGCATGACCGCGGGCCGAGAGAATGTTGTCGGCGTCCTGGAAAGGGATGATCTTGAAGAAACCCTGGCGTTTGCCTTTCGGGCCAGGCCGGGAACACGGACTGTCTTTGTCATAAACGACAATACCGAGGCAAGCCGCAAGCATATCGAAAGCCTGTCACGTATCATGAAGACCGGGTATCCCCGTACCGCCCTCAAAACAATGGGTCATCTCACATACACCGAGATCATGCAGGAAATGCTTTCGCTTCCCTCCGACAGCGTCGTCCTTTTCATTTCCTTATGGCAGGATTCGGCGGGCAGGCCCATTTCCGTGGAAGAGACGGGCAGGGTTCTTAAAGCCTCCTCGGCACCTGTTTTCGGCCGTTCGGGATGGCTTATCGGAAAAGGCCTGGCAGGCGGCAAATGCGTTACCGGTTTCAGCCAGGGGAAGGCGGCGGCCGGTCTTGCGAGACACATCCTCGAAGGAAGGCCGACTTCGGCGTTACCTCGTGTGCTTGAGAGCCCCAACCAATTCTTCTTCGATCACCGGGAACTCAAGGAGCATGGGATGGTGTCGGTGTCGCTCCCTCCGGGAAGCATCGTCATAAACAAGCCGCGTTCATTCTTCGAGACAAACAGGCTGGTTATCCTGACCACGACCGGTGTCGCATTCGGCCTGCTTGCCTTCATAGTCGTTCTTGCGGTAAGCCTGGTAAGACTGAAACGCACTTCCCTGCAGCTTCAGGCGCGGGAGATGGAACTTCTCGCATCACAGGAAACACTATCGGGCATTCTGTCAGCTTCGCCAAGCGGTATCGTGAAGATAAAGGACAGGGTGTTCGAGTGGGTCAACGATGCCATGTGCAGGATTACCGGCTATGATGAAAATGATCTTGTGGGGCACGATTCCCGGTTTCTCTACCCCGACGATGAAGAATACGAACGGGTGGGGCGTGACATCTACCAGAAAGGACAGGAGGAATCGAGATGGGTGCGGAAAGACGGCACCGTGAGGGAATTGCTCTTTCAGGTGGCAAAGACGAGAAGCGACAGCTACATAGCGATCATAACGGACATCACGGAACGGATAGAGACCGCCCGGGCCCTGCGCGAAAGCGAGAAGCTTTATCGCAGCATCATAGAGAAGATACAGGATGTGTTTTACCGGTACGATAAGAACGGCTATCTGATCATGATCAATCCCGCCGGGGCACGGATGTTTCATTATGATTCCGTCGAAGAAATGCTGGGCCTGCCGATGGAGGCCTTCTGGAACGACCCCCGGGATCTTGAAAAAATGATCGCGGGGCTGAAGGACCGCGATCGTGTCAACGATTACGAGGCCCTCCTGAAACGCAAGGACGGCTCGACTTTGTATGTGTCCATCACGACCCATTTCTTCCACGATGACGCCGGAAACATTGCGGGCCGCGAGGGGATCCTCAGGGACATCAGTGAACGGAAGGCGGCAGCCGAGGCCCTGCGTGAAAGCGAGGTACGCTACCGGGCGCTCTTCGAATTCTCACCTGACGCCGTTCTGGTTCTCAAGGATGGCATCTATATCGACTGCAATTCGAAGACACTGGAGTTGGTGAGATGCTCAAAGGGCGACATATTAGGGAAACGACCTTCTGAATTTTCGCATCCCGATCAGCCTGACGGTGCTTCTTCCATCGACAGGGCCAAGGAAAAGATAGACCTTGCCATGTCCGGTAAACCCCAGTGTTTCGAATGGCGGAATACCAGGTGCGACGGAACGGACTTTGACGTAGAGGTCAACCTGAGTGGTTTTGCCGTGAACGGCGAGGCATATCTCCTCGTGATCGTCAGGGATATTACCGAGCGAAAAAAGGCCGAAGCCCAGATCAGGCGTCTTGTGACGGCGATCGAACAGGCAGCGGAAGACATCATCATCACCGATGCCGGGGGTGTCATAGAGTATGTAAACCCCGCCTTTGAATCCGTTACGGGATACTCCCGCCGGGAGGTCCTGGGCAAAACGCCGCGGTTCCTCACGAGCGGGCTGCACGACCGGGAGTTTTACAGGAATCTCTGGCAGACGATCAGTGAAGGCAGGGTTTGGAGCGGCACTATCGTCAACAGGAGGAAGGACGGGACGTTCATCCATGAAGAGTCCACCGTAAGCCCCCTTGTGGATTCATCGGGTGCGATTACCGGTTATATTGCGCTCAACCGTGATGTCACCAGGCAGGTCCAGCTTGAATCCCAGCTGCATCAATCGCAGAAGATGGAAGTTGTGGGACAGCTCGCCGGAGGGATCGCCCACGACTTCAACAATATTCTCAGCGCCATCATGGGATACTCCAATCTTGTCCAGATGAAGATACCCTCCGATGATCCCGTCCGCAAGTACGTCGATCAGATCGTGGCCTCCTCCGGGAAGGCGGCAATTCTGACGCAGAGCCTTCTTGCCTTCAGCAGAAAGCAGATAATCAACCCCAAGCCTCTGGACATAAATATTGCGATCACGGGTACGAAAAAGCTGCTCTCGCGGCTGATTACCGAGGATATCACCCTGAAGACCGACCTGTGCGAGGAACCCCTCGTGGTGATGGCCGATCTTGTTCAGATGGACCAGGTTCTCATGAACCTTGTGGCCAACGCACGGGACGCCATGCCGATCGGAGGGACGCTCACGATCAGTACGAGAAAAATCGCCGCCGATCCGACTGCGAAGACGGGAAGCCGGGAGGCGAAGGCCGGTCATTTAGCCTGTATCAGCGTTTCCGACACAGGCGTGGGTATGGATTCGAGAACGAGGCAGAAAGTTTTTGAACCCTTCTTTACCACCAAGGAGTCGGGGAAGGGGACGGGCCTCGGCCTCGCAATAGTCTACGGAATAATACAACAGCATAATGGAACTATATGCGTGACGAGCGAACTAGGCCGGGGAACGACCTTCGAGATACTGGTTCCCATCGTTGAGGCCGTGCCCGAGAAGAAAGAAGAGACAATAGCGGATGACCCCCGGGGTGATGAAACGATACTCGTCGCGGAAGACAATGGAGAACTCAGGAGCCTTCTGCGGACCATTCTCACACAACAGGGTTACAGGGTTTTCGAAGCGGTGGACGGTCTCGAGGCCGTCGAACAGCAGAAGCGCTGTCAGGCGGACCTCGTAATGCTCGACGTTGTAATGCCGAAGATGAACGGTAAGGAGGCCTACGACAGGCTGAAGATCATGGACCCCGGAATCAAGGTCCTCTTTATGAGCGGCTATACCGATGACATCATCCACCAGAAGGGAATTCTCGACCGGTCATTGGAATACATCGCCAAGCCAATCCTGCCCGGGGACCTCCTGAAAAAAGTCAGGGACCTCCTCGATTCCGGAGCCTGAAAAGCGCCGGCCTACTTCTTTATGCCATCCCAATCTTTCAGGAACTTTTGCAGCCCTATATCCGTCAACGGGTGGTTCATGAGCTGCTTGAGCACGTTGAAAGGTATGGTTGCTATATCAGCCCCGATAAGGGCGGCATCCAGCACATGCACGGGATTGCGGATGCTGGCGACAATAATCTCCGTCTCGAATGCATAGTTGTAAAATATCTTGGAGATGCTGTCGATGATCTCTATACCCCGTTGTGAAATGTCATCAAGTCTGCCGATGAAGGGACTCACGTAGGCGGCACCGGCCTTTGCTGCGATGAGCGCCTGGATGGGCTGAAAGATAAGTGTGACGTTCGTTTTGATGCCCTCATCCGTCAGGGTCCTGACGGCCTTTATCCCTTGTTCCGTCATGGGTATCTTAATGACGGCATTCTCTCCCAGTTCCGCGAGCTTCCGTGCCTCTTTGCACATCTCTTCGGACGTGGTCGCGATCACCTCCAGGCTGACGGGCCCGGGAACCGTCCGCAGGATTTCCTGAAGAACCGTCTCGGGATCTTTCTGCTCTTTTGCGAGCAAAGACGGATTTGTGGTGACACCGTCAACAAGTCCCATTTCCATGCCCTTCTTGATCTCGTCAATGTTGGCAGTGTCTATAAAAAATTTCATTATCTAACCTCCGGGTTCTTTTCGATGTATTAAAAAACTGTAAAAGTATACACGATTGTGAAGGGAATGACCAGAGAAGCGTGAAGAAGGGTTTGTTTGTTGACATCTCCATTTTTCCCGTGATATAACAAGCCATTATGGAGATCGGGAAGGTCAGGAACTGGCGCTGGTGGCGGAAGCTTCAGGTGTGAGACCGTAATTTCCGGCCAGGGACGGTTTCACCCGTCCGTGGCCGTTGTGTTTGAAAGGCCATGGGTAAGAAAACTCATGGCCTTTTTGATTATTGAAAGGAGGAATGGTTCCACGGTAGAAAAGATTTCGTTGATAGGTCAAATAAGTCCTATAAGCGTGTAGCGTGAGGAGTAACGGGAGCTGGGTGGAAAGAAAGGATTGACGTGACGGTCGTTTTCAGGGCAAAGTTTACAGACAAATTGCGGCCGGAGTTCGATACAGTCCCGACATGGAGGCTCCAGAGATGGAGCCGGGTTTGTTCAACTCGCAGGGAGGAATAGATGCTGCTTTCCGATAGAGTCATGCAGGTACGGCCATCAGGTGTTCGAAAGATCTTCGACCTGGCACAAAAAGTAAAAAACCCCATCAATTTGAGTATCGGGGAGCCCGATTTCGATATCCCCGATGAAATCAAGAATGAAGGTATCGCGTGGATACAAAAGGGCTTCAATAAATATACCCCCTCCGGAGGGATCCCCGAACTGAGGGAAAAGGTCCTGACCCACCTCAGAAAGAAGGGGATCATCTGCGAGGACGTCATCATCACGGCAGGGGTGACGGGCGGGCTCCTTCTCGCCCTCATGACGACGCTCAATCCCGGGGAAGAAGTGGTCATTCCCGATCCATACTTTGTCCTCTATGAATATCAGGTGCTCTTCCTTGGCGGCAGGCCCGTCTTTTTCGATACGTACCCCGATTTTACGCTGAGGGAGGAAGAACTGCGCCGGGCAATAACGGACCGGACCAGGATCATCCTCATCAACAGCCCCAACAATCCGACGGGGATGGTCAATTCCCGGCAGGAACTGGAGATGGTGGCGAGAGTGGCCCGGGAAAAAGACCTCCTCGTCTTTTCCGACGATATTTACGACCGTTTCATTTACGATGAAGGGACCGGTGACAAGCCCTATCTGGGGCAGTTATATGACAAGACGGTAACCTTCGGGGGGTTCTCCAAGACATGGGGGATGACCGGCTGGCGCCTCGGGTATGTGGCGGGACCCCGCGAGATCATCCAGTGTATGATAACCATGCAGCAATATGCCTTCAGCAGCGTCACCTCCTTCGCGCAAAAGGCGGCCCTGACGGCTCTCGATTACAGTATGGACCAGACCATCGATCAGTACCGCAAAAAACGGGACCTTATTTACAACGGGCTCAAAGACAAGTACAATGTTGTGAAACCGGGAGGGGCATTCTTCATCTTTCCTGAGGTGCCCGGCGGGAACAGCATGGCTTTTGTCGAGCGCGCCCTGGAAAACAATCTCTTCATCATCCCGGGCAGCATTTTTTCGTCACGGGACAGTCATGTGCGCATCTCCTTCGCTGCAACCGAAGAGAATCTCCTGAAGGGGATCGACGTGCTGAGAAAAATGGTCTAAAGGAGTTCTCGCGATGCATGAGAATATCATCACGCTGTTGATGGAAAACGCCGTGCAGCACCTTTATGTAACGAACAGGGCGACAGCGGCGACTGCACATCGCCTTTCGGGCAATTCGTTTTCCTTCCATTGCGAGGTTTCGACAAACGAAAAGATTGCCTACGAACTTGCCCTGGCGGGGGCCTACGCAGGCAAAAGATGCGCCTGCATCCTTTCGACGGAAGGTCTGTACGAGGCCCTGGATCCCGTCATGAGCTCCGCCTATACAGGCGTGGCCGGGTCGTTTCTGATCGTTGCCGTGCAGGAAAATGACGAGGAGGTGACACCGCTCGGCCCCTTTTCCAAACTGCCCCTCATCGTCACGGAGACCCGGGACGAACTGTCAAGGGCCATACGGTACGGGTTCGATGCCTCCGAAGAGTACAGGATCCCCATTATCGTGCAGGCCGTTCCCGACAGGCATGACGAAGACGCGAAGGCTGGAGGCGGCCAGGGCGCCAAGCCGCAGGCAAGGGCCGCTTCTTTCATAAAGGAGCCGGGCAGGTGGGCCGCAACACCAAAATTCCGCTTCAGTCTTCACGGCGAACTGAATGAAAAGATAAAAAAGATCTCGGAGGCCTTCGAGACTTACGAAGATAACGTCGTCATGAAGAAGAGTTCAACCGGTCTTGTTACGGACAGGTTTTCCCGTCTCGCCTTTTACGACGAGGATGCCAGCGTGCTCAAGCTGGCGACCGTTTTCCCTCTGCCCCACAAACTGGTCCAGGGCTTTATCGACGGCATGGATGAGGTCCTGGTTGTCGAGACCTATCCGGCAATAGAACTGCAGATACCTGACAGGACGAAGGTGAGAAGCGGTTTTGTCGACGCCGGCAGCGGCAGGCCTCAGTATGATGAGGTCATAGCGGGATTCACCGTGGTGAGGGACCGGCTGGGGCCGGCATCTTCGATCAACATGGCCCACGGTATCAAGAAACTCCACCCGGAAAAGAACATCCTCGCCGTCACCTTCGAGGACCACTTCTTCCATTCAGGGATGCCTGCTTACGTGAACACCCTGTACAACGGTTCTTCCTGTCCCCTCCTTATTATGGTGAGCGCGCGGGAGGAAGAGATCAGAAGGATCCTCGGCAGTTATGGAGTCAAAAGCATCTTCGCTATCGGGGCGGTCGACGAACTCGCCCGGTTCAGGGACATGGCTGAGCCCGTGGCCATTTTCTACAGGGGTATGATATGAAACACGAGATCATATGCGCGGGAATAGGGGGAAGAGGAGTGCTTCTTGCCTCCACGATACTCATTGAAGCGGCCATAACAAGCGGTTTGAAGGCCGTTGCCTCCGATGAATACGGCATGAGCCAGAGAGGCGGCTCAGTTGTCTCTCTGGTAAAGGTGGGCGATTTTGCCAGTCCCTTCATCGGAAGGGAGAATGGCGACATCCTGCTTGCGTTCGAGGAAAGTGAATTTTACAGGACACTTTTTTTTCTGAAGAAGGGTGGCCTGGCGCTTATCAATACCCGGGCGGAAGGGTTTCCCTCGTCGGTCGATACGTTGCTGAAGAAAAGAGGGATCGTTTGTCGTCTCGTCGATGCCGATGGCATAGCCCGCGACGAAGGGATGTTCCAATCGGCCAATATGGCGCTCCTGGGTTCCTTTGCCTCCTTCGGGATTGCCCCGTTTACGCGGGAAGTGCTGGAAAACACAATCCGGTCTCGTGTACCGGAAAAATTCCTGGCCAAAAACCTCGCTGTCTTCGCAAAGGGATTTGAAGCCGCGGACGGGCAGGGCGCGGTGAAGATACCGCAGCAGGGTGTGTGAGGTCTTATGGGAGGATCAGTGCAGAGCAGAGAAGAGGTTGTAATAGGAAATCAGGCCATCGCGCGCGGTCTTGTCGAGGCCGGTCTTGAGATCGCGGCGGCATATCCCGGGACGCCGAGTTCCGAGATATTGCCGGGTGTCGTGTACTTCAAGAAAATGGAAGACGTGAAGATCCACACCGAGTGGTCGACAAATGAGCTTTGCGCATTCGAGGTAGCCTTCGGAGCGGCGGCATACTCGGGTGCCAGGGCGGCGTGTTTCATGAAACAGGTGGGTCTTAACGTCGCGTTCCCGGCGCTCCTGAGGTCCCGGGAAAAGACCATCGAGGGAGGACTTGTCATTGTCTCCTGCGACGACCCCGGTCCACAGTCATCCCAGACGGAGCAGGATACACGCCTTATTGCGGCCCTCTTCGGTATCCCGGTCTTCGACCCCGCATCTCCTACCGAGGCGGCGGACGTTGCCTATTACGCCCTCAACTGGTCTTTCGAGAACAAGGTGCCCGTGATCATCCGTTCCACGCACCGGGTGAGCCATGCCCGCGAGTCGATTTCTCTTTACAGCCCGGGGGCGAGGAAGGTTTCTCTCCAGGAAGGCCATCTTGCGGGGACGGGCCGAAAACTAGGCATCGTCGCATCGGGCATGAGCTATTCCCTCGTCTATGACGTCATCGAGGAACTTGGTGCCGCCGACGTGGTGTCGCTCTACAAGGTACTGAAGGTCTATCCTCCGAGTGAAGCTCTTTCGGATTTTGTGAGGTCCGTGGATCGGGTCCTGGTGGTGGAGGAGACGGATCGGGTGATCGAGGCGCTCATAGGCGACGACAAAAAAGTTATGGGCAGAAGCGACGGGACCGTGCCGTCATCGGGAGAGATCACCTACGACATAGTCAGGGATATGCTGTCGGGGGTATTAGGCAGACTCGGGTTGGCAAGAAAGGACCTTTTCGCGCCCGACGGGACCATTGAAGAGGCGCTTTCGGATGTTGCAGTCATCCCGAGACCGCCAAAGCTCTGCCCCGGCTGTCCCCACCGGGCTTCTTTCTTTGCAATGCAGTATCTATGGCCCGACGCCATCTATCCCGGGGATATCGGGTGCTATACCCTGGGTATTTCCCAGGGCGCCGTTGATACCTGTCTTGACATGGGTGCCGGCGTGACCATGGCGGAGGGTTTCTACGACGCATTCAATCAGGATGGGAAACTTGTCCCGATCCTTGCGTCCGTCGGCGATTCCACCTTTCTGCACGCCTGCCTGGCGCCGCTCTATGACGCTGTGAAAAATCGTAAGAGGTTTATTCTTGTCCTCATGGACAATTCGACAACGGCAATGACGGGAATGCAGCCAACGCCTCAGACGGGCGTTACCGTCGATGGTGTCAAAACACGCAGCGTGGCCATCGAAGATATCGTCAAGGGTCTCGGCGTAAAGTATCTGAAGATAGTGGATCCCTATGATGTCCCGCTGATGATCGGTACGATCAGGGAGGCCTTCGATTACCTGAAAGGGGACGAAATGCTTCCCGCGGTCATTATTGCAAGGCGCCAGTGTTTGCTCCTCACAAAGGGGGCGGCAAAGGAGGCGGAATATCCCGTCGATATCGAGCGCGATTGCATAGGCTGCAAGAGCTGCCTGGCCACCTTCGATTGCCCGGCAATGTCTTTTGACGAAGGCTTGAAAAAGATCAGGATCGATGACAGCATCTGCACGAATTGCGGGATCTGCTATTATGCCTGCCCGGTGCAGGTCAAGGGAAAGGCATTGAGGAAGCTCAAAGGCCTGGTCAAGCAGGGGGCAAAATAACGGGCGTGAGTGAAGGAAGCCCTACCCCCACAGTCCTTTCCATTGCCATCATTACGAAGGATACACGGGAGCTCCTTGAAGGGCTCCTCGGTTCCATCGAGAGGGATGCCTCCCTGAGGCCCTTCGGTACCGAGATCATCATCATTGATAATGCCTCCACCGATGGCACCGCTGATCTCGTTAAAGGATCGTTCCCGCGGGCCGGATATGTCCGCAACGACCGTAACATGGGGTTTGCCGCCTCGGTGAACCAGGCAGCCCGCCTGGCGCGGGGCAGGTACATTCTTCTCCTCAATTCCGATACGCTCCTCATTGAAGGCGAGGTTGCAAAGATGATGGCCGCCGCCGGGCAGATCGCCGACCTGGCAGTCATGGGGCCGCAGCTCGTCTATGAGGACCTTAGCGTCCAGCGGTCCGTTGCGGCCATCCCCGGACTGGCGGCGGAATTGCTTCCCGGTTCGCACCGTCTAAGCCACAGCGGCCCGGATTCAGACAGGGGGATGTTCAGCGACGTGGAATCGTTGATCGGGGCCGCCATCATGATCCGGAAGGAAGCCTTCGACGACCTTAATGGTTTCGATCAGCGTTTCTTTTTCTTTCTCGAGGAGACGGACTTCTGTCTTCGGGCCAGGCTGAAGGGCTATAGGGTTGTTTTCTTTCCGGCGGCCCGAATCGTCCATTTTCAGGGCAGAACGGTACGGAAGACCTGGGTCAAGGGGCGGATGGAATACAATATTTCACTCAGAAAATTCATAAGAAAACATCACGGGCCGGTTTATACGCTGGTCTTCGATTCCGTCAAATTCCTGAAGGCTTTTATCTTTATCTTTATGGTGCCCTTTCTTCTTTTCGGATCCAGGTCGAGGCTGCGCTATTCCTATTACCTGAAACTTGTGATATGGTACCTGCGGATGTGCCCCGACAATGCGGGCCTTCGCGCATGATCGACTTGAAGCCGGTAAAACTGGAGGATGTTGCCAATGCCGATATCAATGGATATCTCCGATAGTGAACGTATCACCATCGACACCTTTCAGCCGGGCGATGCAAAGGGGGTAGGCGAGCTTTTCCGCAGCGTCTACGGGGAAGATTACCCGGTGAAGCTCGTTTATCAGCCGGATGCCCTCGTGGAAGCCTTTGAGAAGCACGAGAATATCCCCGCCGTAGCGCGTTCGTCAAAGGGGATTATCGTGGGGTACGTGAGCATTTTCAGGTCCGCCCCGGCCGAGACGGTCTATGAAGCGGGGCAGGGTCTTGTCCATGTCGAATACCGCAAACACGGTATCGCCCGTGCAACGAACCGGTACTTTGCGGAGGTACTGGCACCGGCCTACGGTGCCGCCGCCGTCTTCGGTGAGGCCGTGTGCAACCACCCCCATAGCCAGAAGGCCTGGGCAAAAGAAGGGGCCATTGAGACCGCCCTCGAGGTCGACCTGATGCCCGCTGAAACGTATGCCAGGGAAGGCAGCGCCTCGGGCCGGGTGGCCACCCTGCATATGACGAGAATGTACCTGCCGATGGAGCACAAGGTTTATGCACCGGACCGGTACGAAGAGGCCATGGGGTTTATCTACGGCGGCTTCAGAAGCGGCGCCGCAGTTGAGAAGGCGAGGGGTGATATCGCCGGAAATGAACCAACGTCCATCGAAAGCCGTCTTTTCGAATTTGCCGGCGTGGCCCGCGTGACGGTGCATGAAGCCGGTCAGGATTTTCAGGCCGTATTCGAAGGGCACGAGGCCGACGCACTCGCTAAAGGCATGGTCGTGGTCCAGGTCTGGCTCAAGCTTTCCCGGCCCTTTATCGGTGCGTTGGTTGAATATCTCCGCGGCAGGGGATACTTCTTTGGCGGTATTCTCCCCCGGTGGTTCGGCGTGGACGGACTTTTGATGCAAAAGGTCGTGCCCCGCCCCAATTGGGAGGGAATCCACCTGTATTCGGACAGGGCCCTGGCGATCCTTGAGGCTGTGCGGCATGATTGGCAAAGCGTCATGGCGTAAATCCCTTGAGGTAGTTTTCTGAAGTATGGTATAACAAGTGTCACCGGAGAGATGTCCGAGCGGCTGAAGGAGCACGATTGGAAATCGTGTGTACGTTAACGCGTACCGAGGGTTCAAATCCCTCTCTCTCCGCCATTATGGTTTGAAGGCCAGGCCCTGCGCAACGTGAAGGTTNNGGTCCGGAAGGAAGCAGCGGTAATAGCTGATCCGTGTGCCGCAGGTAGCCTGGCTTTTTTTAGTATTATTATGAACCCCCGAAGAGGCGTTCGCATTTGAGTTACACAGTCATCGCAAGACGTTGGAGACCCCAGAGATTCGACGATGTGGTCGGGCAGCCGCACATTATCACAACTCTTAAGAATTCCATAAAAGCAGGCCGGATCGCACACGCTTTTCTCTTTACAGGCCCCCGGGGGGTCGGCAAGACCTCCCTGGCGAGGATCCTTGCCAAGGCAGTCAACTGCGTGCACGGCCCGACCGATGAACCCTG
>DIFE01000118.1:15668-22360 GCA_002418985.1 Deltaproteobacteria bacterium UBA5756
GTCGACGTGATAGAGATAGACGCTGCATCCACACGCGGTATCGACGATATCAAGGAATTGCGTGAAACCGTCCGGTATCTCCCGATGAAGGCGGCATACAAGGTATATATCCTGGACGAGGCGCACATGCTCACCGACCAGGCGCGCAACGCCTTCCTGAAGACCCTGGAGGAGCCTCCGGGGCACAACATTTTCATCCTCGCCACAACTGAATCCCAGAAGATCCCCTACACCATCATGTCCCGCTGTCAGCGCTTCGATTTTCGGCGTATAACGGAGCGCGAGATCACCGGACAGCTTAAGGCCGTCTGCGAAAAGGACGGCATTACCTTTGACGAGGCGGCGTTTCACCATATCGCCATCGAAGCGGACGGTTCCATGAGGGACGCGCAGTCCATCCTGGAGCAGATCATCGCCTATAGCGGAAAGCACATTTCTGAAAGCGACGTCATTAGTATCATCGGTGTGGTCGAAAAAAATGTCATATACCGCATCATAAAATCACTCCTGGACAGGAACCTTACCGAAGGGTTTTCGGCCATCGAAGCCACTCTCAGTGAGGGATACGATGTAACGCAGGTCTACCGGGGGCTGGTGTCGTATTTGAGAAACATGATGATCATCAAAGCCTGTGGAGGCCTGCCCGATTTCATATCCATAGGTGAGGACGAATATACGGCAATAGAAGGGCTTCTCAAGGACCTCGAGTATTATGAGGTCCAGAATATGCTCTATTACATGCTGCGCAGCGAGGACCTCATGCGGGGACTTTTCCCGAGGATCGCTCTCGAGACTCTCTACATCAATCTGTATAATCTGTCGCAGTTAAGGGACGTGGAGAAGGTTCTCGGAGAGCTGGAGCGGAGGAACCCTCCCGAACCCGTGCAGGAGGCTGTCGGACGACGGGTTCTGGAGGAAAGTCCGGTGGTGCGGTCGCGGGTTGTCTCTCCACCTGATGCCGGGCCCAAAGAGACCGCCCCACAGACCACGGACCGGGGGATGGATGGCCCCCGCCGGCCGGAGGATGTGCATGGTTTCGTGGAATATCTCAAGAAAAAGAAACCTTTTCTCGGGAGCATGTTCGATTCCAGCGAATGCAGTGTGGAAGGGGACAGCTTCATCGTCCTTATCGACAAGAAATACGGTAATTTTATAAAAAGCGAATTTGAAGAGATCGGGAAGCTGACGAATGAGTTCTTCGGCAAGGTCATGAAGGTCGAATTCAGGGATGCGCTCGACAGAAAAAAGAACATCCTTGAGGATTATCTCAAGGAAGCCGAGTCTCTCTTCAATCTATAAGAGGAGGCAATATGTCCAAGGGGTTCAACCAGATATTGCAGCAGGCAAAGAAAATGCAGGACCGTATGATGAAGCTCCAGGAAGAGATGGGCGACAAGACGGTGGAGGCGCAGTCGGGCGGAGGCATGGTAAGCTGTGTCGTCAACGGCAGGCAGGAAGTGCTCTCTCTCAAGATCTCCCCCGAGGTGCTGGAAGAAAAAGACAATGAACTTCTCGAAGACCTGATAGTTGCCGCTGTGAATGAAGGGCTGAACCGTTCCCGGGAAATGGTCCAGGAAGAGATGTCCAAGATAACGGGCGGTATGCAGATGCCTTTCGGGATGTGACCTTAAGTGTTCTATCCCGAACCGATCGAACGGCTTATTGACAACCTGACCAGGCTTCCGGGTATCGGCCGGAAGACGGCAACCCGTCTCGCCTTTTTTCTGCTCAACGCCAAAGAGGGATACATCACGGAGCTGTCGAGGAGCCTCGTCGACATCAAGGAAAAGATCCGTCTCTGCTGCGTCTGCTTCAATATCACCGATACCGATCCCTGCGTCATCTGCAGGGACGAGAGACGGGACAAAACATCCGTGTGCGTCGTCGAGGAGTCTTCACATATGATGGTGATAGAATCGTCGAACCCCGGCCATTTTCGTTACCATATCCTTCACGGCGTCATAAACCCCATCGAAGGGGTCGGCCCCGACGACATACGGATCAACGAGCTTCGCGACCGCGTGGTCAGCGAAGGCATCACCGAGGTGATCGTTGCCACGAACCTCAACATCGAAGGCAATACCACCGCCCACTACATTGGAGAGATCCTGAAGCCCTACGATGTAAGAATCACCAGGATAGCATCCGGAATCCCCGTAGGCGGCGATATCGTCTACATAGATCCCCTGACCATCAAGAGTTCGCTGGAAAATAGAAAGAAGCTATAGAAGATGGGTTATAGGTAATAGGTAATAGGTCATAGGTACGACCTGTCTTCTCTCGCCTTTCCCATAACCCATTACCCATTACCTCTCTTCTCTTGAAATACGGTTCATTTTGTTGTTAACTATTTCGCTGCAGATATTGACAGGAGGATTTTAAGATGAAAAGCGCGAACACCCCTACAGAACACAGAACCCTTCTCCAGTGGGTCGATGACATGGCGCGCATGTGCAAACCTGACAGCGTTTACTGGTGTGACGGTTCCAAAAAAGAGTACGACGGTCTCATGGCGGGTGCGGTGGCGAGTGGTTCCGCCATACCGCTAAAGAAGCGCCCCAACAGTTTCCTTTTTCGTTCACAGCCGTCCGACGTGGCGCGCGTGGAGGACCGCACGTATATAAGCACGCGCGAGCGGGACCAGGCAGGCCCTACCAACAATTGGGTCGAGACGGACGAACTCAAGGGCATCATGCGCGGGCTCTATGACGGATGCATGAAAGGGAGGACCTTGTATGTGATCCCCTTTTCCATGGGTCCCATCGGCTCGCCCATAGCAAAGATAGGCATCGAAATCACGGACAGCCCGTACGTGGTGTGCAACATGCATACCATGACACGAGTAGGAACGAAAGTGCTTGAACAGCTCGGAACAGACGGGGAGTTCATCCCTTGTCTTCATTCTGTCGGCGCACCCCTTGAAAAGGGAGAGAAAGATGTGCCCTGGCCCTGTGCGCCCATGGACAAGAAATATATCAGCCATTTTCCCGATGAGAACCTCATATGGTCTTACGGCTCGGGATACGGCGGGAACGCCCTGCTCGGCAAGAAGTGCCTTGCGCTGCGCATTGCCTCCGCCATGGCACGGCGTGAAGGATGGATGGCGGAGCACATGCTTATCCTCAGGCTCACGAGCCCCGAGGGCAGGCAATATCACATAGCGGCCGCTTTTCCATCGGCTTCCGGCAAGACCAATCTTGCCATGATAGAGCCCACGGTAGAGGGTTGGAAGGCCGAGTGCATAGGCGACGACATCGCGTGGATGAAGATCAGGCCCGATGGAAGACTCCATGCCATCAATCCGGAATCCGGTTTCTTCGGCGTTGCTCCCGGCACATCCTATTCATCAAACCCCGCAGCCATGGACACCATCAAGGAGAACTGCATTTTCACCAACTGCGGCCTGACAGACGATGGCGATATCTGGTGGGAAGGGATGACGAAGGAACCGCCGACTCACACCATAGACTGGCGCGGGCAGGACTGGACTCCCGACTCGAAAGACCCCTCGGCACACGCCAACGCCCGTTTCACAGCGCCGGCCCGCCAGTGCCCGATCATCAGCCCCGACTGGGAAAAAGCCGAAGGCGTTCCCATAGACATTTTCATTTTCGGAGGCCGCCGCGCCTCTACCGTACCCCTCGTCCACGAGGCATTCAACTGGGAGCACGGCGTATTCATGGGGGCAACGGCATCGTCGGAGACGACGGCCGCAAACATTGGCTCCATCGGCGACGTGCGGCGCGATCCCTTTGCCATGAAGCCTTTCTGCGGATATCACATGGCTGATTATTTTGACCATTGGCTCGAGATGGGCAAGAAACTCGGCGACAAAGCCCCCCGGATTTTTTACACGAACTGGTTCAGAAAGACCGAAGACGGCAGATGGCTCTGGCCGGGTTTCGGCGAAAACAGCCGCGTGCTGAAATGGATGTGCGAGCGCGTCGACGGCAAGGCAGGGGCACAGAAAACCGCCATAGGCTATATGCCGACGGTGGAAGACCTCGATCTCGCCGGTCTGAATGACGTACCGGTGGAAGACCTGAAAGAGCTGCTGCGGGTCGATAAGGCCGCCTGGGAAGAGGAGGCAAAGGACATGGAGAAACATTTCTCCCAGTTCGGCGACCGTCTGCCCAAGGCCCTGGCGAATGAGCTGAAAACGCTTGTGGAGCGACTCAAGGCCTGACGGCGAAGGGCCCAGTCCGTTCTTCCCGAGGTGAAACGATGGCGACGGCGCGTACCGGGATCTGTATCGGGATTTTGTCCCTGATGTGGCTGGCGGGAGTCGCCGCGGCCGCCTGCCTGGAGATATCGGCAGATGATAGGGTCAAAGCTCTCGTCCGGCTTCCTGTCGAAGACGGCGCCGTCGTTCATCTCGACTTCATAAATTCAATCTACCTTGCGCCGGTAAAGGAGACCTTTCTATACGAGCCGGGCAAAGGACTTTTTATCATCGGGGTGGCCAGTCCCTCTGCGGGTGTCTTCGAATACTACAGGCTTGAGCCCGATTCGCCCGACTCGGCGAGGCCTTACCGCCACGTTGGGGCCATCCGTTTAAGAAGCCACGATTATGAAAATCATACCCTGACCGTCGGAGCGAATGTCATTCGCCTGAAGGGCCTTGTGCCTGACGGCGATCCTCTTACCATCACGGTGAAAGACGACGGTGTCTGCAAACCGGGTCAGGGGGAGTGACCGGTTATTCCCGACGGCGATGTTCAGGGCATGCACTTTCCCCTGGGGGTCATCTTATTTTGCATAGGCATTCTTTTCCATGATTTCTTGCGAGGTACCTTTACCTTCCTGAAAGAGATTCCTCACGATCAGGAAAGTATTACATTGCAGACCTGACCCTGCGTGAGAGAGTGGCCGCAGAATTAAGAGTCTTGTGTTTTCCATGATCGTTGCGGTAAGATTTTTTGCAGCGCCAGAACGCCGGTTCAGGGAAGGGAATGTTCGATGAAAAAGATGCTGTGGTATCCCGTGCTCCTTATGGTTTTCGTTATTCAGACATACATGATGTGTCCTGAGAACGTGCTATCGGCTCCCCTCGCGGGGCAAAAGGAAACGTGTCTGGAAGAGGTTCGTATCACGAAGACCGAGGACCCGTTTCGGGAATGGAACGCAAAGGACGCGAAGGATTCATCCGTCGTCAGGGCTGTCGATCTGAATCAGCAGGATTTCGACATGATTCCGGCTCTCCGGCGGTATGCGACAGCGGGAATCATGCTCATGGGTATTGAGAAGGGCTCGCGCGAACCAGCGGTGTCGAAGAGATACTTTTCTCCATTGACCAGGGCGGATGCAACCCGGATCGAGCCGGGGCAGAGGAAAGACATTGGAAGGCTTCAGCCTTCTTCATTAGGCTCGCCGGCGTTGAGGGACGTTGCCTTATTCCTCCTTGAATCTCAGATCATCAGAACATACTGGCACGTGGAGTCAGTGATCTGTCTTACGGGAGATTACGATTCGTCCGATATTTACAGTGCATCCTTCATAGGGATTCACAAGTACTTTACCAACAGCTACAACGAGGAAAAGCTGGTTTTTTCGATAACGGTCAACAAGTTGACGGGAATAATGACGCTCGAGGGAAGGTAAAAAGGCTGTAAGCAGGGTTGATTGCAGATATGACGACGGATGCATTCATTACGATAGATCGCGGGAAATGCAGGAAAGACGGACTTTGCGTCCGTATCTGTCCCAAGGTTTTCACGCAGGGTGAGGCCGGGGGTGTTCCCGAGGTTTCCCGTCCCGAGTTCTGCAACGATTGCGGGCACTGCCTGCTGATATGCCCCTCAGGAGCGATCACGCACTGGCGCCTTGGAGAAATTGCTCTCCATGAGGTTCGAAAGGATCTCCTGCCTTCATTCGAACAGGTTGAGGAGATGATTCGGACGAGGCGATCCATAAGGAATTTTCTCGACAAGCCCGTTGAAAGAGAGCTTATCGAAAAGGTTATCGACTGTGCCCGCTTTGCTCCCAGTGCCAAGAACACCCAGAGCACGGAATATATCGTCATCGACAATCGGGACAGGCTGCGGCGGATTGCCGCCATGACGGCGAAGTGGCTCGGCGACTCGGCCAGAAGGCTTAAGAACCCCATTATCCGCAGGATCTTTCTCATGCGCGGCATGACAACGAAAGAAGAATTCTCGCGCTGGATCGGCCAGTTCGAACTTACTGCAGAAAACATGCAGAAAGGGATCGATACGATCCTCTACAACGCTCCCGTCCTTGTCCTTTTCCACGCCGGGAAACGCATACGCTTCGCCGAGGCCAACGCCAACCTCGCCCTTCAAAACGCCACATTCGCAGCGTGCGCTCTCGGCCTGGGAAGCTTCTATGCGGGCTATGTCGTTTCAGCCTGCACTCATGACAGCGCGATACCCAGACTGCTTCACCTTCCCCAGGGACATCGAATCTATGCAGGGCTGACCCTGGGCCACACAAAGATCGGTTTTTCCCGGTGGATAGATCGGAATCCGGCGAAGACACGATGGAATGAAAACGGGTGATGGGTGATAGGAGATACAAAAAAGACATGTCTTTTCGCATAACCTATTACCCACATCTGTCCAAAATAATATAAAGGACAACCTCTTTCCGGACAGTCACAAACTAACGCATAGTCCCCCATATTCTTCCTCCATCATTCCAACACTGCCTTCCCCCGTCATTCCGGCATCTTC
>DIFE01000092.1 GCA_002418985.1 Deltaproteobacteria bacterium UBA5756
TTATTTTGATGGTGGATTGGGGTCGAAACCACACCTCCTTGACATGAATGCGGCGGAACCGTTATAAAAGACGTGGAACCGCAAGAAATAAACGGGAGGAGGCAGATGGGCGGCAACGTAAAACAAGGCAACAGACCCTGTTTCAAGAGGCATCTGGCGGCGTGGTTCATTGTTTTCGCCGCCCTTGTCCAGGCAGCGTGTTCGACGGGGTCGGGCTTTCCCGAGCGGGAAGGATTCGTTGACGTCACCGGGGGAAAGGTATGGTACCGCATCGTTGGTTCCGGTAGCGCTACGCCCATAATTCTTCTTCATGGCGGTCCGGGCAGTGCGAGCGATTATCTAAAACCTCTTGAAAAGATTGCCGCCGACCGGCCCGTTATTTTCTACGACCAGCTCGGCTGTGGCAGATCGGACCGTCCCGATGACAGGGACCTCTGGCGGATCGAAAGGTTCGTGGAGGAGCTCTCACAGCTCCGGGCGGCGCTGAAATTGAAAGAGGTCCACATATACGGGCATTCCTGGGGGACCATGCTTGCCGTCGACTACATGCTGACGCAGCCGCCGGGGGTCAAGGGCCTTATTCTTGCCGGCCCGTGCCTTAGCTCCAGACGATGGGTGGAAGATGCGAATACCCTCATTGAGGAACTTCCCGCGGGTACGAGGCTCGCTATCAGGCGATATGAAAGAGGAGACATTGACGCCACCTCGAAGGATTATGAAGAGGCCGTGGTGGAGTATCTCAAACATCATATGTGCCGTCTTAATCCCTGGCCGCCGGAACTGATGACCGCCTTTCAAATGTCAAACCCGGAGGTTTACGGTATCATGTGGGGAGTCAGCGAATTCCACCCTGCAGGAAACTTGAAGACATATGAGAGGGTCGACCGTCTTCACGAAATAAAGGTCCCCACGTTCTTCACGGCCGGTCGATACGATGAAGCAACGCCTGGGGCCACCGCATGGTACCGTTCGCACGTCCCCGACTCTTCCCTTAGGATATTCGAAAAAAGTGCGCACCTTGGCATGTTCGAAGAGCCTGAGGCCTACGTGGAGAGCATCAGGGAGTTTCTGAAACATATCGAAAACCGGTGAAACAGAGATATCGGGTTGCCGGTCCTTCACTTTGTATACCATGTCTTGCCCGGGGTCTTAACGTAAAGACGAACAATGGTGCCGCAGTCATCACATACATCGGCATAAAATTGTTCGGTGCCCATCAACACAAATCTGGTTTTGTAGGCAAGCCCTATTCTGCCCGCATCCGCAGTCTGATCAACCGTCACGCCACATACGATATTGCTTCCTCCGCAATGGGTGCATTTCGCCGAGATCTGTCCCATCCTGCCTCCGTTCATTTTTCTGCTGCCGCCATAGCGCGAACAAAGCGGTTGGAATAGCGTAGAATGTCCAATAAGACATGTCAAGCTTCAGGCATGCTCCGTGGCGGTCCGATCATTTTATGCTATCTTTCCCTGTCATCCTCCTCATCGGCAACGGCGGCCCCCAGGTCATAATGTTTCACATCGCCGGCGATCGCCTCTTCCAGAACCAGAACCTCGCCTTTCGCTTTTTGCTGCATATGCTTCAGCAAACGATCAATGTTCTCCACCAGTTCTCCGGCGGTAATCCTTCCCGCGGCATAATCCTCTCTCTGCGAGGCGATGCGGTCCGCCAGATCGATGGCGACTATTTTCTGCGCGAAGAATACATCGTGGACGGCGATGGTAATGACAGAGGAAATAACAGACGCCGCAAGGGCTATCAGGAACACCTTCGCACCAGGGGTGTTTTCCCTGTCACCATTGTGTCCTGACATGCTCCGCCTCCCTTTCCCTTGTGCCGGCCAATCCCTGTTCAGCGCTCTTTATGACGATCTTCACATTGAGAAGTTTGGCGGCAGTGGCGACGTTGGTACCGCCCTTTCCGACGAAAAATCCGCAGTATTGCGGATCGACCCTGACAATGGCCTCCCTCAGGCTTTGTGAATACAGGACCTGCTTCACCTTTTCCGCCGGCGCCGGGACAAGGGAATTGACTATATACTCTTTCATGTTCGGACTGTACCTGACGACGGTGATCGTATCGGTGGTGTAGGTCTTTACCTTATCGAGATAGGGAAGAGATGCAGACAGGGGATCGACGCTGCCCAGACCTTCAATGGAAACCTTGGCAAAGGCGCCGTTGACCACGCTTGCCGCCTTTCGCACCCGGACCTTTCCCGCGCGTATGATCTCGGCGAGGGTCTCCTCGGTAATCCTGCGGAAATACTGCGGCGATCTCTGGCTCAAAGAGATCTTGCCCTCTGCCATCATGAACACTGCGGCCGTAAATTCTTCCCCCTGACCGTATGTCCGGTTGGCGTACCTCTTCGGCAGATAGGCGAGCAGTTCCGTTCCCTTGATGAGGGCAAGATATGTATCCTTGCCGGGCAGATCCTTCACAACTGTGCATCGTACAAGACGACCGACCTTGATTGATGGCATTACTATTCCCCCTGACATGTTTTTCACTACTCAGGGGTATTACTTTTTGAAACGAAAAAAAGACGCGGCAGACCATTTTTTTCGTGCAGAAAAATGGAGAAGGCCGATACCCGTTTCCCCGGAACAGAGAACCTTGAAACTCCCGGATCTTATTTATATACTGTTGATCAATTACGAACGTGAGGTGAATATGATGGAATGCACAATAGAGAAGAATACGGCCGCATGTACGTGCACGTATGATTCGTGCCCCCGTAAAGGAAAATGCTGTGAATGCGTGGCGTATCACAGGAGCAAGAAGCAGCTTCCCGGCTGTTTCTTTTCCCGGGAGGGTGAGGCCTCCTACGACCGTTCCTACAGCCGCTTTGTCATGGAGAACACGTAGACGGTTTCAGGAATCCAGTTCCTCGAGTACGTCCTGCGCTTTTATGCGAACCTCTTTGATCCTGTGTCCCATAGCCGCGATGGAGATCTTCCGCCTGGCGTCCTCCTGCTGGCGGGGAGGAAGTGATGGATAAACTTCCAGGAGCTTGTCCAGAGTGGCTGTGCATATGCCGGTCTCCTTTAAATCGAGAAAAAGGATAAGTGTGGCGGCGTCCTCAGGCAGGCCGTATTTGGCCATGTATTTCTCGGCCTGCTTTGCAAAGGCCTCCGACCCGTAGGCGTTATGGAGCTTCGCGTAGAGCTTGTCGTGTTCGGGGGTGCCTTTGTCACCCTTGAAGAGCCGGTCCAGGGCGTCTTTTACCCTGCCCTGCTGCCAGCGGTCTTTCGGGGCTTCTTTCTTTTTTCCGGCCCCTTTTTCCTGCCTGCCGTAAAAGGTGCTTCTATCCCTGCGGCGATCCAGCTCCCGCCAGTCAGGTTTTTCGTCGTCGTAGTCTCCCATACCTTCCTCGCTTGATGTTTTCTTCATTATAATAGATTGTAACCCGATTTCCATAATTTTCTCCGAACCGCGGGTCTGAAGCTCCACGCACGCTCACGGCACCGTCTCTTCTAAAAACTCTTGACAAAGTTGCAAGGGCCATGATGTGATTGCTTGAAAAGAGAGCCAAGGAGCAGCCATGTTTATCTGGCTTTTTCACCGAATAAGCGGCGTTTGCCTTATTGTCCTTTTCGGCATCAAGATACTGACCAGCTATTTCCTCTTTAACCAGGACAAGAAACCGGACTGGGCCCTGAGTCTCCACCGGCAACCGGTTGTAGACGTATTGATCCTGGTCCTCTTCACGTTCCACAGCATCTACGGCATCCGTACCATCGTCATGGATCTGGGCTACAGAGACGAGAAAAGACTCTTTCTCGCCTCCAATGCGGCCGCCTCTCTCATATCGGCTATTCTCCTATACATATACTTTATCGTTTCATGATGACAGTCTCTCACGATGTGGTCATAGTCGGCGGAGGCCTTGCAGGTTTGCGGGCAGCCGTCGGCCTTTGCCGGAAATACGATGTGGCCCTTCTCTCCAAGGTCCATCCCATAAGGTCCCATTCCATCGCTGCCCAGGGCGGCATCAATGCCGCGCTTGCCAACAATCCCGACAGCAGGGACGACACGTGGGAAAAACATACCTTCGACACGGTCAAGGGCAGCGACTACCTTGCCGATCAGGACGCAGTGGAGATCATGTGCCGCGAGGCGCCGGGTATCGTTTACGAGATGGAGCACTGGGGCTGCCCCTTCAGCCGCTTTCCCGACGGCTCCATCGCCCAGAGGCCCTTCGGGGGGGCCGGGTATCCCAGGACCTGCTATTCCACGGACCTGACCGGCCACGTTCTCCTCAATACTCTCTACGAACGGGCCGTCATGATGGGCGTCACGGTCTATCCCGAATGGTACGTGACGGCGCTCGCGACAGATGACGGCGTGTGTCACGGCGTTGTCGCCTTTGACCTCATGAACGGGCAGATCGTACCTATCGCCGCGAAGGCGACAATCTTCGCGACCGGAGGATACGGTCGGGTCTACTTCTATTCGACCAACGCGCTCATAAATACGGGCAGCGGCATCGGCATCGCGTACAAGGCCGGCGTCCCCTTGAAGGATATGGAGTTCGTACAGTTCCACCCCACGGGGCTCATCGGCACGAACATCCTTATGACAGAGGCCTGCCGCGGAGAAGGCGGTTATCTCGTCAACAACAAGGGCGAGCGTTTCATGGAAAAGTATGCCCCGAAGGCGATGGAACTGGCACCGCGCGATATCGTCTCACGGAGCATCCAGACCGAGATAAACGAGGACAGGTACTTCGAGCACCCTCTCGGCAAGTATATCAAACTTGACCTGACGCACCTCGGTGAAAAGAAAATCCTGGCCAAACTGCCGGGCATACGGAAGATCTGCCTCGATTTCATCGGCATCGATCCCATCTTGGAGCCCATACCCATCATGCCCTGCCAGCACTATTCCATGGGAGGGATCGACACGAACGCAAGGACAGCGACCGAGGTGCAGGGCTTCTTTGCCGCCGGAGAATGCGCCTGCGTGAGCGTCCACGGGGGGAACAGGCTGGGCGGAAATTCCCTGCTCGAAACGATCGTCTTCGGGAAGATCGCCGCCGGCGCCATCGACGAATACCTTTCATCGGGCGCCGCGGTACCAAAAGAAAAGATCGTCATTCGGAGGGCCGGGGACCTGGAAGCCAGGATTGCGGCTCTCGTCTCCGGGGGGACCGAGAAGACCTTTGTCCTTCACGGTGAACTTGCAAAGACTATGAGCGCCAACGTGGGCATCTTCAGACAGCGGACAGAGACGGAAAAAGCCCTCGAAGAAATCGGACGTATCAAGGAACGATACCGCAACGTGGGCATCTCATCGCCGTCGAGACACATGAACTACGAACTCATGAACGCCATCGAGCTCGAATACATGCTCGATGTCGCACATACGATAGCCCTCGGCGCATTCCTCAGGGAAGAGAGCAGGGGGGCCCATTTTCGCACGGATTTCCCGAAACGCGACGACGAGAAATGGCTCAAACATACCATCGCCCGCATGGCCGATGGCACAAACCCCGATATCTCTTTCCGGGACGTTTCCATTACCCGCTACAAACCGATGGAGAGGGTGTATTGATAACCGCTTCTGCATATACATTCAAGATACTGCGAGCCGACAGGAAGAAACCCGACGACACGCCGCGGTTTCAGACATACCGGGTGAAGGTCATCCCCGGACTCACGGTGCTCGGGGTCTTGAACAGAATCCGCGACGAGATCGACGGCACGCTCTCCTTCCGCTCGTCCTGCAGATCCGCCGTCTGCGGGTCGTGTGCAATGGTAATCAACGGCAGGATCGACCTCGCGTGTCGAACACAGGTGGCATCCTTCGGCACGAATACCATCATCCTGGAACCGCTTCCCAACATGGAGATCGTCAAGGACCTCGTGGTCGACATGACGCCCTTCTGGAAAATGTACGAGACGGTTAAACCCTGGCTCATCCGCAAAAGCACCGATCCGGAGAAAGAGATCGCGCAGAGCGAAGAGGAAAGAAGCCGCATCGACCAGTTCATCAACTGTATTCTCTGCGCCTGCTGCTACGGGGCATGTCCCGTTATCGCCCGCGACCCGGAATACCTGGGTCCGGCGGCGCTTGCCAAGCTGGAACGCTTTGTCCTCGACTCGCGTGACGAACGGCCCGACATTTTGCTGGATGATGTGAACAATGAAAGGGGCGTATGGGGCTGTGACACGGTCCTCAAGTGCATAGAGGCCTGCCCGAAGGACGTGCGACCCACCGATTCCATCGTGGGCCTGAGGAAGGCCCTTGTCGGAAAAAAAGTAAGAAGACTGTTCGGGACAAAGAAATGAAGCTCGACTATTCACTGGTGACGCGCAGGGCGTTCCTCAACACCCTCTTCGGGGGCTGGCTTGCCGCTCTGGCGGCGGGGAGCGCCTATGCCCTTCTCAGATTCATCTTCCCGACACTGGGAAAGGAACCTGATTTTGTGATTCTTAACAAGGGTGACTTCCTCGACATCCCGGTAAACTCTGTTAAACCCTTCGCCTGGGGAGGCAAACTCGGTCTTTTCTTCAGGAAGGATGACGGCGCCACTCAAGCATTGAAGGGCGTCTGCACCCACATGGAGTGCAACATAACCTACCGGCCTGACGTGAAGAAGTTCTATTGCGCCTGCCATAAGGGCTGGTTCGACGAGAACGGAAAGAACATCGAGGGGCCTCCGCCGAAGCCCCTCGAGATCTTCGACATCACGATCGAGGGCGACAAGCTTATCATAGCAAAAAAGGGAGTGAAGGTTGAGTTGCCGAAGGCTTAGAGACTGGGTCGGCGAGCGGTACGACATCGAGGGGCTCCGGGGGATCATCCGGAGCAAACACGTCCCCTCCCATCGTCTGGACGTATGGTATTTTGCAGGCGGGCTGACCCTCTTCCTATTCGTATTCCAGTTCATAACGGGCATGGCGCTTGCCCTCTACTATGTCCCGCAGGCGGAACACGCCCACAAGAGCATCGTCGACATCGTGACGAAGCTCAACATGGGATGGCTCTTCCGTTCACTGCACCACTGGGGGGCACAGCTCGCGATCGCCGTCCTCTTCGTTCATGTTTTCAGCACCCTTCTCCTCAAGGCTTATCGGAAACCCAGGGAGCTCCTCTGGGTCACCGGTTTCGTGATGCTCGCCATCTCCATCTTCTTCGGCCTCAGCGGGTATTTTCTGCTCTGGGACGAGAGGGCCTTCGCGGCGGTGAGGGTGGCAACGGGAGGGGCCGGGAATCTTCCCCTTATCGGGGGATTCGTGAAGGGTTTCCTGCGCGGTGACCTCGACGTGACGGGCGAGACGCTGACACGTTTCTACGCCTTCCACGTAGCCATCCTTCCCCTTGTCACCGTTGCAGTCACCGGGCTTCACGTAGTCCTCGTTCAGCTCCACGGCATGAGCGTTCCCCTTTCGCAGCAGAACCGGCAGCGCAAGCCGGAGCCGTTCTTTCCGAACCTTTTTTATAAAGACCTCATCGTGTGGCTCATTTGCCTTGGCGTTGTTGTTACCCTTGCAGCGCTCTTTCCGCCCCAGATCGGAGTGAAAGCCGATCCGCTCGCCCCCGCGCCGGAAAATATCAAGCCCGAATGGTACTTCCTGTTTCTCTTCCAGACACTCAAATTGTTTCCCGGCGAGATAGCCGGCCTCAACGGAGAAACCATCGCCATAATTATCATCTCCGCCGCCATGGCATTCTTTTTCCTCATACCCTTTTTTGACAGACGGTCGGCGGCAGGGCATCAGAGTCGCCTGTTTACCTGGATCGGCGTCTTCTATCTTGTCTATTTCACCGTCATGACGGTAATAGGCTTCTTAACCTAGGGGTATACATGGTCCACAGGATCCTTCTCATCGTTGTTCTTTTCCTCGTCCACACAGGGGGGCTTTTCGGCGCGGATCAGAAAATCGAGGTCTTTCCCGCGGCCCCCTACGACCGCTATACGATCTATCAGGCGCTCGTTTTCTTCTGGATAGGCATCGTCGGCCTTATCGTTATCATTGCCATGAAGTTGAGAGAGATAAAACGCATCCAGAACATGGATATCGACAAAGATGAAAAGGACGCGCCTTTCCTTGACTAAGCGGCTCCAAACCTTTATTATTTTCTCTATCCTATGCAAAAAGCTATCGTGCGCAACTCGCTCATATCCCGTCGAGGGCTTCAACAGCTCCTCACCCTTCCCGAGGAAGATCTTGTCTATGTATCACTCCTGGAAATACTGGCAAAATTCCAGGACATAAAACAGTTCGCCAGCGAGATACACACCGAGATCCACCTTGTAAAGCCCGTGCTCAAGATGCTGGGTTACGCCTACGAGTCGAAGCCGAAATACTTCGACGACGCCATAAAGGGGCCCGACGTGGCCCTCTTCGCCACAGAGACGCAACGCGACCGAACATCTCCCCTGTGGGGAACTCCCGAATACTATGAGAACACGCTGGGGGTTCTGCTGCTAAAACGTTTCGGCCGTAATCTCGAGGAGGGGGTCAGTGGTTTTTATCTTGCCTTCGAGAACCGCATTCCCCTCTACCAGCTTTTCTATTTCCTGAAGAACACGAAGACGCCCTGGGGCATTCTCACCAACGGTAAGCAATGGATGCTGATGAAGAAACCCCTCGCCTATGAAACGAGGGTGTTTTCCATTGACCTGGAAGAAGCCATCGAGACGAACGACAGGGACGCCCTTCATCTTTTCTGCAAGATCTTTTCCCTGAACGGCCTGTCTAAAACCCTCGTCGAACTTCACGAGGGGGAGCGTCAATCTCTCATAGGACGCCTTAAGGAAAAGAAGGCGTCATTGCGCAATGCCATCGCAGGCTTCAAGCGAAAAACCGATGTTTTCCCCAGGATCGTCGGCGGGCTTTCGGACCTTTTCGCGGAAGATGTCTTTACCACAACGAAGAATTACCTCAGCGACAATAACGTATGGGTGGCCAAGAGAACCACGCCGGCCGACACCGTCGACGATTTCAACCTGGCGGATATATCCTCCTATCTCCTCAATAAAAAGGGGGCAACCCCCTCCATCGATCTGGAAAAGATACTCTTCGGAACAAAACCGGGGCACATGGCAAAGGACGACCTGCTCTCCCTGAAGATCCTCGACATGACACCCGGCTTCGGCAATATCACATCGGACCTTGTCGATGGCATCGCTTATTTCTCTTTTATTCTGCCCTATCGCGACAAGAGCACCTTCACCGCAAAATGGGAGGATGAGAAGACCCTCAAACCCTACATCCTGCAGAAGCTGCTCTACGGTATCGAAAAATCTCACGTCGCCTTCGATATCCTGCAGTATGCGATGAAGGGCCGGTATGGGACCGATGCGGTAAACCACAGGTTCGGCAATCCCCTGATCGGGATGTCCCTTGCCGACATAGTACCCCACGTGGATACGAAAAACCAGATGGGTCTCTTTTCGAAAAATCCCCTCGATATCCTCGCCGATATCAGGAAGATGTACCGCCACTATTTCTCCCTCTCGGAAAAGATACGGGAGGACATGGCGATAAGAGAGGAGCTTGCCGAAAGTTTGGCGGTATACTGCGGACGGATACGCGACGTGATGGACCTCATCACGGCCACCTACTTCAGCAAGGCGGTGGACGAAAGAAGGATCCATGAGACCCTCGTCATGCTCGGCTCCGAAGGTGATTCCTGGAACTCACTGACATCCCGTGACTGGTTTGCCGAAGCAAGGCGCATCGCCAGACGCAATGGTTTCTTTCACCTGGAAATCGAATTCCCCTTCCTCGTCGACGGCGCCTTTGACTACATCTTTGTCCAGCCATCCCTGACCCACATATGGGAAGACCCTTTCCCTCTCCCGGAGGTTACAAAGGCCTATATAAAACGGGGAATGACCTATCTGAAACCGGAAGGAACCATGGTGATGATTTTGGAGCACCCCGATGAGGAGCTTTCCAGGGAACTCGCCCGATCGAAACGCTATGATACCCAGGCAGAGGGAAACATGGTCCTCCTCAGGAAGAAAAGAACGACATAAAGGCGGACGGGGACCCTTCTCCCGACAGGTTTTTGCCGTTCCCTGAAACCCGAAACCGAGTTTAGAACACCAGCTTTTTCAGAAGTTTGTACGACCTGAAGTCCACGTCTATGTGGTAGATAATGAAGCCTTCCATTATCTCCTGGGCCTCGCGTTCGAGAGAGGTGTCGGCGAAGCCGCCGCGCATGGCCTTTGCCGCGAGGAAACCCGGTATAAGGCCTTCAGCGCATCTTTTGTGCGGCAGCGATCTGGCGCATGCACCGCAGAGGATGCCGCCGCGTTCCCGGGAAAAATGGAGCCTTTGCCTCTCTTCCATCTTAGCTCCGCAGCATACGCAGGTGTCGAAATTGGGGTGATATCCAAGGATATCGAGCATGAGCAATTGATAGTGGAGAATATCGGGATAGGCGGGATCCCTCGTCCGGGCAAGGTCGATGAATTCTTTTAATGCATTGAAAAGGGGCTCGTGCGGCTCCCTTTCCTTTGTAAGCCTGTCGACGAATTCGGCGAAAAAAGCCGCGCTGCATGCCCTGCGGATGCTGGTTTCGATTCCGTTGTTGGCTCCCAGCAGATCGGCATTCTCGATCCGTACCATTGTGCGGCCCGGTTTTTCAAAGTATTCGACACCGATATGGTTGAAGGGCTCCAGGGTGTTCATGAATCGCTTTTGACTCTTGCCGGCACCCTTCGCGATGGCGGACACCTTTCCCGCCTGGAGAGCGAAAAGGTGAATGATCCTGTCCGATTCGCCGCAAGCACGCTTTGAAAGGACGATAGCTTCATCCTTGTGGAGAGACATCTACCGGGCACCCGCGTTCATGGAATATCCTTTTTCACAATGTGAACTGCTATGAAGCGGGCGATGGAGCTCACGTCGTTGCGGGTAAAGCGGGGCAAAGGGACATCGACGTCATCGTCGGTGACGATGGCGATGTAGGTATCGTCACCGGAGAGACAAAGCGGCGGCTCAGGTCTTTCCTTCGTGTAGACCTCTATTTTCGGTGCCTTTTCATGCTTGAAGCCTTCCACGATCACCACATCGGCATCCGTGGCATAGAGCGAAACGATCTCGTCCAGGGAAGGTTCCTTCTCAAAATCTTTTACAATCCCCATTCCGGACCGGGTTACGAGTACGGCCGTCGACGCACCTGCCAGTTTGAACCGGTATGAGTCCTTGCCGGGGACATCGAATTCGAGATCATGGTGGGTATGCTTGATTACGGCAACACTAATCCCCGCTTTCCTCAATAAAGGGATCAGCCCTTCGATAAGCGTCGTCTTGCCGCTGCCCGACCTGCCTGCAATACCGATCACGGGGATTTTTACTGATTCAGTCATCACCGGAGACAAGGATTCTTCATGAAGAAGAAATGGAATGCCACGATCACCAGGGAATGATTTATGCCGCCGCGCGCTATAATGGCCGGTATCTCTTCAGGGGACATGAGCACCACCTCGATATCCTCGTTGGGATCGAGCGTTTTTTCGGAGACCTCTTGCGCATTCTCTATAAGGTAGGTATGACAGAGATTGTTGAATATGGCGGGATTGGGGTTGACGAAGCCGAGGAGTTCCGCGCTGTTTCCCTGATATCCCGTCTCCTCGAGCAATTCACGCTCCGCCGCTTCACGGGGATCGTGCTCATCCACGAGCCCGCCGGGTATCTCGAGAGTCACTTCTTTCGAGCCGTGCCGGTACTGCTTGATCATCACGATCTTACCGTCGGGAGTCACGGGTATGACGTTCACCCAGTCGCGGGTATCGATGGTATAGAACGTGCCCACCTTGTTCGTCCTCGGCGACACGGCAAGCTCCGACTGGATTCGGAATACACGGTAATCCCTGTCTACCCTGGATTCGAGGAGCTCCCATTCCTTGATCATAACGGATAACAAAATACCATGCCGGGGAAGGCAAAAGCAAGAGAACAGAGGGACCCAAATCCACCACCTACTTCCC
>DIFE01000051.1 GCA_002418985.1 Deltaproteobacteria bacterium UBA5756
GAGAATCAATGACTGCCGGATAAGGTAACCTGGTTTTGAAGTGCGGGATTTACCTGTCCTGAATTATTGTTTTATAAGGAACGCATTTTGGGAAACGGATTATCCTGGACAGCAGTGACCCGTAACCCATTACCCATAACCTATCCTCTCAATACCCTCTTGTCCCCTTTTCTGATCGTCAGTTTGATCTGGTCGAGATACTCCAGAAGAGGTATGAGGTATTTTCTTGAAAGGTTGAGCTCCGACTTGAAATCCGAGGGACCCATCTCCTGGTGACGGCGCAGGAAAGCGACGGCCCTCTCTTTGAACTGCTCGATCATATCCTTGTGAAAATACATGTCCTGTGATACCTTAACGACCCCGCCCCGAAAAGCAAGGCGGTCGAGAAGTTCTCTGGCGTTCTTTTCAGTAACCCCGACCGTGCCCGCGAGATCTTTCAGACCGGGAGGAGTAAAGCCCGATGCAAGGAGAGCCTCAAGGAGGCGTCTTTCAAACTCATCGGTCTGGCTGGTGCCTTTGCCGTGAGCCTGAGAGCTCACACGGTCTTTTTCCACGACAATACGGCCGGCTGCGGTGCATTCGTCCAAGGCCGCCTGGAAAACCTGGACATCGGTAACGGGAAGGCGCATACGCAGCTCTTCCTTCGGTATCCCGATCTTGAGCGGGTTCGCCTTATGATATTCTCCAATGAAACCAAGGACCCTTTCCTGATAATTCCCAAAGTAATCCGCGTGGAGATATGTCTTTCCAATAAGCCGCACCGTCCCCTCTTTTTGGAGAACCTCGCCCAGTTTCTCCGTTGAAGTAATATCTTTTCCGGTGAGGATCGAGAGGGCCTGTTGCTTCACTCCCTGAAAGCCGCCTTTCAATATGTGGTAAGCCGCCTTTTCGAGATTGCTGCCTTCGTTCAGCGTGTGATAGATTTTCCCCAGTCCGTCGGACTTCCTCTTGTGCCTCGACGGCATGATGTCGAGGACCTTTCCGCCGCCCACCGTCTGGATTGCATAGGAGCCACGGAGGATAAACCTGTCCCCGGGGAACACGACGATAGGCTTCTTGAAAACAAACTGTACAAAGAGCTCCTGCCCGGGTTCGATCTGATCGCTGTCAAGCAGTACCAAGCGCGCCTCTTCCTGCGTTGTGGCAATATGGAAACGCAGTATGCTGTCGTGACGAATGGGCTTTATCGGCACCTTCAGAAGCCGCAACGAGGCATCGATCCGTGAAGTAAGCAGGAGCGTCTCAGGCCTCGCTATCATGCTTCCCCTTTCGACATCCTGCCTGTCCAGTCCCTGGAGATTCAGGGCGATCCTCTGGCCGGCGCCCGCCTCTTTCACGTCATCATGATAAGCTTGAATACTGCGAACCCTGGCCTTCCTGCCGTACGGAAACAACTCCACCTCTTCACCAACGCCAAGGTGGCCCGATATACACGTTCCGGTTACGATCGTTCCCAGGCCTCTCAGGGTGAAAACCCTGTCCACGGGCAGCCGGAATATCCCTTCCCTCGACTTTTCCTCAATCTCCGTGGAAATATCGCGCAATATCTTCTTAAGGACATCGAGATTCTCACCCGTCGTCGCGGAGACAGCAACAACCGGGGCATTCTCCAATACCCTGCCCTTCAGGAAGTCCCGGATATCCTCCTCGACAAGTTCAACCATTTCCTCGTCGACCAGGTCTTTCTTCGTTATGACCACGATACCCTTCGTAAGTCCAAGGATCTCGCAAATGTCCAGATGCTCGCGGGTCTGCGGCATTACGCCCTCGTCGGCCGCGACAACAAGGAGCACTGTATCGATACCCCACGCACCCGCAACCATGTGACGAACGAACTTCTCGTGACCGGGTACATCGACGATCCCGACAAGAAGATCGTCGTCCAGATGCCAGTGAGCGAAACCCAGCTCAGTAGTAATGCCTCTTTCCTTTTCTTCCTTCAGACGATCGCAGTCAATACCGGTCAGTGCCCTGATAAGGGTCGTCTTGCCGTGATCGATATGCCCGGCCGTTCCAACAATTATCCGTTTCATTAGTGGCTAAGACTATACCACGAAAGAAGGATGCAGGGAATAGGAAAGGCACCCGTCTTCTCTTGACTTGCCCCCGTCTTTATGATTAATAAAGACATGAAAACGATCAAAACCATATACAGCCCTCTCTTTCTAACTGACTACTCCACGGTCGATTGCGAGAATCCTGACAGGATGGAATTCATTCATGCAAAGATCAAAGATGTAGCGGAATTCATCGAACCGGAAGCCTGCACCCTGTCCGATCTGGCACTCTGCCACAGCGAGAGCCTCATCAAGACCGTCGCGCGCAACAAAGAAGTGTTCGATACGGCCATCCTTGCCGCCGGTGGCGCTATGATGGCCGCCGAAACCGCGCTTAGGGAACCCGCATTTGCGCTCGTCAGGCCGCCTGGACATCATGCGGGCCACGATTTCAACGGAGGCTTCTGCTTTTTTAATAATATGGCCATCGCCATAAAAAACCTGCTCTCCCACGATACGATCGAAAACGCACTCATAGTGGATATAGACCTCCATTACGGCAACGGCACATACGACATCGTCCGATCGGATCCCCGCATCACCTTCAGAAACATCGATGCACGTTCCCGCGAAGGTTTCTTCAGAGACCTCGACGAAGCCCTATCCGATGGCTCCTCGTACGATATTCTTGGGTGTTCCGTAGGTTTTGACACCTACGTCCGCGATTGGGGGGGATTGCTTTACGGCGAAGACTATCACAGGATCGGTTCTTCTCTTGCGACGGCTAACCGCCGCCTCTTCTGTGTCCTCGAAGGGGGATATTACATAGCCGACCTCGGCACAAACGCGCAGTTCCTGTTAATGGGTATTCTCAAAGCTTGTTCATAGCCTCGGTCCTTGCCTTCCTCACCGGCATATATATAGAGGCCGTTCATCCTTTTCCCTTTTTCCCGATACTGATTTTCCTTTGCGTGCTCGTTGTGCTTATCCCCTTTCTCCTTTCAGGAAACCGGGCCCGGCTGACCTCATACGTGCTTGTCGCTGCTTTTCTTCTGGCGGGTATGTTCAGGGTGGCCCTGGTCCTGCTCAATCAGCCCCTGTACCCCGTCGACGCGGCACCTTCGATTTACCGGGGAACAGTTGTTGAGTCCTCAGGAAACAGCAAGGTTGTCGAACTGGATACACCCTCCGGCGTTGCGGGCTCACGCGCTCTCATCCGATCCGACCAGCCGGCGGACATCGGCGACAGATTGGCTATCTTCGGCTCCCTACGGGAAGCAGCGCCTACCTTCAAGAACCCCCATCACATCTCCCGGAGATGGATAAAGAGGCTGGAGGGAACGTTCTACGAGATACGCCGCGGTGAGATAGTATCGCTGCAGCCGGGAAACAAACTGATCAATAGTTGGAGAAGATATCTTGCTGGTAAGATCGACGCAAGCACGGCCCCCCAGGCGGGTGTGCTCAAGGCGCTCACGCTGGGTGATACGGCAGGGATCGCCGATGAGACAAGGACACTCTTTCTCGAAACCGGGACATCACACATCCTTTCCATATCGGGTTCACACCTGGGCGTCGTCACGGGCTTTTTCTTCTTTCTCGCAAGGTTTGCCTTCCGCAGGCATCACCGAATGCGGCAAAATGGAGATGATCGCAGGTATGCCGCCCTTCTGACGATACCTTTTGCCGTCCTCTTCATGTTTACCGCCGGTTCAGGTGTTCCCACCATCAGGGCAACGATCATGATCGTCATCTATATGCTCGCTCTTTCCTTCGAACGAGGCCGACATACCGTAAATGCGTTGTTCCTGAGCGCCCTTGCCATACTTGTGATCTTTCCTCATTCGATCTTCACTCCATCCTTCCAGTTGACATTCATCAGCGTTCTTTTCATCATTCTCGTCAGCCGGATTATCCATTCACCCCTCTCAAAGATTCATCGCCTTGTCAGGTGGCCAGTCTCGCTGATGATCGTAACCGTGACAGCCACGCTGGGAACACTGCCCGCCGTCCTTTACCACTTTCACGGTTTTAATCCCTTAAGCGTTCTCCACAATCTCATGGCCGTCCCGCTCATGTGCTTTCTTTCGACTCCGCTTGCCCTTTGCGGCCTCATCGTGCCCTTCGGGGAGCATTTGCTGCAACTTTCCGGTGCAATCGTCGGGGTGACTATTACCATACTGGACAAGCTGAACTGGGGATACATATACCCCATCGTCCGGCCGAATCTTGCAGAGGCGCTTCTCTATTTGATCGCCGCCCTTTCTCTTCTCTTCATCAGGACGCGGCTCGTCAGGTTCGGTTTCTTTGCCCTTATTCTTCCCCTTGTCGTGATTGCTGCCGGGCTGGCCTGCCAGAAGCGTTTCCATAATGACGATCTGTGTGTAAGCTATATAGATGTGGGGCTTGGCGATGCGATACTTATTGAAGGGCCGCGCGGCTTGCGGCTTCTTATCGACGGAGGCGGCTTTCATGGCAGCGATTTCGATACAGGGAAGATGGTCGTTGCCCCTCTTCTCCTGGCAAAAAAAATAACCACCCTCGACTACGTCGTGAACACCCATCCCCACGAGGATCACCTGGCCGGGCTCAGACACATCCTCAGATATTTTCGCGTCAATGCATTTGCCGCGGGAAGGAACATTGCCGAAGGATCTCAATCACAGGGCGTCGAAGACGTCCTCAGGGAAAGGAACATCCCATCCCTGCGCCTGGCCGGGGGTGATGTGCTCCGGGTCCCTTTCGGCCCCGACATAGAGGTTCTTGGGCCTCTTGCCGACAGTATCATTTCGGATCTTAATGACGCATCCGTCGTTTTGAAAATGACCTTGGGTACACGGAGCTTTCTTTTCACCGGCGATATCGGTGAAGGTGTCGAAAAAGCACTGATCTTCTCCGAGGCATCGCTAAAGTCTTCGGTTTTGAAGGTGCCTCATCATGGAAGCCGCTATTCGAGCACGCCCCATTTCATCCGTGCCGTAGACCCTGAGGTAGCCGTACTGAGTGTCGGCCCCGGCATCAGGGGGATACCCTCCGCCGATACCATCGCCCGCTATGCCTCCCTGCCGGTACCCCTTTACAGGACAGACCGCGACGGCTGCATCACGATCTGTACCGATGGGAACAAATTGACGGTGGAAAAGAATGAGATAGGTGATAGGTGATGGAAAAGGCCTATTCCCTATTACCCACTGCTGTCCAGGATAATCCGTTTCCCAAGATGCGTTCCTTATAAAACAATGATTCAGGACAGGTAAATCCCGCACTTCTAAACCAGGTTGCCTTATCCGGCAGTCGTTGATTCTCTCTTATGCT
>DIFE01000054.1 GCA_002418985.1 Deltaproteobacteria bacterium UBA5756
CCGTCCGTATAGGCATAACCAGCGAGCAGGAAATTGATTCCCACCGGTGTATTGACATAGGCTCTCGGCTCGATCTCTCCTGCATGTGCTTTTACACCCACAAACAAGAACACGATTACGCCTGCCAACGAAGCCAAACATCTTATCAAGTCCCGGTGGTCTCTCATTTCTCCCAATTTCCACTTCTCAGTCTCTCGCATTTATTCTCTATTACCAGGGCTTGCGTCGCCCCCTCTGCCTGCAAAGCCGTCAGAGTCTCCCCTTCATGCTCGCCGTGCTCGCATATGGATTCCCACTAAAAGACGCAAGCCACGCAGAGGTCCACGTGCCACCCTGCTGTCGACGCAGGGTACCCGGACATTGTTTGCGTGGGTGAATGAGATTATTGAATTACTGACCACTTTTCCCTCTTCTCCTACCCAGCGGGAATCGTCACAATAGGAACCCCCTCCTTGCCGCCGGTTTCCGTGAGCGTGAAGATAAACATGAGAAAGGAGAATACATTCTTGGACAGGACATCCTTATCGTCAATCCAGAACCAATAATTGCGGAAAGGTACGGCAACGAATGCATCCCTGGGCTTTTCTTGAGAGCTCTGAATCCGAACGAGTGGCGCAATGGGTCGGCCATCAGAGGCCTTCTCTCGAAATGTGGGTGTGACACGTTTGTCGGCCACATGCTCTTCGGGTACTTCGATGGTAGAGGCAAGATCGATCATGATCTGCAGCATCGAACGGCTCACAATGGCAATTTCCTTATCGTCCGACGGAACAACTCCGTAGATTACCCTGAATTCTTTGGCATTCCGGTCAAGACCCAGCAGTTTGAGGACATCTGTCTTATCCGGATCGAGCGCTTTATCCTCCCTCCAACGAAGAACAATTTTAGTTCCATCTTTTTCTCCCGTCTTCTGGATTCTTGTCCCGATATCCCCCGTTCCTTGCAATCTTCTCATCTTGTCAATCAGGGAATGAAACTCAGGGTCTGCGTCATGCGTGTTTGCTACACCACCAAAACTATTTTGAATGCCGTTTATGGACTGAACACATACACGGAACAGAAGGTCAACCGGATAACCTGCCTGGACGAGGTTAAGGATGGCCGCGGGCGGGATTGGGGCCATGAGGCTCCGGGCAAACTTTTCTCCCGTGAGGGGATTATAGGTGATGGTGGGACGGTCAGTGTATGATCCCAGACCTCCCAGAGACAGCGTATTCGCAAAAGCATCACCAGTAAAACGGTTGGTAAGCGGTGACGAAAAAGAAGCCCGCACATCCGCCTGGGTCTGCAATGCATACTGGCTAATCACGGAGGCAACATCAAGAAACACCGGTGCATGACCATACCGTCCCTTTACAAGGTTAAGGAGCATTTGGCTTTCCCATGAATCCGAGATTGTGGTCATATAGTCAAACCGGTCACGGGTCACTGACCCTGGGCCTATTGATACGCAACCAGCGAAAAGGACACCCACAACCCCTAAAAACATCCAGAAAAATCCATTTCCTTTTCTCATGGCCGTCCTCTCCTCCTTCCTACCAAGTAGTCATCTGTCAGCACCGTCCAATTTTTCATTCTATCTTTTTGTTATTTGAAGTCTTACCTTTTTGTCATTCTTATTTTCTTTGTTATTTCGCCGTATTTCTTTGTGTTACTCCGAATCTTACTTTAATGTTTTACCTTACATGTCATTTCGTATCTTGCCTCTGTACTTCGTATCTCTTACCACGATGTGTCATTTCGTATCTCACCTTTATGTCATTTCGAACATAGTGAGAAATCTTAATCCCAGCAGGGCATCTTTGTCGGTCCTTCTCCAGGTGTAAGATTCCTCAGTCGCGTTGCTCCTTCGGAATGACAATGGAAGGGGGGATCTTCCTTCGGAATGACAGCGGGGGTAGGATCTTCTTCCAATATTAAAACCGGTTGAGATCTTCTTTCGGAATGACAAGTTAGGGTTTAGTCCTCCTCTAAATGGTAATACCCTGGCAACTGGCTGCTAACTGCTCACTGCTCACTGATCACCGTTCTTTAATCTTATCACCAGGGGTCCCTTGATAGCGTCCATAACACGGGAAGCCGGAAGTCCGTTTTCAAGAAGAGTGGCCATAACTCTCAGATATTTGCGAATGTGAAGAAAGAACTTCTTGTATCCTTCACAGAGATAATGAAGTCCGGGTTCATCATGGTAAGTCGTCACAAAACGATGTTTTGGGCAGCCGCCCTGACATGCTGCCAGCACGTCACACTCCCTGCACCAGCCCGGCAGTGCTGTTTCCTTGATAACTCCGAAGCCAGATTGAAGTGATTTCTCAGCCATATCCCTCAGGTTGTCCACCGTGATGTTGCCCAGCTTGTACTGGGGATAAACACAATGGTCACAGGCAAAGACATCGCCGTTGTGTTCGATGACGAGAGAGTGTCCACACTGTTTTGCATGGACACAGACGGGCGAAGGGTTGCCGATCCAGGCGTTGAGGGCCCACTCAAAGTTCATTACAAAAATTTTTCCCACGTCATTGCGCACCCATTCTTCGTAAATCGCTATGAGGAAATCACCATACTCTTCCGGAATGACCGACCAAGGCGTAACTTCAGTATCCTCCTTCTTTTCCTTCAGCGAGGCTGGCCCGGCAAGGCGCAGACCTAGCTCTGTGCTCGACGAATCAGGCAACCTCTCCACGACCGGAGAAAACTGGATAAATTCTACCCCTTGACTCTTGAAGAAGAGATATACATCAAGGGGCTTGTGAGCCGTTTCCCTGGCAACACAGGCCAGAACATTATATTCGACTTCGTGTTTCTGAAGTAGCTTGAGCCCGCACATAACCAGGTCGAAACTCCCCGCTCCTTTCCGGTCGAGGCGATACCGGTCATGGATTTCCTTTGGGCCGTCAAGGCTGATCCCTACCATGAAGTTGTGCATCTTTAAAAACTCGCACCACTTGTCAGTGAGGAGCGTACCGTTTGTCTGGAGGGAGTTTGTGACGGTTTTTGTCCCGGCAAAGGGCTTCTGTAGCTCGATGATTTTCTTGAAGAAATCAATCCCCAAAAGGGTCGGCTCACCTCCCTGCCAGACAAATTCCACCACCGGAGTAGGTTGGGACGAGATGTAATTGATGATAAAAGCGCGAAGCACCTCATCTGACATGCTATACCGCTCGTCCGGGGCAAACAAGGCCTTCTTCTCGAGATAAAAGCAATACTCACAGTTAAGATTGCACAACGGCCCTACGGGCTTGGCCACCACATGGAGACCCTGTGGTACGATGCTGCTATCAGGAACGGGATGTGTCTGTTCATTCGTCATGATGAAACCTTCTGCTTCAAGTTGCTGTCTTGGGCCGGAGATTCGCTATGAGGATATACACGCTGATCAGGGTAATCCACAAGGGGAAGATCGTAACGGCCCGGTATAACAGGCCACTGTCGGGAGTAGAACCAGGGCCAGGGCGTATCCGAGGAACGCCATCCAGCCCCGGGGAATTTCATTGTTCGCATCTAGATCTTGCTCGTGGTAATCATGAATGCCCCTGCCATTTTCACTGCACACTGTAGACTTACTATTCCCGACTTAAACTGCTCATTGCGGCAAGGGTTCATGCTTACCCTCTACCAGCTGGATTGCGGGAGGTGCCCATTTTCCGTAAATCGCCGCAGGTTTCGGGGCGTAGACTCTCATAGTCACACCAAGGGTGCCGGATGCCGGTGCGGGAAGCCAGTTCGATTCTTTGTCGCTGCCAGGCGATTCGTGCTGGATATAGATGTCAAGGGAGCCATCGGGGTTGTATTTCAACTTGTCTCGGTCCCCGATCGCGAAGCGATTGAGCGGATTAGGCACCTGGAATCCGGCCTCGTCGTACATGGTGACCGACCAGAACGCATCCGCAGGAGGTAGCTCATCCTTGGTGAAGTGGAGGACGTATTTGTTGTAGCCCTTGAGCGGCTGACCATCCGCGTCGCCAATATTAAGTGGATAGACGGCATCGTCCGGCTGGTTCGCCCCCAGACCAACCATGGCGACGATGGCACGCTTCAGGTAGTAGTTGCCATATACCCCCATCGTGTCAGTGTTCATCTGCCATCCATTCACGACACGGGCGAGCGTCGGCAGCTTGGCATACATAGCCTTCAGTCCATCCGCTGCCGCTTTTGCGATTGCCTCTTTAACATTGGCATCAAGTACGTCCCAATTGAAGGTCTTACCTTGTTCTATTCCTATGCGTTTGAGGCGTGTGACCATCGACCAATCAGTGACATGGGGCGGGTTCGCCGTCATGAGCGCGGCGGCGTACGTGAAGTATTCTCGTGCAGGCATCTTGTTCACCTGTTCCAAGGGCGGGGTCTTCATGTCTACTGCAGGGTCGATCTTGACCGGAACGGGTGATGCCACCTTCCCCCATTGAGAGAGCGGTGTGATGCGATAGCCATCCTGAATCTTGTGGACAACCTCGTAATCAGCCGGGCCATTGGTCTGCGTGCGGCCGATTATCCATACGCAGGGTGTGGGCGATTGTATGGTCTGGACGCCTTCGGGCAGCCGTCCGCGCCAACCAGGCGGCACCACGGCAAAGTGTGCCGCAGCAGTTCCGCTCGTTCGCTTACCCGGTACGGCAAAAACATCGGTCCACATATCCAACATAGGGAGCAGGTAGTAACGCCCCTGTGTGTCCGGTGCAGATACGATCATGGGTTCTTTCGTCAAATCCAGCCACGCCGAGGAGTACAGCGTATCGAAATTCGGACGCACTACCTCCCTGAACTCCGCCGTGGGGAAAGCACGAATATGGGTGAAGGTGTTCATCGGGCCTCGCCCGACCATTTTTCCCGCCTCGATGTTTGTCAGCTGGCGTCGCGTTGCATCCATTGAGATCAAGGGATAGAAATAGACGTACCCCTCGATTGCGATCCGGTAAGCCTCGTCGGCAGTCGGGCCGGCAGCCCGAAGATGGCCGGGCATGCAGAAGCAGAGTATGAGGCCAAGGGTAGTAAGAAGTAGAATCGTCTTCCTGTCTATCCTCCTATTCATGTGACAGACACTTGTCGTTGTTGCATTTCGTTTCATAGGGCTTCTCCTTGTTTAGTGTTTGAATTTAGTATCGTAAACCGGTTCATGATTACCGCATGTTTCATTTCCATGGGAAGATTTATACTCAGATTGGTGGTAATTTTTGAGACTCCAGTTTCTCAGCCACCATCTGTATCGACCTTATCCTGTGGGGACAGTCACAATAGGGGTCGTTCCTTTCTCCCCGGTCTCGACCAGGGTAAAAACAAACATCAGGAAAGAGAATATCTTTTTTGACATCAGGTCCCGGTCGTCTATCCAAAAATAGGTATTCCGGTAGAGTATTGAGATAAATGCGTTTTCAGGCCTTGCAGAGGAGCTTCGGATATGGATGAGAGGCTTTATTGTCTGGCCTCCCGCCGCATGCTCCCTGTGTGTCGGGCCTACCCTTTTTTCTTCTACATGGACCGCAGGAACCTCGATGTCTGCCGAGAGATCGATGATAACCTCCAGGAATGACCTCGTCAGGAGTGCAACCTCTTTGTCGTCCCGGGGGATGGCCCCATAAACAACTTTAAAATCGTTCCTCGCAGGATTCAGACCCATTATCCTGCGCACTTCGGCAGACAAGGCCTCGATTTCCGGATCCCGTTTTCCCCGAAAAATCAGCAGTGCCGATTCCTGTTTGTCCGCCTTGTTGACGCGCATCCCAACGCCTCCTGCCGATTGAATCCTCCTCATCTTCTGAAGGAGGACATAAAACCCCTGATCAGCCGATTGGCTCCGGGTTTCTCCCCCGAACCTGTTGCGGATGCCGTTGATCTCCTGAACAAGCATACGCAGGACAAGGTCTGCCGGGTACTCACCCTGAATAAGACTAAGAATGGCCGAGGGTGGCACGGGGGTCATAAGGCTTCGGGCAAACTTATCTCCCATGATGGGGGTGTAGGTAATAGTGGGGCGGTCGAAGTATTGGCCCATTGCCCCCAGGGTTTGAGATGTGCTCCAGGGATCATTGATTATGGTAGTGCCAAGATTGATCTGCCCGGCAACCTGGTACTGGCTAATCACCGATGTGACATCGAGAAAGACAGGGGCGTCGCCATAGCGGATTTTAACCATGTTTGAGAGCATCTGACGCTTCCATGAGTCGGAAATCGCTGCCGTGTAATCTGACCGGTCACGGACGACCGAATCCGGCCCAATGGACGCGCAACCCGTCAAAAAGAAGACTATGAGCCATAGCATTATCCAAATAGATGTATTTGGTTTTTTCATAACTACCTCGATGATTCGGCTATCAATATTGATACACCAGACTCAACAGGTTGAATTCCTGGCTCAATTCGCGCAACCAGAACCATGTATTGATCTCATAGATAACAGGGTCTTTCGGCCATGGATTCATTTCTTCACCCCATTTCGCGACTTTCCAATGAAGCCTGCCATTTTTCCCACACTAAGGGCCTTCTGGGGATCGAGCAATCCAAAGAGCTGGATCAGCTTGGCAACCAATCCGGTCCATCCTGTCTGGTGGCTTGCGCCCAGGCCGGCGCCGTTGTCGCCATGGAAATACTCATAGAAGAGAATGTTGTCACGCCAGTAAGGATCTGTCTGGAATTTTTCTGTTCCACCATAGACAGGACGTCGGCCTTGCTCATTTCGTAGAAATATGCGGGTAAGCCGGTCTGCGATCTCCCTGGCCACCTCGAAGAGGTTCATCAGTCTGCCTGACCCCGTGGGGCATTCAATTTTGAAATTATCCCCATAGTAGAGGTAAAAGTTGAGCAGCGCCCTGATGATCATGGCATTCACCGGCATCCAGATGGGTCCCCGCCAGTTGGAGTTGCCGCCGAACATGCCCGTGTTCGACTCGGCCGGCAGATAGTCCACCCGGTACTCCTGGCCCTGAACATGGAAGAGGTAGGGGTGCCGCTCGTGGAATCTGGAGAGCGAGCGGATGCCATAGGGGCCCAGGAACTCGTTCTCGTCGAGCATCTTCGAGAGGATGCGCCGCAGGCGCTCCTCGCTGACCAGGGCCAGGATCCCCCGCTCGGCCACGCCCAGATGGCCGGGGCCCGTCTTGTGGATGGAGTCGAGGAGTTCCGGCATCCGCTTCAGCCGCCGCATGATCTGGGACATGGCTCCGGGGATGCTCTCCCGCTGCGACTTTTCGATGACCGTGGTCGCGGCCAGGGGGAGCAGCCCGACCATGGAGCGCACCTTGAGCCGCTGTGAACTGCCGTCGGGCAGCCTGAGCAGGTCGTAATAGAACCCGTCCTCCTCGTCCCACATCCCTTCGCCGCCGGGCCGGTTCATGGCCGCGGCGATGAAGAAGAAATGTTCGGCGAATTTGAGCACCATGTCCTGGTAATCGGAATCGAAGGCGGCGAGTTCGATGGCCAGTTCGCTCATGTTCTGGGTGAAGAGCGCCATCCACGCCGTGCCGTCGGCCTGTTCCAGGTAGCCGCCCGTGGGCAGGGGAGCGCTGCGGTCGAAGACGCCGATGTTGTCGAGGCCCAGAAAGCCGCCCTCGAACAGGTTCTTGCCGTAGCGGTCCTTGCGGTTGACCCACCAGGTGAAGTTGAGGACGAGCTTGTTGAAGGTCGTCTTGAGGTACTCCATGTCCGCCTCTCTGCGCATGGCCAGCTCGGTGCGGTACAGAAAGAGCGTGGCCCAGGCGTGGACCGGGGGGTTCACGTCGCTGAAGTTCCACTCGTAGGCGGGCATCTGGCCGCTGGGGTGCAGATAGACGCCGCGCAGCATGAGCTGCAGCTGGTCCTTGGCGAAATCCGGGTCCGCCATGGCCAGGGGCAGAGTGTGGAAGGCCAGGTCCCAGGCCGCGTACCAGGGTACTCCCACTTGTCGGGCATGGAGATGACGTCCTCGTTGACCATGTGGAACCATTCGGAGTTCCGGGCGCTGCGGTACCCCGAATGCAGGGGGTGGGAGTTGTGCTCCTCAAGCCAGCTGTCCCCGTCGAAGAAGTAGAACTGCTTGCTCCACAGCATGCCGGCCAGGGCCTGGCGCATGATGAGGGCGGCGTCGGCGCCCACCGACGGCGGCGTCAGGGCTGCATAGAATTCGTCCGCTTCCCGCATCCTGGCGGCGAACATGTCGTCGAATTCCTTGCCGAAGGGCTGGCGCGGGAGGCTGTCCTGTTTGGACAGGCGCAGGCGGATCGTTGCGGACCCGCCGCCCTCGATAGTGAGCCGGTAGTGCGCAGCGGCCTTGGTGCCCCGCATTTCCGGGTTTACGGCGGCCTGCCGGCCGTAGACCACGCAGTCGTTGATGCCGTCCTTGGCGTACGGGGATGAATTGGGGCGGCCGGGGAAGAGGCGGTCGTTGTTGGTCACGTTGTCGGTGAAGAGCAGGGGGGCGTCGCCTTCGCAAAATAAGGTGAACTCGCCCAGCAGCCTGTGCGCCGCCGAGATGGCGCTCCCTTTCCCCTTCGCAGCCTGCCTGAGTTCCGGCGCCTCGGGAGCCCTGTTGGTCTCGCTGATCCAGGACGCCCAGTCGTTGCGGAACCACAGCGTCGGCAGGAGGTGCAGGTACGCCGCCTCCGGGCCCCGGTTCTCGGCCGTGACGCGGATCAGGATGTCCTCGGGCCCGGCCTTGGCGTACTCCACGAAGACGTCGAAGTAGCGGTCCCCGTCGAAGACGCCGGTGTCGAGCAACTCGTACTCCATCTCCTCCCGTGTCCGGCGCGCGTTGGTGCGGACCAGGTCCTCGTAGGGGAAGGCCGCCTGCGGGTACTTGTAGAGGCACTTCATGTAGGAGTGGGTCGGCGTGCTGTCGAGGTAGAAGTAGTACTCCTTGACGTCCTCGCCGTGGTTGCCCTCGCTGTTGGTCAGGCCGAAGAGGCGCTCCTTGAGGATGGGGTCCTGCCCGTTCCACAGAGCCAGGGAGAAGCACAGCCGCTGCTTGTCGTCGCTGATGCCCGCGATGCCGTCCTCGCCCCAGCGGTAGGCCCGGGAGCGGGCGTGGTCATGGGTGAAGAAGTTCCAGGCGTCGCCGCCCTCGCTGTAATCCTCGCGCACCGTGCCCCATTGCCGTTCGCTCAGGTACGGCCCCCAGTGCTTCCACGGGGCTTTCCCGTCCCGAGCCTCTTCAAGTCGCCTCTGTTCGGATGTCATGACGGAAACTCCTTCCTGCGGGCCTACCTGCGGGTGGGTTGCGACCGCTCCCTCGGATTTTCCGGGGCCTGGTCGAAGAATTCGCTGCAGTCGTTCTTCGATACCGCAGAGCAAGAAGCATGCTGTTCGAACGTTACGGACGGGGAGGGGAGGCACGCGAGGACGACTTGTTCGTTTCATACACCGGTTTCGTAAAAATGGGCAACCGCATTCGTTCGTTGCGCATTTTCATCGGGCCCATTTTCTCCAGCCGGAGGTGCGTTGCGTTGGGTCCTTCCAGATCGTGGGGGTGTCGGATCGTCCGGGTCGACAAGCCTTCGGGGACGATATTGCGTCCTTTGGTTGAAATCGCACAGCGCTCGGCGCCATGTTCATCTTCGCGACATCAGGCAGAGCAGGCATTGCGGAGGTGGACGAAAGTTTGTGAGCGATGGTATGTATATTGAAATATGTTGAGTACGGTTTTTTCTTAGAAAGCGTTGAGGAGTCATGAAATCCAACCAAGGAGAAGAATCATGAAAAGCAAGGTGATGACGTTGGTCCTGGCTGCGCTCCTGGCGCTTCCGGCCCTGGCCGGGGCGGTCACGGAGAAGGATTTCGAGGTCAAGACGACACAGAACCTTATCGATCTTTGCACTGCGGCCCCCAAAGACCCCCTCTACAACCAGGCCTTGAACTTCTGTCACGGGTACCTGGTCGGAGCCTACCAGTATTATGCCGCCGCCGCGGCCGGTCCGGAAGGGGTCACGCTCGTCTGCTTCCCGGAGAATCCCCCGACCCGCAACGAGGCCATCGCCATGTTCGTCGAGTGGGCCAAGGCGCATCCCCAGTATATGGGGGAGAAGCCCGTGGAAACTGAGTTCCGGTTCCTGATGGAGACCTGGCCCTGCAAGTGACGGCGGACGGGACGGGAAACCACAAACGGCATGCGTTCATGCACAGGGAGACGATCATGAAAGGTATCATTCTTGTCCTCACACTGGCCATCGTCCTCGGCATTTCCGGCTGTTCGGGAATGTCGGACACCCAGCAGCGGACCCTGAGCGGCGGCGCCATCGGCGCCAGCGCGGGCGCCCTGATCGGCGCCGTGAGCGGAAACACGGTCAT
>DIFE01000046.1:0-17654 GCA_002418985.1 Deltaproteobacteria bacterium UBA5756
GGAGGGTAAGTTACTCAGAAGGGATTAGGGAAAGATAACTTAAGAACATGGTTCCAGTCGAAAATATTCTTTGAAATTCTGACGGAGTGTTAACAGTTCACGCTTTACTCTTCGCGTTTCCAGAGCTTCAGCCCCGTAACATCATCGAATTCTCTGCACAGAACCTCACCTTCGAAGATCAAGCCGGAAAGCTCGCAGGCAAATACTTCCGTCCCTTCCAGAAGGTGGCCTCCGCGGCAGGTGCCGTCATGGTATCCCAGGGTTATGTGGGCATGCACCGAAATCCCCCCCTCCACCTCGGATACGTTCCCGATGCAGGAGAGTATCTCGGCGGGTTCATCGATAACGGAATCCAGGTACTCTTTCCTTTCCTGGTCGTAAAACGCAATATGGGCCTTCTTCACCGCCCCTATGGCGGTAAAGGAACCTATCCGTCCGTGATGCTGCCCAAATATCTCCGTGATGGATCCGAGAAGGTCGGCGCCATGGTTCAGGCGTTCAAGAAAAAATGTTTCCGGTTTAAAAAACCACATGGCCGTTTTTATTTGGTCCCAACGAGAATCGAACTCGTGTTTTCGGCGTGAGAGGCCGACGTCCTGGGCCGCTAGACGATGGGACCGCCAAGATGAATAGTATCAGAAAAAGACTTTCATTTCCACTAAAAAACCGACAAAACTCTATACATTTTGGTTGTTTCCTATTATAATCAAGATGGAAAACTCGATGTAGAGGAGGAAGCAATGTTTGGCTTGGGAATGCCGGAACTGATCATAATACTTGTAATCGTGGTACTCATTTTCGGCGCCGGCAGGATCTCGGAGATCGGTGGGGCGATTGGAAAAGGCATCAAGGGCTTCAAGAAGTCCGTGAACGAACCGGATTCCATCGATGTCACACCGGATCAGAAAGAAAAAGCGGCAAAAGACAAGGATCAGAACCCCATCGAACCGAAGTAAAACCCTCCTATATCTGCCGGAAACGTGCGAGCGGGAGGCCTGTCGGCCTCGTGTACCGGCCGCGCGGACAGGATTACACGACCATGGAAATCCTTAACGGGAAGGACAAAGAATCGATCCTTAAAGCGGTGGAACTTCTCGAGGCAGGTGATGTTGTCGCCTTTCCGACGGAAACCGTCTATGGACTCGGAGCCATCGCCTTCTACCCCTATGCCGTCGCAAAAATCTTCGAGGTGAAGAAACGACCTCATTTCGACCCGCTCATAGTGCACCTTGACAGTCCGGATCGTCTCCCCGAATACGTCAGCAATATTCCCGAAGATGCGAGGCGGCTTATGAAGGTATTCTGGCCCGGACCTCTCACCATGATCCTCAGAAAGAAAGCCTCCGTTCTCGACATAGTGACCGCCGGTCTTCCCACGGTAGGGATCCGGATCCCCTCCCATCCCGTCGCCCTTTCGCTCATCAGGGCCCTTCAAAAACCCATCGCGGCTCCGAGCGCCAACATCTTCGGCTACATGAGTCCCACACGGGTCCGTCACGTGGCGAAATCCTTCGCCGACCGCGTACCTCTTGTCCTCGACGGCGGGGATTCGGCATACGGGATCGAATCGACGATAGTGTCATTCCGGCAACAGGGCGTGTTCATTCACCGCCACGGTGCCATAAGCGTCGAGGAACTGTCGGAACACGTGAGAATTGTCGCGGACGAAAGGGCGCCCGGAACCTGTGAAACCCCCGGCGAACTTCCCTTTCACTACGCCCCGATGAAACCGCTACGGCTGGTCGACGGTCCTGCCGATGTCAGGCGGCAGGCGTCGTCCTACCTCGCCTTTCGCGATCCGCCGGGACCGGTAAAGTCGAAATACGTAAGAGTGCTTTCCCCTTCGGGCGACCTGAGGGAAGCGGCATCTAATTTCTTCTCTTTTCTTATCGAACTTGATCGGGATGACGTGGACATCATATATGCGGAAAAGCTGCCGGAGACAGGAATCGGCCGGGCGGTCATGGAACGCCTTAAAAAGGCTTCCCGCAGGCACTGCCTGCAACCCGTTGATAATTTGAATTATCCGTGATAATGTATGCCGAAAGCGATCCAACACGGACAAAATGGAAGCCGATCACGAAAGGCATTGATAAGATTGAAAAAAAATATTTGCACGGTCCTTGGGCAGAGGAGAGATTGTATGTGTATAATCAATAAGTTACAGACGCCTTTTTACAAGTTGTCAACAGCTTTTGCACAAAAATTGTGGAAAAGTTTTAAAAGTCCCGCATTTTCAAGGGCCTGTATAATACTTCTGTCGTGTTTTATTCTGGTTTCCTGTTCATACATGAAAAAGATAACGGGAAAACCGCAGCCGACCATGGAAAACGCCCTTATCTCAATGAACGAGGACGAGGTGCGCAAGAGACTGGGTGAACCGACCATGGTAAGTCTCACACCGGAAAACAAGATCCTCTGGACATACCGTCCCGACTGGAAGCTTATGCCTGATAATAAAGATACGGTTTACGTCGAATTTGAAAACGGTAAGGTATCAAAAATGATCAAGGCGGATAAATGACCATGCTATGCGAAACATGTTCAAAGGAATTTGAGAAAACAACCTGCCCGCACTGCAAAGAAGACATATTCCGGTTTGGTGCCTATTGTTATCTTTGCGGACGAGAATTGACCGTTGAGTTACCGGCTTCAGAAGAACCCGCCGATGACGATGATTTTTCGAGGAGGGTGCTATGCAGCGACGGGAACTGCATCGGGGTGATAAACGAAAAAGGTATCTGCAAGGTATGCGGAAAGCCGTACACACCGCAATCGGACTAGCCCTTCTTTCGCTTCTTCTGAGCTCCTGCACGACCTACGGCATCTACGCGGGAAACTTGAGGAGCGGGAAGAACCTCTTCAATGAAGGAAAGCACACCGAAGCACAGAGGTATTTCGAAGAAGCGGCCGCGCGTCACATCGATGGAGCGGCGTTCACGTATCTCGCCGTTATCGCGTACAGACAGAACGATCTCCACAGGGCAGCCGGTTTAATAGCCAGCGCTGAAAAATCCCCGCCGGACACGATCACGTCGCTGAGGATGTACGCATACAAAGCTCTCATCCTCCTTGGCCTCGACGACCCCGGGGGAATGAAGGCACTCAAGGAGTATATCGATCGCTACGACAGTCTCTACCCCCTTGAATCCATAAAAGACATAAAGGATATGTGGCGATCCGCCAGGATTGACCGCGTGTACCTGGAAGCCATCATGGACGAGCAGATACGGTGGTACGAACAGGACATGGAACTTTATATATATAACAATTTAGGTTATTACTCCCGCGACACGAGGGAGTTCTGAAGGGTGATACCATGGGTTTTTTTGAAAAGATAAAGAGCGGCCTGACAAAAACACGGGACCAGATTAAAACGAAGATTGAATGGTTCGTCTCGGGAAAACCCATCGATGAGGATGCCTTCGACGAGATCGAAGAGGCACTGATACTCGCCGATGCAGGGCTGGAGACAACACAGCTTCTCATCGATGCACTCAAGGAGAAATGGAGGCGCGGGCTCATCCGGACAACGGACGACATCAGGTCATCCATGAAGGAAGAGGTGCAAAACCTGCTGACCCCCATCGAATCTCCGATCGCGACGGACAGCAGGAAACCCTTTGTCATACTCGCTCTGGGCGTGAACGGGGTTGGCAAGACAACAACCATTGCCAAGATGGCTGGAATCTATCTCAACGACGGCAAGAAAGTCCTTTTCGGTGCCTGCGATACTTTCCGGGCTGCGGCCATCGAACAACTCGATGTATGGGCGAAGCGGCTCAACGTCGAAATGGTGAAGCATGCCGACGGCTCCGACCCGGCGGCGGTCGCCTTCGATACGGTCAAGGCCGCGAAATCCCGGGGGACCGACATCGTCATCCTCGACACTGCGGGAAGGCTCCACACAAAGGCAAACCTCATAGAGGAGATGAAAAAGATACGCCGTGTCATCTCAAAGGAGATTGAAGGCGCCCCTCACGAAGTCCTCCTGGTGGTGGATGCCACGAACGGACAGAACACAATAGCCCAGGCGAAAACATTTCACGAGGCCGTCGGGGTCACGGGTATTGTCATCACCAAGCTCGACGGAACAGCTAAGGGCGGTTTCATCCTTCCGATAGCCCACCTCCTCGGCATACCCGTCCGGTACGTAGGCGTCGGCGAGAAGGTCGACGACCTTATCCCCTTCAATGCAAAAGAATTCGCTGAAGCGATGTTCGAATAGCGCGCCGTCCTTAAGTCCCGTTACACGGTGAGGGTTGAGGATCAGAAGATCGGGTTTTTAAAGGCGGCTCCAACACGGGGCGCGCGAACGGTCCCTGTTACAGTACGATGTCCCCGGTCGCTATCCGCTGGAGTGTGGCGGGATAGAGGATGTGCTCCTGCACGAGAACACGCTCGGCCAATGCCTCGGGCGTGTCGCCGGGCATGACGGGTACGCGTACCTGGGCGAGGATGGGGCCCCTGTCATATTCCTCGGTGACAAGATGGACCGTTACCCCGGATTCCGTCTCACCCGCTGCGATGACCGCCTCGTGAACGCGTATGCCGTACATCCCCTTGCCGCCGTGTTTCGGCAGGAGCGCAGGGTGGATGTTCAGGATGCGCCCCCTGAAATGGGCGAGTGTCTTCGGCCCCAGTTTCTTCATATACCCTGCAAGCGCAACGACGTCAACCTTGTGCAGGATGAGCACATCCAGAATGGCCTGATCCAGGCTCTCCGGATCGGGATGGGTCTTCCCGCTTAAATAATAGCTGGGGATACCTTCGTTCCTTGCGCGCTCCAGGGCCCGGGATTCACCGTTGTTGCTGATCACGACGACCGGCACCGCGCTGAGCCTCCCTGCCTTGCAGGCGTCAATGATCGCCTGCATATTGCTTCCGCCATGTGAGGCGAGAAATCCTATATTCATTAAACGCCCCCTGCTAAAAAATTAGGTTCGGCACACAGGGCCCCGGCCGCTCGGAAGAAAATAAGCCTGATTCCGCTTTTACCCCTGATACCCGTGAACCCTCATCAGGTTATCTTCTAAAAAGGAATCCCCTCCAGGCGTTCTTCCTGACTTCCGTCACCGGTTCGCAGGGAAAGAACAGCTTCAAGGCCTCTTTCCTTTCCCTGCCGATGATGCCTGAAACGATCAAAACCCCTTTACTTTTCCAGAGGCCCATAATGTGGCCCGATGTCAGGGCAAACGTACGGATGTCGAGATTGGCGAGAACAACATCATATTTACCGCCCACATCCATGAGGTCCGCACAGACGATTTCAATATCCGACGCATCATTGAGGAGCATGTTCTTTTGCGCTGAAAGAACGGCGTCCAGGTCGTTGTCGACGGCATAGACATATTTAGCACCCTTAAGGTGTGCGTATAGGGACAGAAGACCTGAGCCGCAGCCGATATCGAGGACACGCTTTCCTGAAAAGTCGACGTCCCTCATAAGCTTGATCATGAGCCGTGTCGATTCATGCCTGCCCGTCCCGAAGGCCATTCCCGGTTCGATGGTGATATAACGGACACCTTTGCGCTGTGAGTTCCAGGGCGCCCGGATGACTATGTCTTCAACGGTAATGGGACGGAAATACCGCCTGGCCATTTCCGAATAGTCACGACGGGGCTCCTCGGTAACCCGAACGGCTCCGATGGGTATACCGCTTTGCCGGATAGCTGACAGAAAGGTTTCGACGTGCTCGGGATAGGCCCTGATGATCGTTTTCGAATTCTCTTCCACAACCCATATTCCGGAGGGAGAGTGGAGGGTATAGATCTCTTCGGGAAGAAGTTCTTCAGCCCCCGGGTCAACTACGATATCGACGCGCCGCACGGGTTCCGGATGTTTGGGCTTCAATGATTTTCCTCGCTGTACAGGGGGACATGCTTGAGAGGGCCTTTAGCCGGAAGACCAGGGGTTCTCCCTCGGGTCATCGTGCATCTTTGTTAAGAACGCTCCCCGTTTGCGACATGTCGTAGCCCTCATGGTCCTTCATGGAATGCAGAAAAAGGGGCTCGTTGAGAAAATCGAGAAAGGCCTTCGTCTGCGCACTTGTATACCGGTCATAGGGAACGACGAGATCAAAGCGTTCCTTGAAAAGGGGCACAAAATCAAGATTCAGCATGGCGGCAATGAAGCGTATGCCCACGGAGACGTCGGCGGTCCCGCGCACGACGGCTGTGCCGGCGCCAAGGTGGGACTCAGCCTCGCGATCGTATCCGTTGATCTTCGATGGCTCGATACCGGCCTCCATGAGGAGAAAATCGAAGAGAAGCCGCGTGCCCGTCCCTTTTCGTCTATTAATGAAGCTCGCGCCGCGCGAGGCCAGGTCGCCAAGGGATGTTATGCCGGCGGGGTTGCCCTTTTGCAGGTAAAGCCCCTGTTCCCTGAAGAAAAGATTGATGACGGCATAGTTTTCGCTTTCGAGATACTTTCGGAGATAGGAAAGCGTGTAGCCCTTCTTCTCCATGTCATAAATGTGCACGCAGGACGCCGATGCGGTATGATCCCGAAGAAGTTCCAGACCCCTCAGACTTCCCACCGGTGCATAAAAGATCGTCGTTCCTTTCTGGGACGCGTTGAAGAGATCGATGATCTTCTTCAGAAGCGGATCATCGCTTCCGGCTATGAAGACAAGCTTTTCCCGCTGTGTGTTCTCAAGTATCCAATCGTCTATGAGTTCTTTGGCGAAAGATATCTTGCCGCCGATCCTGACCGCGGGAAGGCGCGATTCCTGTACCAGCCGGTATATCATCTTTTCGTTGATCCTGAGATATTTCGAAACTTCTTTTGCCGACATTATCTCCATCTGGACATTATAGCGAAAAGATTTCCTATAATCAATCCACCTTATTACGAATATCCCACTTGTCTGCAAAATGGACCGGCCGGTCCCGCGCCGCACGCGTGACGCCCCGGCGCTTCACGCCTTGTATCCCGAGTCTTCACGACATTCGTTGACAGCCACCCATGTTCCTGATATATTTACAAATATTGTATCCATACGGACCGTCAGCGTGACACGTCAGCATGTATGAAGAAAGATTCTATCGCCGGATATCACAACCTGCCGAGCTCGTTTGCTATGAGGTAAAACACAGGGAAACAGATTTGTTCTGCTGTACATCGTGCGATCTCGGCCCTTTCATAAAGGAACGTGTCTTCTTTTACCGCAACCAGCTCGAGGAATATATACGGCTGAAGCCTTTTTTTCAGGAGAGCCTGGTGCCCGTCCCGAAGGACCGCCTGGCCCCATCCATAATCCGTGAAATGATCGAGGCATCGGCCGTGATCGGGGTCGGGCCGATGGCCACCGTCGCCGGCGCCGTGGCCGAGTTCACGGGCCGGGATATCATGTCTCTCACGGAAGACTTCATCATCGAGAACGGCGGCGACATCTATCTGAGAGCTTCGGCGGAGCGCACCATACAGGTCCATGCCGGCGTTTCACCTTTCAGTGAACGGATCGGTATCAAGATCCATCCCGGACCGGAGCCCCGGGGAGTGTGCACCTCGTCGGGAACCGTGGGCCACTCCTTGAGCTTCGGCAACGCGGACGCGGTTTGCGTGTTGGGCCACTCCTGTCTCTTTGCCGATGGACTTGCAACTTACCTCGGTAATATTGTAAAAAAGAAGGACGATATTGCTGACGCCGTCGAGCAAGGACAGCAGTTCCCCGGTATAACGGGGATATTGATCATCCTCGGCGATCAGTTCGCTGCCTGGGGTGATCTCGATATCGTCGAACTATAAATCCGCGAGTCTGCCCGGCAAGGCTCAAGAGAATACGCGAGGACCAGCATGAAGAAGAGGATCATTCTCCGCTTTAAGAAAGATACCATCGACAAGCCTATCGTTTACCGGCTCGTCAAGGATTTCAACCTTGTTTTCAACATCCTGAGGGCAAATATATCCCCGAAGGCGGAGTCCATGATGGTCATCGAGGTCGAAGGAACAGAAACAAATTTCAAGAAAGGGATGAAATACCTTACGGGCCTTGACATCGATACGGAACCCATGGAACAGGACATCAACCGGGACGAGACGAAGTGTGTTCACTGCGGCGTCTGCACCAGTGTTTGCGCCCCGGAAGCACTGTACATAAAGGACAGGAAGATAATGAAGGTGGAGTTCGACTATAATCGCTGTGTCGCCTGCGAGCTCTGCGTCCGGGTTTGTCCCGTCAAGGCGATGAACGTCTCCTTCGAGTAGAACGTGCCGATACCTAGGATATATTTGGACAATAACGCCACGACGCCCGTTCATCCGCAGGTGGCCGACGCCATCAGGCCGTTCCTGAACGGGCTCTTCGGAAACCCCTCAAGCCTCCATTTTGCAGGAAGAGAGGTTAGGACCTCCTATGAAGCGGCTCGCGGGCAAATTGCCGGTGCGATCGGCGCCGGGGTCGAGGAGATCGTCATTACGAGCTGCGGCAGCGAAGCCGACAATCACGCCATAAAGGGGATTGCGCTCGCGGCCGGGAAGGGCCGCATCATTACTTCAACGGTGGAACACCCCGCGGTCCTCAACGTCTGCCGGTACCTGGAAACGAGAGGCTTCACCGTTACGTACCTTCCCGTCGACGGTCATGGCCTTGTCGACCCTGACGACGTACGGCGTTCCATCACGAAAGACACCATTCTGATCTCCATCATGTACGCCAATAACGAGACAGGCACGGTAATGCCCGTTGGTGATATAGCCCGCATCGCACGGGAAAAGGAAATCCCTTTTCATTCCGATATGGTGCAGGCACTGGGGAAACTGGACGTCGACGTCGGAACCCTTGGCATCGATCTCGCCAGCTTTTCGGGACACAAGGTCTACGCCCCAAAGGGAGTCGGGGCGCTCTACGTCCGTGAAGGCCTTAGCCTGCACAATCTCATCCACGGGGGACACCAGGAATCGGGGAGACGGGCCGGAACGGAGAATGTCATCGGTATCGTTGCCTTCGGCAAGGCCTGCGAGATAGCCGGAGATAAGATGGACGAACGAGGGATTGCCATGGAGGCACTGCGCAAGCGCCTCCTGGACGGGATTCTTGAACGCATCGACCATGTGCGGCTGAACGGTCATCCCGTCCAAAGAGTATCCAATACACTGAATCTCAGTTTCCAGTTCGTGGAATCGGAATCTCTCCTTCTCGCCCTAGACATGAAGGGCGTGGCCGTATCATCGGGGTCAGCCTGCTCGTCAGGTTCCTCCGAGCCTTCCCACGTACTCCTGGCAATGGGCATCCCGGGAGATCTCTGTCAGAGTGCTCTTCGCTTCAGCCTGGGACGCGACAACACCCGGGAGGAAATAGACTACGTCATCGATATCCTGCCCGGCATCGTAGCCAGGTTGCGCGAAATGTCACCTTTTTACAAAAGATAGAAAAGAAATAGGTCTTATGGGACTTATTGGACCTACTAAAAGCGTTTTGTTCTCGTGACCATGGAAAAGACCTTTTTCATTCATACCACCGGCTGCAAGGCCAACCAGTGGGACAGTTCCGTCATAGCCGAGAACCTGGCGAAGGCCGGGCTTGTCCCGGCGCCGATGGACCGGGCCGGTCTCGTAGTGATCAATGCCTGCACCGTTACCGGGGGGGCCGTCCGGGACATCCGCCGTTTTCTGAACAGGGTAAAAAGAGAGAATCCGGGAGCCAGGTGTGCCCTGGTCGGCTGTCACGGCCAGGTTTACCCCGATGATAATTTCGGGGTCGCCCTTGTTCTCGGACAGACGGAAAAATTCATTGCGGAACGTTACACGGGGCCGCGGGGAACCTTTATCACTGCCCGGGAATCTTTCAGCATCGAACAGGTGCCCCGGGAATTCACCATGGAGGGCAAGACCCGGTTTTTCTTCAAAATCCAGGATGGCTGCGACAGGTTTTGCAGCTACTGCATAGTGCCCTACGCGAGAGGCATTCCGCGCAGCAGGCCCCTTGCAGAGATACTGGACGCAATGGAAACCTTGAGGGACAAGGGGATTCAGGAGGTGGTCCTGACCGGGATCGAGATCTCCGCCTGGAGGGACGGGCAGCGTGAATACGGCCTCACCGAGCTCATCCGTCTTCTCGAGGATGTTCCCACACCGCCCAGGATACGCCTGAGTTCCATTGACCCCCTCATGTTCGACGGCACGTTTATCGACACCGTCGCCCGTTCACGAAAGGTAGCGAAAAGCTTTCACATTCCCCTTCAAAGTGCCTCGGACACGGTGCTGGCCGCCATGAGAAGACCCTACCGGCAAGGCGATATCCGAACAATCCTGGACGAGCTCCTGGCGAAGATCCCCGATGCGGGAATCGGCATGGACGTTATAACAGGTTTCCCGGGAGAGAACGAAGACCGCTTCCTCGAGACCGCGGCGTTCCTGGACTCCTGCGGCGCCTACTACCTCCACGTCTTCCCTTTTTCGACGCGGCCGGGCACAAAGGCGGCCCTTATGGACGGGAAGGTCCCCGAAAGCACCAAGAAAGAACGGGTCAGGATCCTCAAACGCCTCGATGCAAAGAAGCGCGAGGCATTTCACAGGCGCTTCACCGGCAGGCAAGCGCACATCATACCCGAGGGCAAGCGCTACCTCGGGCACTATATGCGGGGATATACCGACAACTATATACCCGTTTACATCCCCTATGATAAGAAGCTTGAAAACAGGATAGTAGAGGTAACAATCGACAGGCTCGAGGGCACCCTTGTCACAGGAAGACCGACCCCTCGTATTCCGCCGAAATGACCAAGGAACCAACGCCGACACCAGGGACTTCTCAACCTGTTGTTCGATTTTCGAGGTTCATCGTTGTCTTTTTTGATTGGTTATTGTAATAATGATCATCAGGTTATTGTCTTTTTCGGCTGGCTATTGGTTGTTATCTTTTTTACGGGGTAGGTGTGACGATGTCCGGTTTCGGTGTCTTTCTCGTGTGGTTTGCCAAGGTCCTGAATGGAGCGCTTACCGTCTATTTCTGGGTGATCTTCGCCCGGGCCCTTTTTTCATGGATACGGCCGAACCCCTATAATCCCATCGTCCGAACCGTTTACAGGCTCGTGGACCCCGTTACGTACCGTATATCCAGGATCCTTCCCACCCGTTTCGGCATGGTCGATATTGCCCCCTTTTTTCTGATGCTCATTATCATCTTTCTTCAGGAGCTCGTCACGAGGCTCCTTCTCCAGCTTGCTCTCAGAGTCTGAGGGACGGTCATGAACGTGGAGATCAGGGTAATACCCAACGCTAAGAAAAATGCGATAACGCGTACCGGAGACGGCATCACGGTGAGACTTACGGCCCTGCCGCTGGAAGGCAGGGCGAATGAAGAGTTGATACGCTATCTGTCGGATGTCCTCAAGGTCAGGAAATCGGCGATCAGAATCGTGAGGGGCGAGAAAAACAGACGGAAGGTCCTCGCCATCCCCATCGATGAAAAACAACTCCATACCCTTCTGGGCGACCCGGTATGAACAGTACGCAAACGACCCCGGGTTTGCGCCAAAACGGTCGGCTTCAGGCCTGGTGCGAACAAAAAGGCAACAGTTACAACAGGTTAATTTCCTTGACAGAAAATGGTAAACTCTTTATATTATCTATCTTCAAAAGAAGGGCGGCCTTTTGCTAATACGACTCTCTGAAATAGAAGATGTGCTGGTCGTGAAGGGTGAGATGGATATTAAGCGATTCGCGATGACGGACGATACTGAATTCAGACTGCTTGCGCCGGTGAGTTACGAGCTTACCGTGGCGAAATTCGATGATACGGTTACGATCGAAGGACCGGTCACTGCCCGGATGTCCCTTCCCTGTTCGCGGTGCCTCGAGGACTTTGACCTCGACCTGTCTCTCAGGATGGCCATCAAGCTCACCGAAAAAAGTGAGTCCCCCGACGCCGCGGAGATGGAACTCCACAATGAGGACCTGGACGTCTATTATTACGCAGGTGACGAAATCGATCTCGATCCCTATGTTTACGAGGAAGTAATGCTCAATATGCCGATGAGACCGCTCTGCAGGGAGGAGTGCAAGGGGATCTGCCCATCCTGTGGCAAGAACAGGAACACCGAACCCTGTGATTGTCCCGAGGCACCTTTAAGCCTCTTCGGCGAAAAATTAAAATCTTTCTTAAATTGACAAGGAGTACATTATGGCCGTACCAAAACGAAAAACTGCAAAGGCAAGGCGGGACAAGAGACGCACCCATTACACGGCATCACCCGTCGCGGTCGTGGCGTGCCCGAACTGCAAAGAACCCAAACTTCCCCATGCCGTCTGTCCCAAGTGCGGAATGTACAAGGGAAAACAGTACATTGCCGTTGAGGAAGCCTGATAAGGGATGATACGGATTGCCGTTGATGGAATGGGTGGCGATTTTGCGCCTCAGGAGATCGTAAGAGGGGCGCAGTCAGTTTCCCGCGAAGGTCTCGCCTCCATAGTTCTCGTCGGCGACGAAGAAAAGATGAAACCCTTTGTGACGGACCATGCAAACCTGGACATGGTCCACGCACCCGTTTGCGTGGGGATGAACGAGGCCCCTTCGAATGCCCTCAGGAAGAAGAAGGATTCTTCCATGAACAGGGCTTTCGAATTGCACAAGGGCGGTGAGGTCCAGGCCGTCGTTTCAGCGGGAAATTCCGGCGCGGCGATGGCGTTCGCCATTTTTACCCTCGGCCGGATCCCCGGTGTGGACAGGCCCGCGATCGCAACACTCCATCCGCGCATGGGAGAAGGTGTTTCGATTCTCCTCGACGCCGGCGGCACGGTGGACTGCAAGCCCACGCACCTCGCCCAGTTTGCCCTCATGGGCAATGCCTTCGCCGCTTCCGTCCTTGGAATCGATTCCCCAAAGGTCGGTATTCTCTCGAACGGTGAGGAAGAAACCAAGGGGAACGAATTGACCCGGGAGGCCCATTCCCTTATCAAGGAACTTGGAATCAACTACCTGGGCTACGTCGAGGGGACCGACATGTACAACGGAAGGACCGACGTAGTTGTAAGCGACGGTTTCGTTGGCAACATAGCACTCAAGATCAGCGAGGGGGTCGCCGATTTTATTTTTAAATTCTTCAAAGAAGGTATCAAGAACAGCCTTAAGGCAAGGATAGGTTACCTCCTGTTGAACGACCTTTTCAAGGAATTCCAAAAGAAGGCGGACTATTCCGAGACCGGCGGCGCACCTCTTCTGGGGGTCGACGGGGTCTGCATCATATGTCACGGAAAATCGAACGAAAAGGCCATGCGCAATGCCATACTGCTGGCCAGAAAGTTCGTTGAAAAAGGCCTCAAGGAATCCATCAATGAGACCATGCAGGACTATCAATCGCTGCAGAAAGTAAAGGAGAGGTAAGACATGGATTATTTTTTATCGGATGACCAGAAGAGCATACGGACGCTGGCGCGGAGAATAGCAGAGGAAAAGGTCGTTCCCGTTCGTGCGGAGCTTGATGAGACAGGAAAGTTTCCCTGGGGCATAATGAAGAATTGTGCCGAAACAGGGCTCTTCGGAGTCAGCATCCCCGAGGCATACGGCGGTATGGGAGGGGGATCTTTTGAAAACTGCATCGTCGTTGAGGAATTGAGCAAGGCCTGCCTCGGCGTATCTGTAAGCTATGCGGCCAGTCTTCTGGGCGCCTACCCCATCCTGCTTGGCGGGTCGGAGGAACAGAAGAAGAAATATCTCTCCCAGATAGCCAGCGGGTCGAAGCTGGGAGCCTTCGGCCTCACCGAGGCCAATGCGGGCAGCGATGCCCAGGGCATACGGACTGAGGCTAAAAAGGACGGCGACTATTATATACTCAACGGAACAAAACAATGGATAACCAACGGCGGCGAGGCCGACATCTATACCGTAATCGCGATGACCGACCGCTCCAAAGGAGGCCGGGGTGCCACGGCTTTCATCCTTGAAAAAGGCATGGAAGGCTTCACTTTCGGCAAGAAAGAGAACAAGCTCGGCATCCGGGCATCCGCCACCCGGGAATTGGTATTTCAAGATTGCAAAGTTCCGAAGGAAAATGTTATAGGTAGAGAAGGTCTGGGCTTCATCCTAACGATGAGAACATTTGACAGGACCCGCCCGGGGATAGGTGCGCAGGCAGTCGGGGTTGCCCACGGCGCACTTGACGCGGCAGTACAATACGCGCGTGAAAGGGAACAGTTCGAGAGAAAGATCATCTCCTTTCAGGCGATACAGCATATGCTCGCCGATATGGCGATACAGGTGGAGGCGGCACGCGCTCTCGTGTATTCGGTGGCCCGGTACATCGACAGCAATCCGAAGGATTTCTCCAAGGTGTCGGCCATGAGCAAGGTCTTCCCCAGCGACGTTGCCATGAAAGTTGTCGTCGATGCCCTACAGGTCTTCGGCGGATATGGCTATATGAAGGAGTATCCCATCGAGAAGATGATGCGCGATGCCAAGATACTCCAAATATACGAGGGCACGAACCAGATACAGAGAAATATAATCGGGCTGGAGCTGATCAAGGCATCGGCCTCGAAGAAAAAAATAATAGCGTGAGACACTGATCTCGCGAGGAAAAAAATCCACAACCCGGCGAGAGAGGATAGATGAAGAAGACGGGCATAGTATTTCCGGGACAGGGTTCCCAGTATATCGGCATGGGCAGGGATCTCTACGAGAGGTTCGACTACATTCGAGACATGTTCGACACGGCCGACGGGGTCCTTGGCTTTCCCATAACGGATCTTTGTTTCAACGGCCCCGAGGACGAACTGCGCCAGACGTATAACACGCAGCCATCGCTGCTTCTCGTCGGCTATGCCGTCTACGAGGCCTTAAGAAGGGAAGCGGGCGTCGAACCTTTTCTCGTCGCCGGCCACAGCCTTGGCGAATATACGGCCCTACTGGCAAGCGGCTTTTTTACCTTTGAAGAAGCCCTGACCATCACCAGAAAGAGAGGGCTTCTCATGGAAGAAGCCTGTCCGAAGGGAAAAGGCGGTATGGTGGCGCTTATCGGTGCCGACATGGAGAAAATCGCGCCGATCCTTGCGGAAATATCCCACGACGATTACGTGGCCGTTCCCGCAAACCTCAATTCCGCGGAACAGGTGGTCCTTTCAGGGAACGCCGAGGCGCTGAAGGAAGCCGTTGAAAAGCTTAAGGGCACCGGGTACAAAAAGGCCGTCTTCCTCAACGTCTCCGGGCCGTTCCATTCTCCGCTCATGCAGGAGGCCGCGGACCAGTTGAAAAGCGAACTGGCGGACTTGAGCCACGGGGATCTTTCCATTCCTGTCGTCTATAATGTCGACGCGACCCCCGGGAAAGAAAAAGGCACGGTGGACGACAAGCTCTACCGTCAGATGTTCTCTCCGGTGCTGTGGGAAAAATGCGTCAGAAAGATGGCTGACGAAGGCGTGGAGGTCTTTATCGAGGCAGGTCCACAGAAGGTGCTTTCCAACCTCGTGAAGCGGATCGTGCCAGGCGTTGCCTGTGTAAACGTCGAAAAATTCGATGAGATAGAATCGGTCAAGGGGCTTATAGCATGAACGGAACAGTGACGATCGTTACAGGCGGCGCCCAGGGTATCGGCAGGGCGATCTCGGAACTCATCGCCGACAAGGGCGGCGACATCGCGATCTTTGATATAATCGACGGACCTGAGGCCAGACAGGCCATTCAATCCAAAGGCAGGCGCTGCGAAATTTACAGTGTCGATGTCTCGGATTTTCAGGCTGTCCAGGGGGCTGTCGATCAGGCGCTCAAAGACCTGGGCAAGATTGACAATCTCGTGAACAACGCCGGTATCACCATAGACAAACTCCTGGTGAGAATGAAAGAAGAGGACTGGGACCGCGTCATCAGAGTGAATCTGAAGAGCGTCTTCAACTGCACGAAGGCCGTCGTCAGGCACATGCTCAAGACAGGCGGCAGCATCGTAAATATCTCTTCCATCGCGGGCGTCATGGGAAACCCCGGGCAGGCCAACTATGCGGCGAGCAAGGCCGGCATCATCGGCTTCACCAAGAGCGTCGCCAGGGAATATGCGGAGCGGTCCATCAGGGTCAACGCCGTCGCTCCGGGATTCATCAGGACAAAGATGACGGACATGATCGATGAAAGGACGAAAGAATCGATGTATGGGGCAATTCCGCTCAAACGGCTCGGGGAACCCCGGGACGTCGCGAACGTAGTATACTTTCTTCTTTCGAAATACGGCAGCTACGTGACGGGGGAGGTGATAAATGTCAACGGTGGGTTGTACATGTAAAAAAGCCCATGACCGGAAGTAAACCGTCGAAGCGGCGGATTCCGGGGGAGCTTGAAGGAATTTTCAATAAAACAAGGAGGTGGCTTAATGCCAGTAACTGAAAAAGTAAAGAAGATGATCGTGGATCAGCTCGGGGTAAGCGAATCGGAAGTTGTTCCGGAAGCTAAGTTCATTGATGACCTCGGCGCCGATTCTCTAGATATCGTTGAGCTTATTATGGCACTGGAAGACGAGTACAGCATAGAGATCCCCGACGAGGACGCAGAGAAGATGGAAACGGTCGGTGATGCGATCCGATACATTGAAGATCGCCTGGCAGGCAAATAATTCAACGAGGTGTCGTTTGAAAAGAAGGGTTGTCATCACCGGTGTTGGTCTTGTGACTCCCCTCGGCGTAGGGACGGATAATGTCTGGAAAAGGATTCTCGACGGGGAATCGGGGATCACACCGCTAACGAGATTCGATAGTACGCACCATGATACTAAAATAGCCGGCGAGGTTAGGGACTTCAAGGCCGAGGAGTATGTCTCGGTCAAAGAGATGAAGCGGATGGACCTTTTCATCCAGTATGCCCTCGCCGCGACAAAAATAGCCATGGAAGATTCCGGCCTCGACATTTCGAAAGAAGATGCCGAACGGGCCGGGGTGGTGGTCGGCACAGGCCTTGGCGGCCTGCCGACCCTTGAAAAATATCACAGCATTTACCTGGAAAGAGGACCGGGGCGTATCTCGCCCTTCTTCATTCCCATGCTCATTGCAAACGAGGCGCCCGGCCATATCGCCATCCAGTACGGCATAAAAGGGCCCAATCTCTGCATCGTGACGGCCTGCGCTACAGGCGCTCATTCGATCGGCGACGCAGCGAGGATCATCCAGTACGGCGATGCCGATATGATGGTGGCGGGCGGGTGCGAGGCCAACCTGACCCCGTTGACGGTGGGCGGTTTCAATGCGATGAAGGCCCTTTCAACCAGGAACAGTGAGCCCGAGAAGGCCTCGCGGCCGTTCGACAAGGACCGCGACGGTTTCGTGGTGGCCGAAGGCGCCGGTATCGTAATCCTTGAAGAATTGGAACACGCCCGCAAAAGAGGCGCGAAGATCTACGCGGAACTCATGGGATACGGATATAACGGGGACGCATATCACATAACGGCCCCGTGCCCTGACGGGGACGGATTCATCCGTTGTATCAACATGGCGCTGCGCGATGCCGGGCTCGGCCCTGAGGCGGTGGACTACATCAACGCCCATGGGACCTCCACGGACCTCAACGACCAGACGGAAACGCTGGCTATCAAAAAGGTCTTCGGAGAACGCGCTTACAAGATTCCCGTCAGTTCGACCAAGTCCATGACGGGTCACCTTCTCGGTGCCGCGGGCGCCATCGAGGCCATCTTCAGCGCGCTGGCCATCAGGGACCGGGTTTGCCCGCCGACGATCAATTA
>DIFE01000046.1:17680-38546 GCA_002418985.1 Deltaproteobacteria bacterium UBA5756
CATGACATAAACGTGGCCATCTCCGATTCCTTCGGCTTCGGGGGTACGAACTGCGTTCTGGTTCTGAGGAGGTTTGAAGGGTGAAGATAGCTATTGGCTCGGACCACGCCGGCCTGGAGCTTAAAGAAAACATAAAAACCCTGCTCGCGGCCACCGATTACGAGGTGACGGATCTGGGGACGCACTCCCCGGCTTCCGTCGATTATCCCGATCTCGGTTTTGAGGTCGCGAAGCTGGTCGCTGCGGGAGGCGCGGACCGGGGCATACTGGTCTGCGGAACAGGGATCGGCATGAGTGTCGCGGCCAACAAAGTTAAAGGCATCCGTGCCGCGCTGGTCTTTGACCTCTACACGGCCATACAAAGCAGAAAGCACCTCGATGCCAATGTGCTCGTCCTCGGAGGAAGAGTCACCGGAAAGGGACTCGCCGAAGAAATCGTAAAGGCCTGGCTTTCCACGGATTTCGAAGGGGGCAGGCACCTTGGCAGGATCAAGAAAATAGAGGCTTTTGAAAAAAACACGGACAGGTAAAATATGAAACTTGACGGAAAAGACACCAGGGTGTTCGAGCTTATACGGCGCGAACTGGATCGCGAGGAATACAGCCTTATACTCATCGCTTCCGAAAACTATGTTGACGAAGATGTCCTTGCCGTTCAGGGTTGCGTCCTCACGAACAAATATGCCGAAGGGTATCCGTCCAAACGATATTACAGCGGCTGCCGGTATCTCGATGAGATAGAGAGCATCGCCATCGAGCGCGCAAAAACACTTTTCGGGGCCGAGCACGCGAACGTCCAGCCCCATTCGGGCTCATCGGCGAATATGGCCGTCTTTTACGCTGTCCTTCAGCACGGCGATACGGTCCTTGGAATGGACATCGCCCACGGGGGTCATCTGACCCACGGAGCAAAACCGAGCTTTTCCGGTAAATGGTACCACGCGGTATCCTACGCGGTATCGGCCAAAGACGAGATGCTCGATTATGACGAGATCCGGACCATAGCGCTCAGGGAGAAACCAAAACTCATCATAGCAGGCGCCAGCGCCTATTCGAAAACCATAGATTTTGAAAAGTTCAGGCAGATCGCCGACGAGGTGGGGGCCTATTTCATGGCCGATATCGCCCACATTGCCGGCTTGGTCGCGGCAGGTCTCCATCCAAGCCCGATCGGGCACGCCCATTTTACCACGACGACGACACACAAGACCTTGAGGGGTCCGAGGGGCGGCCTGGTTATGTGCGACGCGGACCTGGCGAAAAAGATCGACTCCGCCGTCTTCCCCGGCATCCAGGGGGGGCCGCTGATGCACGTCATCGCCGCAAAGGCCGTTGCCCTCCAGCAGGCAATGACCGAGGAGTTCAAGGATTACCAGCGCCAGATCATTATAAATGCAGACCACATGGCGAAATGCATGGCCGATCTCGGCTTCCGCATCGTATCGGGAGGCACCGACAACCACCTCTTCCTCGTCGACCTCACGCCGAAAAATGTGACGGGAAATGAGGCCCAGATAGCCCTTGAGGCGAGCGGCATCATGGTCAACAAGAACCTCATCCCCTTCGATACCAGAAGTCCCAACATTGCGAGCGGCATCAGGATAGGGACTCCCGCCGTTACCACCCGCGGCATGAAGGTAAAGGAGATGGAGGTCATCTGCGAGATGATCGACGCCGTCCTGAAACGGCCCACCGACGCATCATTCATGGAACGTACACGCGCAAAGGTGCGGGAATTCTGCAAGGGTTTTCCCTTCTACTCACGCGTATATGACATATGAACCACGATCGTCCTGACTGGGATTCCTATTTCATGGAGATAGCACGGATCGTTTCCATGAGATCGACCTGCCTGCGCCGTAACGTGGGGGCCGTCATTGTGAAAGACAAGAGAATTCTGGCCACCGGCTACAACGGAGCGCCTTCAGGGCTCAAACACTGCCTTGAGGTTTCCTGTCTGAGAGAGCAGATGAAGATCGCCCCCGGGGAGCGCCACGAACTGTGCCGGGGCCTCCACGCCGAACAGAATGCCATCATTCAGGCGGCATACCACGGCGTGTCCATCAACGGGGCGCATCTTTATTGCACCCACCTGCCCTGCTCAATATGCATCAAGATGTTGATAAATGCGGGCATCGCCAAGGTCTATTACGAGGATGGATATCCCGACGAGCTTTCTTTGAGCCTCATCGGGGAATCGAATATACTGTTAAACAAGATAGACCGGGTAAAGGAAAAGAAGCCTTCCGCCCGAAAACATTCTCCGGCGCCTGGCGGCCGGGCAAAACGAAAGGCTTCGTCAGGCAGCAGGTAACACTGGTCGGGGTGGCCTTATGAAGTGTCCTTTCTGCAATTACATGGAAAGCAAGGTCCTTGATTCAAGGCTGAGCAAGGAAATGGATACGATCCGCCGCAGGCGCGAGTGCCTGAAGTGCGCCAAGCGCTTTACCACGGCGGAAAGACTCGAGGAGGGACTGCCACTCGTCGTCAAGAAAGATGGAAGGCGGGAGATCTTCGACAGGGCGAAGATACTCGGCGGATTGAAGAAGGCCTGCGAAAAGAGGCCTATCAGCGTCACCAATCTTGAGAAGATCGTGTCGAGGATCGAGTACAACCTTCTGGAAAAAGGGGAACGGGAGATGAAAGCGACCGAGATCGGTGAGATGGTCATGGATGAATTAAAAAGTCTCGACGAAGTCGCCTATGTCCGCTTTGCTTCCGTTTACAGGCAGTTCCGTGATATAAATGAGTTCATGAGCGAGCTCACCGAGCTCCTTCTGAAAAAAAACGAAGCGTGATCGACCGGTGAATGACGAACAGTACATGCGTATGGCGCTTTCCCTTGCCAGAAAAGGGCTGGGTACGGTGTCGCCGAATCCCATGGTGGGAGCGGTTCTTGTCAAAGACTCCACCGTGGTCGGCAAGGGCTATCATAAAAAGGCCGGTTCTCCTCACGCCGAGGTGGCCGCGATCGACGATGCCGGTGCGAACGCAGCCGGAGCGACCCTGTACATCAATCTGGAACCCTGCGTCCATTACGGCAGAACACCACCCTGCGCCGATCAGGTCATCGCCGCCGGGATCAGGAGAGTGGTTGTAGCGATGCTCGATCCCAACCCGCTGGTCAACGGCAAGGGGGTGGAGAAACTGCGCAAGGCCGGCATCGACGTCAAGGTGGGGATATTCGAGGACGAGGCCCGCCGTCTCAACGAGGCATTCATAGGTTCCATGGAAAAGAAAAGGCCCTTCGTCACCATGAAGGCGGCAGTGAGTCTCGACGGGAAGATTGCGACAAAGACGTGCGATTCGCGGTGGATCTCCAACGAGGAATCACGGCGGCAGGCAAACCTGCTCCGCTGCATCAATGACGGCATCCTGGTCGGCATCAATACCGTCATCTCCGACAACCCGCTGCTCGTGCCGAGACTCAAGAACCCCAAAAAGATCCCCATCAGGATCATCCTTGATTCCAAGCTTCGGATCCCGCTCGCCTGCGACGTGGTCAAGACCTCCGAAAAATACAGGACATGGGTCTTTACCAATGAAGATTCCCGCACCGACAAGGAGACAAGGCTGCGGGCCCTGGGGGTCGAGGTCATCAGGGTACCGAAGGATGACAGCGGCAGGGCGTCCGTCAGACATATCTGCGAAGAATTGTACCGGCGCGAGATCACGAGCATCCTTGTCGAGGGAGGCGGAGAGGTCAACAGCACCCTGTTAAAGGAAGGACTTGTGGACAAGGTCGTGCTTTTCTACGGCACCATTATCATAGGCGGCAAGGGAGCATTGAACCTGGTAGGCGGAAAAGGCATCGACTTTCTCAAGGACGCCTATCGGATCGACGTTGCGACATTGAAGAAACTAAAGGACAACATTTACATAGAGGGTTATGTTCACCGGAATCATTGAAGACATAGGCACGATCGCGGCGATAGAAAAGAAAAGCGGCAGTTGGGTTTTTGTCATCAAGACGCCCTTTGAGCCCGGCAGCGTGAGGGAAGGCGACAGCGTGGCTGTTGACGGCGTGTGCCTGACCGCCACGGCAATCGGTGCGCAGACGTTCAGCGTCGATGCATCCCTGGAAACCCTTCGCCTGACGACACTGACGGAAAAGAGAACGGGCCAGAAGGTCAACCTCGAAAGGGCCATGACCGTTGACGGCCGCTTCGGGGGCCACATCGTGACCGGTCATGTCGATGGTACGGGCACGATTTCCGACATACGCAATGAAGGTGATTCCATCCGGGTAACGATAGAAATCTCCCCGGGAATAGCACGCTCCATAGTGAAGAAAGGCTCCGTTGCGATCGATGGAATAAGCTTGACAGTCAATGACCAAAGTGATAATAAATTCACGATCAATATTATTCCGTACACCGCTTCCCGGACAACCATTCTCGAAAAGAACCAGCGGGATAAAATGAATATTGAGACGGATATTATCGGAAAATACGTTGAAAGTTTCCTTGCGAAGCGGGAAGGGAAAGGTATCGACCTTAACTTTCTTTCCCGTCACGGATTCATAAAAGGAGAGTAGCACATGGCAATTTCAAGCATCGAAGAGGTCCTTCAGGACATTCATGAAGGCAGGATGGTCATCATCGTCGATGACGAAGACAGAGAGAACGAAGGCGACGTGATGATCGCCGCCGAAAAGGTGACGCCCGAGGCGATCACCTTTATGGCGCGGTACGCCTGCGGCCTCATCTGTCTGTCCCTTACCGAAGAGAGAGTAAAACAACTCGATCTTCCCCTCATGGTCCAGGACAACACCTCTCCGTACAATACGGCTTTCACCGTCTCGATAGAGGCAAAAGAAGGTATCACTACGGGCATATCCGCGTATGACCGGGCACGCACCGTCCAGGTCGCTATCGATCCCAAAACAACGGTCGATGACATATCACGTCCGGGCCACATCTTTCCCCTCGCGGCACGAAGCGGCGGGGTGCTCGTTCGAGTCGGCCATACCGAGGCATCCGTCGACCTTGCCCGGCTGGCGGGACTCAACCCTGCGGGCGTAATTTGTGAAGTCATGAACGAAGACGGCACAATGGCCCGTCTGCCCGACCTCGAGGTCTTCGCCGAGAAACACGGCCTGAAGATCGTCACCATAGCGGACCTGATCAAGTATAAGACGAAAAATGAAAGGCTCGTTCGCCGCGTGGCGGAGACGCGCATACCAACCCGGTTCGGCGGCGAGTTCACGCTCATAGCATACGAAAACGATATCGACAAGAAGACGCACCTGGCCCTCGTGAAGGGAGATATAAGCCCTGACGAAGCGGTGCTTGTCCGGGTTCATTCCGAGTGCTTCACCGGCGATGTCCTCGGCTCCATGCGCTGCGACTGCGGTGAACAGCTCCAGAAGGCCCTGAAGATGATCGAGCATGAAAAGAAGGGTGTCTTCGTTTACATGCGCCAGGAAGGGCGCGGGATCGGCCTTGCCAACAAGCTCAAGGCCTACAGCCTTCAGGACTGCGGTCACGACACCGTCGAGGCAAACATTGCGCTGGGTTTCTCCCCCGATCTTCGGGACTACGGGATCGGCGCCCAGATACTCAGCGATATCGGCGTGCGCAAGATGCGTCTGCTCACGAATAATCCCAAGAAGATCAAGGGCCTTGAGGGATACGGCCTGACAGTTGTCGAACGGGTGCCCATTGAAATGGTGCCGACAAAGGACAACATCGCCTATCTCACGACCAAGCAGAAGAAGCTCGGTCATATCCTAAATAACATATAAGGGGTGGACATGGTACGAGAGGGCAAGCTCAACGCGAAAGGTTTCAGGTTTGCAATCGTCGTAAGCAGGTTCAACAGCTTCATAACCGACCGGCTGGTAGAAGGTGCACTCGATGCCCTCAAACGGCATGGGGCAGACGAGAACAAGGTCGACATCTACCGGGTCCCCGGTTCTTTCGAGATCCCGCTGGCAGCCAAATTGCTCGCCAAAAAGAAAGAGATCGATGCCGTCGTATGCCTGGGCGCCGTGATCAAGGGAGCGACTCCCCACTTTCACTATGTCGCATCGGAAGTAACGAAGGGGATCGCCCAATCCTCCCTCGAACTGGAGAAACCCATATCCTTCGGGATCATCACCAGCGACAGTATCGAACAAGCCATTGAACGGGCGGGCACGAAAGCCGGGAACAAGGGTTATGATGCCGCCGTCTCGGCCATCGAGATGGTCAACCTCATCAAGGAAAGCAACTTGTGCGCAGACGGAAAGCGAGAGAGCTAGCCCTGAGAATGCTCTACCAGGTGGAGACCGCCGGGGACGATCCCGAACGGGCCCTCACTAGGTACTGCTCGCTATTCCCTTACCAGCAGGATATCGTAGATTATGCGAAACACCTTCTCGTCGGGATCGGCGCTCACCAGGAAAAAATCGATGGGTTCATCCGGAAGGCGTGCGAACACTGGAGGATAGACCGAATCGCCTATGTGGACAAGAATGTCCTCAGGATCGGTGTCTTCGAGATGATATTTTCCGGCGACGTCCCTCCGAAGGTGGCCATCGATGAGGCCATAGAGATGGGAAAAAAATACGGCAGCGAAGACTCCCGGGAGTTCATAAACGGCGTCCTGGACAGAATCCTGAAAGACTTCTACGGGGAAGATCGACAAAACAAGTGAGGGTGGTTCCGGGTTTCACGTTTCAGGCTCCAGAAAAAACGGCCGAAGCCAGACTACTCCTTCTCTTTGAAACGTGAAACCTTGGACACAAAACGGTTCACTATGGTTCACATCGTTATAGACGGATACAATTACATCAACCGGATCAACGCCTCCTCAGTCCAGAAAGGCGCATCGATGGACCTTCTCCGGAGGGACTTTCTGGAAAAGTGCGCCCGGTACAAGAAGGCCAAACCGACCCGGGTAACGGTCGTGTTCGATGCCTACGACACTGTTTCACCGGGCAGACACAGCGAAAACGTCAGAGGGATCGAAGTCATCTATTCGAGAGAAGGCGAAACAGCCGACGACGTCATCATCGGCTGGATACGCAAGAGACCGGCGGGCCTGATCGTAGTCAGTTCCGACCGCGCCATAATCGATGAGGCAAAGGCAAAAGGCATCGCCTTCCTGACGCCTGTCAAGCTTGCCGGGATGATGGCAACCCCGACGTTCGAGGCCAAAGAAGATGATTATGAGGAAGACCGTCACCCAAAAAAAGGCAACCCCCGCAAACTCCCCAAAAAGCTCCGCAAAGTGGTAAAAGCGATAGATAAGTTATGAAGAGAGGTCATGGGTTATGGGTAATGGGAAAGGAGTGTTTTCCTATCACCTATAACCTATTTACCCATAACTGTTTTCTCTTGACAAACATTTTCTGTGCTGGTAAAAATTAAAAAATATTAATGAAAGGGGGTCCCAGCCGAACGATTTCTGCATTGACGCCGCGCCAGTAAATTCAACGGGTGTCTTTCGGGACATCTTCAAAGAGTAAATTCAAAGAGCAGTTCAAAAAAGCACTGTCCGACAGTAATTTCGAAAATAATTAAAAATCCCAAAGGGGGAAACTATGAAGAAAACAACTTTTCTTCTGCTTGCCCTGCTCCTTGTCATCCCGGCATTGAGCAATGCGGCCAGCGTAACGAGCAGATACGATGTTACATTCGGCGGTTTTGTAAAATACGATCTGGGCTACTCAACCCAGAACACCCACGCGGGTCCCGCGACGGCCTTCAGGGGCAGCAGCTCCGACAGGGCAGTTCTGGCGGACGAATATGGCAATACCTTTGCCACCGGAGGAGAAACTCGATTCAACTTCCTCGTCAAGGGTCCCGATCTGTGGGGCGCCAGGACGAGCGCCTTCATCGAAGGCGACTTCCGCGGTGTGACAACAGGCAACCAGTACGGTGGCTTCCAGCTGAGGCATGCCTTCATGAAAATGAACTGGCAATCGGCAGAATTGATGATCGGCCAAAACTGGCAGCAGTGGGGCATGCCCTACTACGTATCGGCGATCGGCGCCAATGACTTCGCCCAGTACCTCAAGGGCATCAGGACACCCCAGGTCGCCTACCGGTTCTTCATAGGAAAAGAGTTCAACGCCATGGTCGGCGTTACCTCCGCGACGGACTGGTCAGACGGAACCCGCCAGTACAATGACGGCTACGCCAGAAGCAACTGGCCGGGGCTCCAGGGCGAGATGGCATACTGGACCGACCGCTGCGGCAAGATCGGTTCGCACAACATGAAGTTCGCGCTTGGCGGCTACTACGGCAAAGATGAGGAATTGACCGCCCCCATCACCGACGTCACCAAATCGGATAGAATCAATGCCTGGGTAACCGCATTCAGGTACTCTGTACCTATCATTCCCGAGAAACAGGGTAACAAGGCAATGGCCGTTCTCCTCAACGGCAACTTCTTTATCGGTCAGAACGTGGCGGGCAACAATTGGATGTCCCCGGGTAACCCCAGTCCCAGTAACGGCGCTTACCTGAGGCCGGGCCTCGATGCAGCGGCCCCGACGCTTTTCGGTCTTTACGCCCAGGCGTCCTGGTGGCTCACCGACACCCTCTCGCTCAACGGCATGTATGGCTACCTGAAGTACAACTACAGCGAATGGGCACGAACCGGCAACACACCGGCACGCGACCGCGTCAACATGACGCAGACCTATGCGGCGAACCTCCTCTGGGATGCAAACCAGGCAGTCAGGTTTGGTATCCAGTGGATGACGATGTTCACCGGTTTCAACGGCAAGGGCCAGGGCGCAGGTACAGGTGCAGGCTTCGCCGATGGCAATGGCCAGGTCGATCAGTATAGATTCGCAGCCTGGTATTTCTTCTAAGAACGAAAGGGGCCCTTCGGGGCCCCTTAACTGCAGATTGAACTAGAACCGTCTTCTACCCCGGCTCGATCCATTCCCCCTCATTCTTGTAGGGGATGATGGTTCTCATGATCTCTTTTTTCTTTTCCGCGAAACGCTGTTTCATGCCGCGAAGCCATTCGCGGTGCAGAAGCATATGTTCGGGAGGTCCCAGAATGCCGCCTACTTTTTTGCGGACAAAGGTGCCCTGCGTATCGATGGTGAAAGTGCCGTGGCAGACGGTGCAGACAAAAGCCTTTCCTGCAACCCGGATTATCTCGCAGCCGCAGAAGGGACAACCCTTTTTCCGCTTTATTTTCCGGGATGAAAAAAGCGCCTTTCCCAACTGCTCTGCGCGGGCCGCGCCGGCTTTGGTCATCAGCGCCTCGCCGGGAAGCGCCGCCTTGATGGAAAGACTCGCTTTGACGGAAAGCCCGAGAAAGGCCGCGAAGGTCTCGAGCATCTGGGGCGCCATTCCGACCCGTCCCGGCATGCCGAAAAAATTTAGAAGGATCACGGGTTTGCCATACGTCCTCTCAAGAATGCTGAAGAAAAGAAAGCCCCTGTCGAGAATGTTCTTGATAATCGCATTGGCACCAAGGTAGTAGACGGGTGAAGCAACAATGATGGCGTCGGCATTTGCGATCTCGCCAAGGAGGAACTCCATGTCGTCCCTTATGGGGCAATCATTGCCCACAACACAGCCGTAACATGCCCGGCACGCCTCTATCCTCAACTTTGTCAGCCTTATGAGCCTGAGCGTGTGCACCTCGGGGATATGGCGGGAGATCTCCTTCGTGAAGGTCTCACAATTCCCAAGGGTCCTCGGCGAGGCAATGAGCGCAAGAACTGTCCGGGGTTTCCGGTCGATAGCGGTATCGGGCTTGATTTTGTTCATGATGTCCCTTTCTTATTGCACACCGGTTTTTGAAATGCAAGAAAAACCACGTGGTAAAAGGAACCCGGGATCAAGGAACGGCAACGGTCACAAAGTCTGCCGCACCTTTTCCCGTGGCTGGAACACGTAGGGTTATTCTGCCTGAAAATACAAGCGTTTTTCTCATCTTTTCCCCTATCCCTTCACCCTGAGACCTGAACCCTGACTCTGAATAGCTGAGAATATTGATAATTAAGCAAATTTTGTGGTAAAATATGGCCTATGCAAAAAAGTACAGGTCAGGGACCTACAAACAAAAGCATCATTACCATTCTGGTGGTCATACTCCTCGGTTTGTTCATCTTTCAGATATACAATAAACCGAAGAAGAACCACGAAAGCATTGCCTTCAGCGAATTTTCCGAAGCTCTCCGCGCTGAAAAGGTCGCGTCCGTCACGATTCAGGGAAAAAACATTGCCGGCGTTTACAAAGACGGGAAAGAGTTCAAGACCTTTGCACCCGACGATCCCGATCTTGTAAAGACGCTGCGGGAAAAGAACGTCCGGATCACCGCCAAGCCCGATGAGGAATCGGGATTGTGGCAGTCCATTTTCATATCCTGGTTTCCCATGCTCCTGCTCATCGGCGTGTGGATCTTCTTCATGCGACAGATGCAGTCGGGAGGCGGCAAGGCAATGGCCTTCGGCAAGAGCAAGGCGCGACTCTTCACGGGCCGTGAAAACCGGGTGACCTTTCAGGACGTGGCGGGTATAGACGAAGCCAAGGAAGAGCTCCAGGAGATCATTGATTTCCTCGTGGATCCAAAAAGGTTTACCAAGCTCGGCGGGCGCATACCCAAGGGCGTCCTCCTCGTCGGGCCTCCCGGGACGGGCAAAACACTTCTCGCCCGCGCTATAGCGGGTGAAGCGAACGTCCCCTTCTTCACGATAAGCGGCTCCGATTTCGTCGAGATGTTCGTCGGCGTCGGTGCTTCCCGTGTTCGCGACTTATTCAACCAGGCAAAAAAGAACGCCCCCTGCATCATCTTCATCGATGAGATCGATGCTGTCGGACGGCACCGCGGCGCCGGTCTCGGCGGCGGCCACGATGAGCGTGAGCAGACCCTGAACCAGCTCCTCGTGGAGATGGACGGTTTTGAGTCCAACGAAGGCGTTATCGTCATGTCTGCAACCAACAGACCGGACGTTCTCGATCCGGCGCTTCTCAGACCCGGCCGCTTCGACAGGCAGATCGTCGTATCCACCCCGGACGTGAAAGGCAGGGAAGAGATCCTCAAGGTGCACACACGGAAGACGCCTATCTCCGAAGACGTCGAGCTTTCCATCATCGCCCGCGGCACGCCGGGTTTTTCCGGCGCAGACCTCGCCAACCTCGTCAATGAGGCCGCTCTGATAGCTGCCCGGCGGGGAAAGAAGTCCATCGAGATGGACGACTTCGAGCATGCCAAGGATAAAGTGCTCATGGGCGTTGAGAGACGGAGCATGATCATCCCCTTTGAAGAAAGGCGGCTTACCGCTTATCATGAAGCGGGCCATGCCCTCGTAGCGAAGATGATTCCGGGGACCGACCCCATACACAAAGTCACCATTATCCCCAGGGGATCCGCACTCGGCTTGACCCAGCAGTTGCCGATAGACGAGCGCCATACCTATTCAAGGGATTATCTTCTTAACAACATTTCAATCCTCCTGGGAGGCCGTGTGGCTGAGGAGCTTGTCATCGGCCAGCTTACCACGGGGTCCGGCAATGACATCGAACGCGCCACGAAGCTCGCTCGGAAGATGGTCTGCGAATGGGGTATGAGCGACAGGCTGGGGCCGCTCAATTATGGGAAAAATGAAGAACATATCTTTCTCGGCAGGGAGATAGCCCGTCATCGGGATTTCAGCGAACAGACCGCTCAAGGAATCGATGAAGAACTGAAAGAACTTGTCGACAGGTGCTACACCCGGGCAAAGGATCTTATCTCCAGACACATCGCCTCGCTCCATGCCCTGGCCAATGCACTTCTCGATAAGGAAGTTCTCGATGGCCTGGAGATAGACACTATCATCAGGGACACTGATGGCGCGGGCGTTGTGGTGTAACACCCATCCCCTCATCATGGGGATCCTCAATGTTACGCCCGATTCCTTCTCCGACGGCGGCAGACACTATACGCTGGAAGAAGCCGTCGATCACGCCCTGCTCATGATCGAGGAAGGCGCCGATATCATCGACGTCGGCGGCGAATCGACGCGGCCCTTCTCGGAACCGGTTGCCGAAAAAGATGAACTCAACCGGGTAATACCTGTCATAGAAACGCTTCGGGCCAATCCCGATATACTAATATCCGTTGATACATACAAGGCAAATGTTGCCAGGGAAGCCCTCGTGGCGGGAGCCGATATGGTAAACGACATCAGCGGCCTTACATATGACGACCGTATGGCCGGGGTCATCGCCGAGAATGATGCCTATACCGTTATCATGCACATCAAGGGGACTCCACGGAATATGCAGGAAAACCCGGGCTACGACGACGTCATCGGTGAGATCAAGGCTTTCTTGCAGGAGCGCGTAGAACATGCGATCCGCATGGGTATCGACAGGGAGAAGATCATCGTAGACCCTGGCATCGGTTTCGGAAAACGTCTGGAGGACAACCTGTGCATCCTGAAGATGCTTCGCGAATTCAAGGAACTGGGGAGGCCCGTCCTTGTCGGCACCTCCATGAAGTCGTTTATAGGAAAAATAACCGATTCCCCCCTCGAAGAAAGGGTCGAAGGAACCCTGGCGACCCTGGCTGTGGCACTCATGAACGGTGCGGATATTATAAGGGTCCATGACGTGAAAAAAGCAGGGAAGGTGCTCAAGATCGTGAAGGCGGTTATGGAAGCATGATACCCATCGTACGATGGCAGGACATCATCGATATCATTGTCGTCGCTTTCATCATTTACCGGGTCTTCGTCCTCATAAAGGGGACCCGGGCCATACAGCTCCTCCTGGGACTTGTCATCGTCATCTTCGTCTTTGCACTGGCAAAGAGATTCGAGCTCTTCACCCTGAGCTGGATATTCAACAGCTTCATAGGCTCCATCGTCTTTGTCGTCATCGTCATTTTCCAGGATGACCTAAGAAGGCTCCTTCTGGCCCTTGGCCGGAGTCCCTTTTTCCGGAAGATCAGCTATTTGAAAGAGACTCTCTTTCTGGACGAATTGACGAATGCCTGCCTGGTGATGAAAAAACGGACCATGGGCGCTCTTATAGTCATCGAACGGGAAGTCGGCCTCGAAGAGTTCATGGAGGCCGGGGTGCGTTTCGACGCGGAGGTCAACGCCGAACTGGTTGTCAGCATCTTCCAGTTTGCATCGCCCCTGCATGATGGCGCCCTGATCATCCGCGAAGGAAGAATCGTCTCCGCCGGCTGCGTACTTCCCCTTACTACCGCCGATGAGATCGATAAAAGCCTGGGTACACGTCACAGGGCTGCCATCGGTATCACCGAGGTAACGGATGCGGTTTCCATAGTCGTTTCCGAGGAGCGGGGGATCATCTCCTACGCTCATCACGGGCAGATCTATCCCAATATCAGCACCGATGACCTCAAGAAGGTGCTTAAAGAACTCCTGGGTTGAAAGAGGACCGCTCAAAGACGTGAAGACTTTGCTCGAAAGATATCTCAAGAAAGACTGGAAGCTGAAGCTTCTTTCGCTGGCTCTTGCCGTTATGCTCTGGTACACCGTATTTCAGATTGGCGAGCCGAAAAAAGACATAACGGTCCCCGTTTCCGTCTCCAATCTCTCGAGAAATATGGTGATAATGAGGCTGGATCCCGAAAGGGTCTTCATTACGGTCAGTGGCCGCGTCTCGATGCTCAAAGACATCAAGGACCGCGACGTGACCGTCCACGTCAATATGAACGGCGCGAAGGAAGGCAACACTGTCTTCGATATCACGAAGGCAAACGTGGCGGTGCCAAAGGGCATAGAGATCGTGGATATAAGGCCGGGAACCGTTCGGGTGGTCGTCGACAGAATTATCGAGAAGCAGCTCAAGATCCTGCCTGTGCTGGACAAGACTTCAGCGGGGCGCTATGAGATCGTCCGTACGAGCCCCCAGTATGTTGTCGCCGAGGGCCCCGGCAAGGTCCTGCAGAAGGTGACGACCATCGAAACCCTGGCCGCAAATGGCGACTTTCGCGCCACTGAGGAAACCGTCAATGTCGGATTCAACATGGCGGATCTGCCGTACGTCAAGGTGAGACCCGATTCGGCACGACTGGTTCTCAAGCGGCACGGTGGAAAGGAAACGCCCTGGCAGTGACAGCGGTCGTCAGAGTCCCGGTTGAAACGCAAGCACCGACGCCCGTGAGGCCTGACGATAAACGGCCTGGGCCCGCTCAAATACAGCTTACGGAGGAACGAAATGCCAGAGCTCATGGTAAACATAGATCACGTCGCCACGCTACGCGAAGCACGGGGTATCAACTACCCTGATCCCGTATTCGCAGCCGGTATAGCAGAAATGGCAGGCGCAACAGGCATCATAATACACCTCAGGGAAGATCGCAGGCACATAAAAGACCGTGACCTCAGGATCCTCCGGGATGTGGTAAAATCCAGGCTCAATCTTGAAATGGCGGCGACCCCCGAGATGACAAAGATCGCCGCGGGAACCAAACCGGATATGATCACCCTTGTCCCCGAAAAACGCCAGGAACTCACCACCGAAGGCGGTCTCGACGTCATCAAGTTCGCATCGAAGATCGAAAAAGTCATCACGGCCGTCAAGAAACAGGGCATAGCCGTCAGCCTTTTCATCGACCCGGCGGAACCACAAATCAAGGCATCGGCAAAGATCGGGGCGGACATGATAGAAATACACACGGGCGCCTACGCCGACGCCCGCACGGCAAAGACGCGGATCGCGGAGCTGAAAAAAGTGATCCGCTCGGCGGTTTTGGGCAAGGAACTCGGTCTCGGAGTCAACGCCGGTCACGGACTCCATTACCACAACGTGCGGGAGATCGCGATCATCCCCGAAATAGATGACCTGAGCATAGGGCACAGCATTATAGCCCGTGCCATTTTCACAGGTCTCAACCGCGCGGTGAGGGATATGATTGGATTGATAAAAGGGACTAGGGACTAGGGACTAGGGACTAGGGAAACAATACTCGAAGGTGGGGTAAAACACAAGGAGCGGGAATCGTTTTGGGATTGGGAATTAGAAAGGGACACGACCATTTATTGTGTTTTTTCTAGTCCCTGATCCCTAGTCCCTTTATTGTTATGGTTGGAATTGATATTGTCGACATAGCCCGCATTGGCGGGATGCTTGAAAGGCATGGGGAACGATTTCTTGAAAAGGTCTTCACGCCCCGGGAGATAAGCTATGCGCGCGGCAGGAAGAAGAGTATGGAAGAGTCCCTGGCGGGGAGATTCGCGGCCAAGGAAGCCTTCATGAAGGCTTCCGGCAGGCGGCTCACCTTTACGGACATCGAGGTTCTCAGCGATGCCGGCAGACCGTTCATCATGTTCCGCGGCAACCGCTATGACGAGGTTAGTATCTCCCACGAGAGATCGTACGCGGTATCCGTCGTGATACGCAAAGACTGAAAAAAGGGGGGACGTATGAAGGTCCTTTCACCTCAGAGAATGGCACGCTATGACGAATATTCCATCACGACATGGGGGATTCCTTCCGCGGTGCTCATGGAGAACGCCGGCAGGAACACCTACCGCCTCATGAAGGAGCGCTACCTTTCCGGCGGCGAGAGGATCGCCATCGTCTGCGGCCGGGGCAACAACGGCGGCGACGGCTTCGTCATCGCCCGCTACGCCCTGATGGACGGCTTCACAGCGCGCGTCTATCTTACGGCAAAGAAGACGGATCTCAAGGGCGATGCCGCCCTCAACATGAAGCTCTTTCAATCTCTTTCGGGCGAGATAGTCGAGTGCACGGAAAAACTGAGGTCCGTCAAGGCAGGTATAAAAGAGTCGGACCTTATCGTCGATGCCATTTTCGGCACGGGTCTGTCCAAACCGGTCGGCGGAACGGAAAAGACCATTATTGACGAGGTAAACGGGTCGGGCAAACCCGTCATCGCCGTTGACATCCCTTCAGGCATCGACGGCAACACGGGCAAACCTCTTGGCAGCGCCGTCCGCGCCGTCCACACTTTCACCTATGCATACCCGAAGCTGGGCCAGATATTAAGTCCCGGCCGCGAACACGCCGGCAGGCTTACCGTCATCGACATATCCATCCCTTCCTTCGTCGAGAACGAGGTGGGTTTCGACGGTCAGGTAACCGATGGCGAAATGCTGCGGTCCTTTCTGAAAAAACGCCTTCCTGCCTCACACAAGGGGACCTATGGTCACGCGGTCGTCATTGCCGGGTCGCCCGGCAAGACCGGCGCTGCGCATATGGCGTCACTGGCTGCCCTCAAGATAGGGGCAGGACTTGTCACGCTCATCATACCGGAGACACTCAACCCCATCCTGGAGGCAAAGACGACGGAGGTCATGACCCACCCCGTCAGGGACAACGGCAAGGGTTTCTTTGCCGTCGATTCCTTCGACGAGATAGTCTCCTTTGCACAAGACAAGGATGTCGTGATCATGGGCCCCGGTCTTTCACAAAATGAAGAGGTCATGAAACTGGCAAGAAAGCTGTACCGGGAGATCGACAAACCTTTCGTCATAGACGCTGACGGCATCAATGCTTTTCAGGGTCACACGCAGCTTCTCAAAAAAAGAAACGCTGAGGCCATCCTGACGCCCCACCCTGGAGAGTTGGCCCGGCTCATCGGCAAAACTCCGAAAGAGGTAAACAACGACAGGATAGGCATAGCGCGGTCCTGTTCGGAGAAATGGGGCGTGAACATCCTCCTCAAGGGAGCTGCGAGCATGCTCTGTACAACGGACGGCCTCATGTTCGTGAACCCCACCGGCAACCCCTCGCTTGCAAAAGGAGGAAGCGGTGACATCCTGACAGGTTTTATCGGCGGGATCGCATCCCAGGGCTACAGCCTTGCCCGGAGTACCCTTATCGGGACATACCTCCACGGCTACATGGCGGATACCTGGGTCGAGAACCACTCCGACATGGATCTTCTCGCCCTCGACCTTTTGACGGGACTGGGCGACGCAATAGAGGAAATCCGCAATGGCACAGACAGAATATATATCGAAAGATCCCTCTGAGACCATCGATATAGGAGAGAAGATAGCACTGAACGCACGGCCCGGAGAGCTCTACGCAATTCATGGTGACCTTGGCGCCGGGAAGACCCAACTCGTCAAGGGCATGGCGCGGGGCATCGGCATACCCGATTGGGAATATGTCGTGAGCCCCTCGTTTACCATCATGAATGTCTACGAGGGTGACATGACGTTGTGTCATGTCGACCTCTACCGCCTCGAAGAAGGTGACCTGCCGGAGCTCAACATGGAAGAGTATCTCGCCGGCGGCATCGTTGCCGTTGAATGGGCCGAGAGGTCGCCCTGGTGGGAGGGTGTGATAGAGGTCCATATAGAAATTAGTGGAGAAATGGAACGAAAAATTGTTATTATCAAGCAGGAAAATCAGGGCTGACAGCTGTAGTCAGTACGGCAAAGAAGACCTCTAATTCCCTGTGTTATCCCGTTCATTCTACTCATGGAGGATACGATGCTCGTTGTTCAAAAATATGGGGGCACCTCAGTCAGAGACGTTGAGAGGATACAAAACGTGGCGAGACGTGCCATCGAATACAAAGGTCGCGGCATGGATGTTATCGTCGTCGTTTCCGCCATGTCCGGCGAGACGGACAAGTTGCTCGGCCTGGCCCACGAAATAGCCAAGTTTCCCGACGAAAGGGAAGTGGACGTGCTGATCTCCACCGGTGAACAGGTCACATCGGCCCTTCTCGCGATCACTCTCAAGGAGATGGGCCACAAGGCCAAATCCCTTCTCGCTGACCAGATCAGGATCATCAGCGATTCGAGCTTCGGCACGGCACGCATCGCCAGCATCGAGGATGCGAAGATCTTAAACGAACTCAACGAAGGCAATATCATCATCGTGCCCGGGTTCCAGGGTGTCGATGGGGAAGGCAATATCACCACCCTCGGCAGGGGCGGTTCCGACACCACGGCCGTCGCCCTTGCGGCAGCCCTCAAGGCAGACCTGTGCGAAATCTATACCGACGTAGACGGCGTCTACACAACAGACCCCAACATCTGTGAAAAAGCAAGGCGCCTTGACAAGATATCCTATGAGGAAATGCTGGAAATGGCGTCTCTCGGGGCCAAGGTGCTCCAGATCAGATCCGTTGAACTCGCCCAGAAGTTCAATGTTCCGATCCTGGTCAAATCATCCCTCATCGAGGGGAACGGAACACTTGTCTGCAAGGAGGACATCATGATGGAAAAAGTCGTCATTTCCGGTATCACCTATAATAAGAACGAAGCCAAAATCACGATCAACAAGGTACCCGACAAGCCGGGCATCGCCTCGAAGATCTTCAGCGCCTTGAGCGGCGCCAATATCGTTGTCGATATGATCGTCCAGAACGTCAGCCATGAAAATTACAACGACATCACCTTTACCGTGGTAAAAGCAGACGGGAAGAAGGCCTTCAAGATCACCGAGGAGATCGGGTCGGCCATAGGCGCGAAGGTCGCCATGGACGAGGACATGGCAAAGGTGTCCATCGTCGGTCTTGGGATGCGTTCACACTCCGGCGTTGCATCCAAAATGTTTACGGTCCTTGCCAACGAAGGGATCAACATTGAACTGATCTCCACATCTGAGATCAAGATATCCTGCGTCATCGAGAGCAAGTACGGGGAACTTGCCGTGAGAGCTCTCCATAAGAACTTTGGCCTTGACGCCGAAGATATCAAGGAGGAAAGTTGAGGGTTGATTTTTATGACACCACCCTCAGGGACGGAGCGCAATCCGAGGATATCGCTTTCAGTCTCACCGATAAACTGCGGATAACGGAAAGGCTTGACGAGTTCGGCATCCATTACATCGAAGGCGGCTGGCCCGGTTCCAACCCCAAAGACCTGCAGTACTTCAGGGAGGTAAAAAAACTCCCCCTTAAAAATGCCCGTATCGTGGCCTTTTCCAGTACCATAAAGGCAAATGCCCAGCCCGGAGGGGACCCTGTCATGACGGCGCTCCTCGATGCCGGGACCGACTACGTCGCCATCGTCGGAAAAACCTGGGACCTCCATGTCCGTGACGCTCTCAGGGTCAGCCTTGATACGAACCTCACGATGATCGCCTCCACGATCAGCCACCTCAAAAAGGTCGGCAAAACTGTCTTCTTTGACGCCGAACATTTTTATGACGGATACAGGCTCAATCCCGAATATGCCCTGGCGGTGATCGGCACGGCGCGTGATGCCGGCGCGGATGTCATCGTCCTGTGTGATACCAACGGCGGCGCCATGCCTTTCGAGATCTACGAGATCACGAGGGCCGTACACAAAAGCACCGCGGTAAAACTCGGGATCCATACCCACAACGATTCCGAGCTTGCCGTCGCCAATACGCTGATGGCGGTCAGGGCGGGATGCGTTCACGTGCAGGGAACGATCAACGGCTACGGGGAACGGTGCGGAAATGCCAACCTGTGCTCCATCATTCCCAACGTCATCCTGAAAATGGGTCACACCGGCATTGCGAAGGAGAATATCGCCCGGCTCAGGGAACTCAGCCACTTCGTCGATGAAATGGCCAATTTCATACCCGACAAACACAGGCCGTACGTGGGCGCAAGCGCCTTCGCCCACAAAGGGGGCATACACGTCAGCGCAATCAGGAAGAACCCCGAGACCTATGAACATATAAAACCGGAGCTTGTCGGCAATTCCCAGCGTGTCCTCATTTCGGATCTTTCCGGCGAAAGCAGCATCCGCTACAAGGCAAAGGAATTCAACATCGACATCGAAAAAGACCCGAAGATCGTCAAGGATGTCGTCAAGAGGATCAAAGAGCTGGAGATGCACGGGTACCAGTTCGAGGGCGCCGAAGGTTCCCTTGAACTCCTCATCAAGAAGAAGCTCGGCATCCACAAGTCCTACTTCGAACTCATTGGTTTCAGGATCATCGTTGAGAAGAAAGAGACGTCCCATCCCGTTACCGAGGCCACAATCCTCGTCAAAGTCGGCGACCGCGTGGAACATACCGCCGCGCTCGGCAAAGGCCCCGTCAACGCCCTTGACAATGCGCTCAGAAAGGCACTCTACACATTCTACCCTGGTTTGAAAAAGATGGACCTCGTCGACTACAAGGTCAGGGTCCTTTCCACCAGGGAAGGCACCGGGGCCCCCACCCGGGTCCTTATCGAGAGCAGCGACGGCAAACATACCTGGGGAACGGTGGGCGTATCGGAAAACATCATCGAGGCAAGCTGGCGGGCCCTGGTTGACAGCATCGACTACAAGCTTCTCATCGAAGAGGAAAAGAAGCCGTGAAAAAACTCGTCAATGTCATTGATGCCACGAAAGACCTGAACATCCTGAGATCAAAAAGGAATTACAAACCGCTGTTCGAAGTGGTGGGTACATACCGGCTCATTGACGATGGCTTGAGACCCGAGGCCACCGTAATAATAAAAACCGAGAAAAAACAGATGCATGAGGCATCGACAGGAGTAGGCCCCGTTGACGCCCTGGCCAATGTCCTGAAGAAATCCCTTTCGTCGATCTTTCCCGTGATCCAGGAAGTAAAGCTCGTCGATTTCTCTTCGAGGATCCACGATACACGATCGGGAACATCGGCGAGCGTGGAAGTGAATATAATCTTTTCTGATGGAGAAGCGGTCTGGAGTGTCGTCGCCATCTCGGAAAACATCAATATGGCCTCCTTCGTGGCCCTCATTGACGGCTTTGAATATGCGATCCTTGCGAAAAAGGTAAAAAGCTCACGGAAGAAATAGGGACAGGAAATTCATCGGTACCGAGAGGATCATGTCTGTGAGTGACAACGGGAAGTACAACGTACCCGGGCAAGTAGAATTCTCCCGGCAGCAGATGGGCGAATCCGAGAGATCTCTCCATGCCATCCTTTCGGCATCTCCCATCGGGATCTGCCGCGTGCGCAGCAGTGTTTTCGAATGGGTAAACGACGCCATGTGCCGCATGACAGGTTATCGGATGGA
>DIFE01000093.1 GCA_002418985.1 Deltaproteobacteria bacterium UBA5756
TGACAGCTTCGATGATGTCCCCCTTCAGGGGGTCATAAAAGACAAGGAAACCCAGGAAGGTCATCCGGACCTCATCGTCTTTTGTCATGGAAGATTGAGGGCCCATATCCCTGTATGAAAGACCCAGGGTCCTGAAGCCCTTGCCGCTCAAGTCCCTGAACTGCTGACCTATTTTCTCCCCGATCGTCTCTATATCAACAACCTCTCCATCGGGCATTTCCGCTGTCGAACAGACTGCCAGCACATTTGAAAGGGCGCCTTTTGTCACCATGAGATTGGAATTGTCCTTCGCAACGAGTATGCTCAGGCGCTTGCGGATAAAATCATAGGGAATCTCATCACGCTTGCTCATGCGCGAGAGGTCGAACTGCCGGCACCGACGGATCGCCTCATCAAGGGGGTTTGTAAAACCTGTTTCGTAGGAGGCATTGATGTATGCGTAGAGAAGCGCCTTGTCGCTCTGGCGGCCCTCAACATCGAGCACAGAACTCAACTGCACCAGGCCCTCTGTCAGAGTGCCCGTTTTATCGGAGCACAGGACATTCATGCTTCCGAAGTTCTCGATCGAGGCAAGCCGTTTTACGATGACTTTCTGTCCCGCCATTCGTTTCGCTCCATGGGCGAGATTGATGCTGATGATGGCCGGCAGAAGCTGGGGCGTCAACCCCACCGCCAGGGCAAGAGAAAAAAGGAATGACTCCAGTACGGGTCGATGGAAGTATACGTTGATGGCAAAGATGGATATGATCAATACCAGCGTAACCTCAAGAAGGAGGTAGCCAAAGCGCCTGACGCCGCGTCAAACTCCGTCTCCGGCGGTCTGAATTGAAGTTGTTCCGAGATCTTACCAAACTCCGTATCCAGGCCGGTATGGACGACAACCGCCTTCGCGCTGCCGCTCACAACGTGGGTGCCCATGAATAGTGAGTTTGTCCGACGGCTGAGCGGGGTTTTATCGTCGAGAGTACCTGTTTCCTTTTCCACCGGGTAGGTCTCGCCGGTCAGGGATGCCTCGTCAACAAAAAGATCCCTGGATTCAAGGAGCAGGCAATCGCCGGGAATTATGTCTCCTGCGTTCAATATGACGATATCGCCGGGGACTATTTCCTCAACGGGCACCTCTCTGGAATCCCCGTCACGAAGCGCCGTTGCCCGGACCTGTACCACAGACAGGAGTTGCTCCACCGCATCGACAGCCCCCCGTTCCTGCCAGAACCCGAGGAATCCGCTGATCATTATTATCGCCAGTATGATCAACGCATCGGTAACATCGCGGAGTACGAAAGAAAGCCCGGTAGCAAAAAGCAATATGATGATGATCGGGCTTTTAAACTGCGCGACGAGAAGAGCGAGAGAATCCTTCCGTTTTTTCGGCTTCAGGGTATTGTAGCCGTAAAGTTGAAGCCTTTTTCGTGCCTCAACTCCATCCAGGCCGCCGGGCGTCACGTGAAGGCGGGTAAGCGCGAGATTCGGGGGCAGGGACCAAAAGATGTTCAATGGATTCGTTGGCGGGATCATGCTTGAAACATTATACGTACTGAATGCCTTTTGCACAACGAATGTATCCGCGGCGATAACACGTACCGGTTAGGCTGGTGGGGCCTACCGGGAAGATCTATTCGGTCGTTGAAACAGTTTTCGATGTTTTGCGGGGCACGGTGCATGTTTCGTCGGACAATTCGCACTCGTTACGACAAGGCTCGATATGGATGACGACATCGAGGTTGCTGATCTCCCTGGTCATTGTTATTTCAAGTCTGTCCGCCAGTTTGTGCGCGTCGTCGATGTTCTCTTTTCTGCAGACAAGGAGATGGAAATCAGTGTACTTCCTGCTCCCGGCGATACGGCTTCTCATTTTGTGATAGCCCGCATACGGGAACGGCAAGCCGTCGATGATGTATTGAAGTTTCTCTTCCATATGATGAGGCATGCTGGCATCCATGAGACCGCCGATACCGTCCCTGAAGATTTTGAATGCCGAGAATATGATCATGAAGGCTATGATCACCGAGAAGAGGAGATCGAAATAGGTCTTGCCGGTATAGTAGGTGAGAATGATCGCAACGATGGCGGCAGAGTTGGAATAGAGATCGCTTGTATAGTGAAGCGCATCCGCCTTCAGGGCGCTTGAGTCCGTTTTTTCACCCGCCTTCCGAAGCACCGTTGAGATCATGGCGCTGAAAATAAGCGAGAGGACCATCGCTGCGAGATCAAAACGGCTATAGACGATGGCGCCCTTGTCGAGAAATTTGTGGATGGCGGTGTAGAGGATCATGCCGCCGGTGAAGATGATCACCAACGACTGGATGGTTGCGGCCAGGTTTTCGGTCTTTGCGTGACCATACTGATGCTCGTGGTCTGCGGGCTCCGCCGCTTTTCGTATTGCAAAATAGTTCATTCCCGACATGAAGATATCGAGAAGGCTGTCGAGACTCGAGGATATGACTGCAAGCGAGCCGGAGGCCAATCCTACCGCAAATTTGCTCGATGCGAGAATAAAGGCGGATACTATTGCAAATAGAGAGGCTTTGTACTTAATGTCCATCGTTGTCCGCTATCTTACGATGCGTTTCCCCTTCACCCGATCACGGAAGGTTCCTTAGATGCGTTTATCCCTTCCGGATAAAACAGTATGTGATAATACCAAAAACAACGAGTATCGCCAATAATAAAATATAAACGGTATCGGATAAGATCACAGGCGAAAAACCTCGGCGATCGCTTATTTACCCAGGACCATTTTGAGGATCTGGTTTACGATCGTGTTTTTGTCAGGTAAAGGTGTTTTCAGGGTGACAACCCCGTAAGGGGTGTCAGCGGCGCCCTCGGAAATCGTCTTTCCGTCCCGCAGGATCTCTACTTTGAGAGCGCCGGGGCCGGGCATGTCAAGATCACATCGCGGACACTTCATAGAGACACCTCCCGATATCAATAGGGAACAGTATACCGGATTAACCATTACAATGCGGTTACATGTAGATTACAATTCCGTCATAAAAGGTTTGCCGCAGAAGGTGGTTGCAGGAATCGAAGGGTGACCGTTGTACCTTCGGAAGGCCCGCTTTTCACGCTCACCGAACCGCCATGAAGGTCCATGATCGACTTCACGATAGAAAACCCCAGGCCTGTGCCTCGAGGATACTCCGAGCGCGCCCGTTCGGTCCGATAAAAACGGTCGAAGACCTTTGGGATATTCTCCTCTTCGATGCCGATCCCGGTGTCGCTTACATCTATCTGCACCCAATGGTCTTCCGTCTCAAGCACAGTTATGGCGACGCCGCCGCCCTGCGGGGTATATTGAAAAGCGTTTGCCAGTATATTGCCAATAGCCTGCCTGAAAAGCAGCGGGTCGACATTGAGCGTCCCTCCCCCTTTAAAAACGACATCAATCCCCTTTTCTTCGGCTGCCACGCTGTAATATTCGAAAACCAACTCGATTTCCTTCCGTGCGTCAATGTGCATCTTCCTGACCATAGTCTCCCTGCTCTCCGCACGGGCCAAAAAGAGAAGGTTTTCTATCATGCGTGAAAGCTTCCCAAATTCTTCGAGGCTCGATTCAATAACCTGCCGGTATTCGTCGGGCGTCCGTGTCTTGTAGAGCGCCACCTCCGCCTCTCCCCGCAGGTTATTGATGGGGTTTCTCAATTCATGTGCCAGGTCGGCGCTGAAACGAGAGAGGGAATTGAAAGACCCTTCAAGCCGATCGAGCATGGTATCGAAAGCCTTTGCCAGTTCCCCGATCTCTTTTGGCCATTTCCTGGAACCCACGCGTTCGTTGAGCTGGTTGGAGCCTATCCGGAGAAACGCCTTCTCCATCGCCTTCAGCGGACGCAGACCCTCGCGCGCAACGGCAAAACCTATCGCGGCGGAAGAAAGGACGCCAAAGAGCAGGATAATGCCGACCTTTTTCCGGTAACCGCTGATAATGATGTCCTCGTGGGCCATATCGAGGGCCATCTGGACGAGAAACCTTTTTCCCTTTGCCTGATGAGGTTTCGGTACCACCTCGGTGCTCATGAGAAGAAGCGGTGTGCCGGACCGGCCTTTCGCTTTTACGCCTTTCCCCGATCCGTCCGCTATTGATGAACCGGCTGGGAATGAGGACAAACCGATAATGTCGGTCATTCCCGGTGTTTCAATCAGGGTTCCGCCCTTCTCATCGACGATGCGGACGTAATACCGTGCAAATGTCGAGGCGAAGGAGCGAGTCTCCCCTTCAACCTTTTCTTTCCAGATCGCCATATTGTCGGGGTGCTCCTGCAGGAGGGCCTGGATGCTCCTGGTCTGTGCAACAAGGAACTGGTTATCTTCGCTTGTCATGTCGCTTGTGAGCACCCAGTCCGAGAAGACCGCGGAAATCGCAAGAAGCACGAAAGCCCATACGGCATAGAGTATGGTCAGCCTCTTTGTGATTGACAGCGATCGCGGAAAGGAAGGCATCATGTTGTCACTGTTCGTCATGTTCCCCGCGCTCTTCAAGCACATATCCTACACCGCGCACGGTATGGATGAGCTTTGCCGGGAATGGATCGTCGACCTTTTTACGCAGTCTGAGAACAGCCCCGTCGATTATGTTCGTATCGCTGTCGAAATTGATGTCCCATACCTGTTCGCAGATACGGGTACGGGTGAGTACCTCCCCGGCATGACGCGCAAAGAGCCATAACATTGAAAATTCCTTTGGTGACAGATCGAGGCGGTTTCCACTGCGGCTCGCTCTGTGACGAAGGGAATCGATCTCCATATCTCCGATGCGTATCACCTCGGGTTGCTTCTCCGGACCCCGGCGAAGCACGGTACGAACACGTGCAAGGAGTTCGGAGAAGGCGAAGGGTTTCACCAGATAGTCGTCTCCGCCAAGCTCAAGGCCTTTTACCCTGTCCTGAACGGAATCTTTAGCTGTCAGGAAGATGACGGGAATCTGCTTTCCTGCGTGCCTCAGTTCTGTAATGACAGACCATCCATCGCGGTCGGGAAGCACCACATCAAGGATGATCAGTGAATAATCTCCCGTAAGTGCAAGGTGGAGCCCGTCTTCACCCCTGTCGGCAATATCGGCCACGAAGCCCTGCTCACCGAGGCCCTTCTTTAAATAGCGGGCTGTCTTTTCTTCATCCTCAACGATCAAAAGGCGCATCGACAGTTCTTTACCTCCTTCGGAAAAGTCGTTTATTATACCTCACAACGGCACCAATAATCATTAATGCGGCCTGCCTATCCGCCATGTTCACTGCTAAATAGCTTCACTAAAACAAAATACCTGGGATTGCCGTTAGAAATGAGAATAGGCCGGAACGCAGATCAATCCCCTGAATGTTACCAACTGGTAATACTGCGGTAAGTTTCCGGTGATATCTTTTGTTGTAGGATGGTACAGCAATCACGAGACCAATAAAAGGAAACGCCATGACCGGCACACAGAAACAATCCGTCTTCTATCTCATTCTTCTCCTTATCACCGTGATCCCCCTTTTCTCTTTCGGCCTTGCGAACCACGGGCTCTGGACGGCCGATGAACCAAGGGTGGGAGAGATCGGGAGGGAAATGGCATTGAGCGGGAACTGGGCGGTACCGACACTCAATCGGGAACCTTTTCTTGAACAGCCCCCGCTGTACTATGCGTCGCTCGCCGCCGTGTTCAGGGCATTCGGCGGTGCGTCTGACGCGATTGCGAGGATACCGTCAGCGGTGTTCGCCTTCGCGGGTGCTATCGCGCTGTTCTTTCTCGGCAACCTTCTTTTTGGGCCGAGGACAGGATTTATTTCCGCTCTCATCATGGCGACCTGCGGAGAGTATTTCCGGGTGGCCCACTGGGTGATCGTGGATGGTGCCCTGACGTGTTTTGTAATCCTCTCTCTTGTCTTTTTCACGATCGCTTATCTTTCCGACAAGCCGGCGAAGAGGTTCATATCTTATGGTCTGTGCTATATCTCCTGCACCCTTGCCTTTTATACAAAGGGTTTCATCGGGGTTGTCATGCCGGGCCTCGCCATACTGGTGTTCCTGATATTCGACAGGAACCTCAGGGAGATCCTGAAGATGCATCTGTGGCTCGGTGTCCTTGTCTTCCTTGCCATGACCCTGCCGTGGTTTCTCTCCCTGTGGCACCAGGGCGGCGGCGAATACCTGAGGGTTTTCCTGATCCATAACCATCTTGAGAGGTTCGCAGGCGGATCCACGGGACACCATCAGCCCTTTTACTACTACCTCGTTCAGTTTCCCACGGCTTTCCTGCCCTGGAGCATCCTGATCGTACCCGCGCTTTTCAGGAGCTTTCGCAAAAAGGACGGTGAGGAAGACAGGGCCCGGAAAGGAACGCTTCTCATGCTGTGCTGGTTCATCGCCGGGTTCATATTCCTCAGTGCGGCATCGACAAAGCGCGCTCTCTATCTCATGCCCCTATTTGCGCCTATCTCACTGTTGACCGCCGCATATATCGACGCTGCCATCACGGGGCCCGTTTTCAGGAAATGGGAAAAGGCGTTCATATACGCCTTCAGTCTTCTCCCTCTTATCGCAGGGATCGCCGCGATCCCGGCCCTTGTCATCGCATCGAGAAAATATGGCTTTGGCCTGCCCGCAAAAGAATTTGTTTTGACCATTCTCTTTTCCGTTGTCGCAGTGGCCCTCTCGGTGGCAGCCCTCTGGAGGCGTAGAGAGAACATGCTGAAGTTCTGGGCGTTCTCATCGGCCTCGATCCTGTCATTGCTCTTTCTGGGACTGTTTGCCGCAATGCCCATCCTCGATCAGTTCAAGAGCTTCGTACCCTTCTGCGAGGCGATAGAGACCTCTGTGCCTTCATCCGCTACCCTTTATGCCTGGCAGCCCGATGAGACCCTCAGGGGTGCCGTTCCGTTCTACACGGGGTGGTTCCTGAAAGAACTGGACTCCACGTCTCAGCTGGATGAGGCCCTTCAGAAGGAAAAAGCCGTCTTCGTCGTTGTGCGGGACAAAAGGAAACAAACAGAAGGGAAGCTCCTGTCAACAGGCAAGCTGTATGTTCTTTTCAGGCAATCCATGGATACTGACCGTTCTCTCGTCATTTTGAAGAACGTAAGCCCCGACCGGGGATCCCCCGTCGGAAACGCGGTTGGTGAACGAAATAGGCCGTTATGATACAATAGGTTCTGTACGGAACGCGGTTCATAAAGGAATTTGGTCATGCGAGTGTTGCTGGTTGAAGATGATCCGGTCATTTCTTCTTTCGTGGTAAAGGGCCTCCGGGAGGCCGGCTTTGCCGTCGATACCGCCGCGGACGGTGAAGACGGGCTGCATCTGGCCGTGGCCGAATCGTATGACGCGGTCATCGTGGACCTGATGCTGCCCAAACTCGACGGGCTGTCGCTCATTACGAGTCTCAGAGAGGCGAAACCCAACATCCCCATCATGATCCTCAGCGCAAAACGCTCGGTGGATGACCGGGTGAAGGGCCTGCAAACGGGAAGTGACGATTACCTGACGAAGCCTTTCGCCTTTTCCGAACTTCTTGCACGCGTCCAGGCCCTGATACGCAGGGCAACCGGCGTGCCCGATCCGGTGCGTCTTGAGGTGGCTGACCTCATTATGGACCTTTTGTCGCGTGAGGTCACCCGTTCGGGACAGAAGATCGAGCTTCAGCCCAGGGAGTTCCTTCTCCTTGAATACCTCATGCGTAATGCCGGCAGGGTGGTTTCAAAGACGATGATCATGGAGCACGTCTGGGACATGAATTTCGACCCGCAAACAAATATCGTGGAAGCACGGATGAGCAAGCTGCGGGACAAGATAGACAGGGACCATGACAAGAAACTTATTCACACGATCCGGGGAGCCGGCTACATACTTAAAGAAGCTGTATGAACAGCGCCACTCGGTGGTCTTTCGCCTTACCGTCTGGTACGCAGGGGTATTTACGGTCTGCCTCATTGCGACCCTTGCCGCCTTTTACTTCATCGTCCTCTACGGCAGCCACGGCATCGGCCATCATGCCCTCTCGGAACTCAGAGAGGAGTTCCGGCATTATTTCGGCGTTCCCCTTGCGATCATCATAGCCCTGTCGGGGGCCATAGGCTGGTTCATGGCAAAGCGCGCCCTGTCCGGGGTCGAAGAGGTGACCCGTGCCGCCGTGGACATATCCAGAGGCGCCCTTGACAGAAGGGTCCCGGTGACAGACCGCGACGACGAGATAGATCGTCTCGCCAAGACGTTCAACACGATGGTGGGGCACACCCAGGCGCTCATCGAACAGATGAAAGAGATCACCGAGAACATCGCCCATGACCTCAGGAGCCCGATCACGCGGATGAGAGGCCTCGCAGAAATGGCCCTGGCGGGCCGGCGGACGGATGAGGAAACCGCATCGATGGCCGGGCTCATCATTGAGGAATGCGACCGTCTTCTTGATCTCATCAATACAATGCTTGACATTTCCGAAGCCGAGGCCGGGCTCGCAAAACTTGACGTGCAAAAGACCGACCTGACCGACCTGATCACCGATCTGCGCGACCTTTTTCTACCCTCCGCGGATGAGAAACATATAGACCTGCGAGCGGCCAACGACGCTCAACCGGTCTTTGTGTTCTGTGACCGCCGGAAGCTGCAGCGGGTTTTTGCCAACCTCCTCGACAACGCTCTCAAATACACCCCTGACGGCGGACAGGTAACGATATCAATAACCGATACCCCAAAAGACGTGACAGTCATCGTTGAAGACACGGGCACCGGCATACCGGAAGAGGATCTGCCGCATATTTTTGACCGTTTCTTCAGGGGGGAGAAGAGCCGGTCCGAACCGGGAAACGGACTTGGTCTCAGCCTGGTACAAGCGTTTACCATTATTCACGGGGGTTCCGTCGCCGCCGCGAACACACCCAATCGAGGCTCGCGATTTACCGTGACCCTTCCCAAGCCCGCCCTTTAGTCCCTGCACCCCCATCAACATTACCAAAAGATAATCCCTCGGTCACGATACGATAATCGGCCCACAGGTACACTATGGGAACAACAAAAAGCCGTCAAAGGGGACACTCGTGTTATCACATGATCGCCGCAGAAAAAGGGTCATCTACTTACTGGTAATCCTTGCATGTTCGTACATCTTTCTTTTCTATAATCTTGGGAACTACTCTCTCAAGGAACCCGATGAGGGGCGATATGCAGAGATTCCCCGGGAAATGGTGGAACAGGGCGATTATGTTGTCCCCCATCTCAACTATGTCCGCTATTTTGAGAAACCACCCCTCCTGTACTGGGCTGTCGCCCTTTCTTACAAGGTTTTTGGGGTGAGCGAGTGGTCTTTCAGGTTGCCCAACACGCTTGCCGCCCTCCTGTGCGTGCTCATGACCTATTTCTTCATATCACACTGGTTTGGCGATGAGGTCGGTCTGCTCTGCTCCCTTATGCTGCTGACTTCGTTCGGCTTCTTCGCAATCGCCCACATCATGACGATCGATATGTTGTTCTCTTTCCTCCTCTTCGGCTCGCTGTTGTGTTTCTACCAGTACTACCGGGACAAGAAGCCGTTATTCCTTTACCTCTTCTTTGCCGCCCTTGCGCTGGCCATCCTGGCCAAGGGGCCGGTAGCTTTTATCCTTCTGATGGTCACAATTGTCCTCTTCCTCTGGTCTGAAAAGAGACTCTTTTTCCTCAGGGATATGCTCTCCGTAAAAGCACTCCTGCTCTTTTGTGTGATCGCTGCGCCCTGGTTCATCGTTATGTGCCTCAGAGAGAAGGAGTTCTTTCAATTCTTTTTCGTGGACCAGCATATCCTGCGATTTGTTACGACCAAGCACAAAAGATCGGGGCCTCTCTATTACTTTTTCCCGGTCCTCTTCGGCGGGCTTTTTCCGTGGTCGATATTCATACCCCGGGCGGTTGTGCAATTATGGAGGACAAAGGAGGTGCGGCTCTTTTTTATCTGGGCTCTCGTTGTCTTTGTCTTCTTCAGCCTGTCCGGGTCAAAATTGCCGCCGTACATCCTTCCGATCTTTCCCGCCGTTGCGGTCATCCTAGCCCGGCTTTTCCGGATGGAATGGGAACGCCGCATCGAACAAAACCGCGAGATTATCGTCTATGCGGCATTCTTTTCCTGTATTGCCCTCACGGGCCTCGCACATGCAACCGGCATGCTTGACAGATATCTGGCGGGCCTGCCTGAGATAGCCAACCTATCAAAGGAACTCCGCTGGCTCGCCCTGTCTGTATCGATCGCTTCCCTTGCGGCGCTCGGCGCTCTTTGCTTTCGTAAAATGCGCACCTACCGCTTTCTTTTTTACACGCTCGCGGCGTTCTCCCTCGTCGTTTTCGTCGGCGTGATGCTCCACCCGCACGTCATAGACAAACTTAACACGACGAAGGAGCTTGCGCGGGAGATCAACACAATGTCGGGCCCGGTCCCAATCGTCATCAACTATGGTTCATTCGATGAAACCCTCCCTTTCTACCTGAAGAAGGGGAGATACATTGCGAACCACCTCGGTGAGCTGGAAATGGGGTCGAAATATCCTGACGCGAAAGACCACTTTCTTGATACGGAACAGTCCGCGTCCATGTTCCGGTCGGACCGGCCGGTATTCGTGGTCCTGAAAGCAAAGCGCCTTTCCCGGCTTCAGATAGCGGGCATCGAGCATGGAACCATGCTTGCGTGCCAGGACAAAAGGTGCCTCATCGCCAATAAGGCCGCGGCAGGGGCCTTCCCTTCACGGCCGACAGATGTGCGGGCCTCTTCCGTGATCGACGGGCAGATGCGCTAGCGGAAACCCTTATGTCAGGGGCAAGACGAGATCAGGCCCGTATCATTCTTAATGGCCACCTGTGGCCTCATCCCGTGCCAGACCAAAGATGCCAAGGGCGATGAGAGCCATTGCAGCCCCGAAAAAGAACGGCGCACCGGGGCCGACATGCTTCCAGAGAAAACCGGCGGCCAGAGATGCCGGGAAAGCGGCCAGCCCGGTTACGGTCTGGTAGACACCGTATGTCGTGCCGGCGAACTCACCCCGGGCATGAAGAGAAATGTACGCTTTTCCGATCCCCTCCGTTAGAGCCATGTAGATGCCGTACAGGGGAAAGAGGACCCAGAGAAAACCCGGCCTGCCGGTGACGCCGAACAGGAAATAAATGAGGGCAAAAAGCGCAAAGCCCCACAGGAGAAGTTTTTTCTGCCCCACCCTGTCGGAGATAATGCCGGCAGGGAACGAAAAGACGGCATAGACAATATTAAACAGCGCATAAGCGAGGATCGTGGTCCCCACCGTGAAACCCAGACTGTGCGCCCTCAGTATGATAAAAGCGTCAGAACTGTTCCCCAGGGCAAACACGGTGCTCGCCAGCAGAAAGACCTTGAAACTCCTGTCCAGCTTTATGTCGCTGAGTTTCCACGGCAGGCGTCTTCCGGTCCCGTTGTCTGTTCTTGCGTCGCGGACAAAAGCCACAAGGAGAACGACGCCGGCGACCGCAGGGAGAAAGGCGAGATAGAAGATAAGGCGGAGGTTGCCCGCAAAGACCTTCAGGAGGACAAGAGCGATCAGCGGCCCGATCATGGCACCAAGGGTATCGAGGGCCCGGTGGAAGCCGAAGACCCTTCCCCGGTAGCGATCCTCGGACACACCGGCAAGGAGCGCATCCCGTGCGGAGGTCCTCACGCCCTTGCCGAAACGGTCGAGAAATCTTCCCCCCATAACCATGGTCCAGCCGGACGCCGCGCCGATGACAAGTTTCGACACCGCCGAGAGCGCATATCCTCCCGTCATGAAGGGCTTTCTTCTCCCGGACCGGTCGGAGAAATAACCGGAAAAAACGCGCAAAAGATTGGCCGTGGATTCCGCAATACCCTCGATAAGCCCCACGATGGTTACGGGAGCATTCAGAACAGTAACAAGAAAGATGGGCACCACCGGGTAGACCATCTCCGAAGAGATGTCGTTCAAAAAACTGACAAGGCTGATAGCGACTACGTTCCTGCCAATACCCCTGAAGACCTTCCCGAACAGTCCACGCATAGGCCTACTGTAAATCAAGACGGCCGATAAATCAACACCGCGCAGGTTTTAACAACTATTGACAATAACTCCATAATGCCAGCCCTGTTTCTCCATTGTGGGCGAGGCCCGCGGGGGGCCTTATTCTCCGGTCAGCCACGCTACGGATCACACCCGTTAACCGTTTTCGGGTCGCTCGATGCTTATTGCGGACAGCGGTGGTCACGAAGTGTGAGCTGGAAATCCGCAGACATGCGTTATCAGCTTATTGCCAACCCGGTGCAGTCAGGCGCATCGGTCCCGGTCACTTTCGTGCCCGGTCCGCGCGCCCCGAAAACGGAACGGGTCCCGTGCTCCTCCGCTACCGGCTGCCCGGAGAATAAGGCCCCCCGCTCGATGGATTGGTGAAAGCTCTAACTGAAAAATGCAGGAGGGACAAATTATTCATTTCGCATCGCCTTCGGTTAAGATGTATTGCAAGACTTGGGGGTTCTCCGGGGTGTTACGAACTTCCCGTTACAAAGCGCCAGTAATAGTGCAGCATAAGAAACAAGAATTGCGACAGAAAGCTCCGCGTACGGGAACGGGCATGATCTCTCCGCCAGGGGATTCAATACTGATCAAGTCATCTTAATTCATCTTAGGGTGGCGGCTTGATACTTTTGTATTGAGACGAGAGTTGTGGCAGTATTGTCTATCCGCTGGGGTTTGTGCAACATTAACGCATCGTTGCACAAAATCATTGTAGTTTTGCGTCAGAATTAACGAGAAAGACAATCGCGGCTGCTGTCATGTGCAGAACATAGGCCACGATATGTTCTGGAACAACAACCGTTTTTACGCCCTGGCCATGGCCGCTCAGTTTGTTGCGCGCAGTGGGTACTCCACCTTCGAGGAGACTCCGCAACCTAGACATCTGTTGTTGCCAAAATGCCGGGATTAGGTTTTCCTTATAGCAAGTTTCAATTAGCCGCTTACTGGTATCATTCGGATCATATTCCCAACCTCGCTTGTCGAAGATAGCTTTCATCGTGCTTTCAAATGATTTCAAGGCATCGTTTAATGCCTCTTTGTGTTTTCCCTGCCGATAATGCTCATATGCACTCAAAAACTCTTCCTGAGCTCCCGCGTACTTGCGTCCATTTAGAAGACGCAATGCGGGCTTGATCACTTCAGCATGAAGTAGCTGGGAGTCAACCCTTAGAATCTTCCCTTGTTCGTATTGAAAACCTATCCCGTGTTCCTTAAATCGAGAGTTAAGCTCTTTTATTGCATCGTCTACGTGTTCGGAAGCATCCGATGATTGTCTGTAATCATATCTGCGTCCGTAGATGTCTAAGATGCCGAAGGAAAGCTCGATAACATCTAACACTTTATCTGTGTCTTGCTCATTTAGAAAAAACTCGATCATTTCTTCCATGTACTCTAGCCTTCTGTAGCTTTCTTCTCCAAGGCAAAAAACACCATATTCTTTACGGAGTGCTTTCACTATGAACCTATATGCTTCTTCAACTCTTAAGCCTCTCCTATTGTATTCGGTCTCATCGCCCAAAGACTCCTTCCAAATCTGGACGATTTGCACACGCAGAGGCTGGGGAATAGTATCATAGCTAAACACGTCCGGTATCTCCCCCCGAACCTTCTTCTGACGTTTCGAGTACAAGTCAATTATCACAGTCCAAGGTCCTCTTCAGACAAGGATTGGTCATCACATGCTCCAATACTTTCTCTTATTTTTATAAGGCTGGATATCCAATTCAGCGCAGAACCTTTGACATTCAGCTTCCATAGTCTCATTTGGCTCCACTTTACCAAGCATTATTTTATTGATCGCCCCACTCTTGTCCAAAATAGATTTTA
>DIFE01000040.1 GCA_002418985.1 Deltaproteobacteria bacterium UBA5756
CGTCTTCATAATGTTCTTGAGCCGGAACTCCACGGGATCCATTTTGAGCTCGGCGGCGATGCTGTCGAGCTGCTGCTCCCATGCCGCCCGTGCGGCGACGCCGCCATGTCCGCGCTGGGCGCCGCAGGTGGGCTTGTTCGTGTAGATCCGGTAACCATCGTATTTCATGTTCGGAAGCTTATAGGGTGCTCCCAGGAGGGAGCCCGCGTAGTAGATCGTGGCGATGCCGAAGCTGGAATATGCTCCGCCGTCGAGGTGGCAGGTGTTCTTGAGGGCCATGATGGTCCCGTCCTTCTTCACGCCCGTCGTCAGCTCATGAAAGAACTGGTGCCGGGCCCGGGAATGCAGGAAGACCTGCTCCCGGGAAAAGACCATCTTCACCGGCCTGCCGGTGCGCCTCGACATGAGGCTCGCCGCGATCTCAATGGTATTCACCGCCGCCTTGGGGCCGAAACCTCCCCCCACGTAAGGCTTTATGACACGCACCTTGCCGATGGGTATGCCGAGCACCATGGACACGCTTCTCTGGACATAATGGACCGACTGCGTCGACGACCAGAGGGTGAGGTTGCCGTTCAGGTCATAATGGGCAAGACAGGCCTGGGGCTCCAGGAATCCGCCGTCCTGTCTCTTGTTCACAAACCTGTCCGTACGGACTATGTCGCATTCCTTCAGGGCCTCTTCGAAGTTGCCGAATTCCTGGTGCACTTCGGCGCCGACGTTGCCGGGGAAATCGTCATGAATGGCGATGGCCCCTTCCCCCATGGCCGACTCTATATCAAGCAGCACCGGCAGTTCCTCGTAGTCGACCTTGATGAGGGACACCGCCTCCATGGCGGTTTCGAGGTCCACGGCAACAACTGCTGCTATCTCGTCCCCGACATAGCGAACCTTCTCGGAGCAGAACACCTGTTCATCGTAGCGGGCGGGGCTGACGCCGTACTTCACCAGTCCGGCTTCCTTCGCCGTGACCACGTCTCTCACGCCGGGGAGCTTTTTCGCCGCTGTCGTGTCTATATTCAATATCTTCGCGTGCGCCAGGGGACTTTGTAAGAGCGCGCCGTAAAGCATGTTGGGCATGGCAAGGTCAGCCGCATAGCGGGCGTCACCTGTTGCCTTCGCCCTGGCATCCACCCTGGGCAACCGCGTATTTATGACATTATATGCCTTCATGATTCTGCCTCCTCCTCGTCATTTCTTCATTCTTCTGGAAGCTTCCTGCACGGCCTCTACGATCTTCTGATATCCCGTACACCGGCAGAGGTTCCCCGAAAGGGCCTGCCTCACTTCGTGCTCCGTAGGATGGGGATTCTTCTCGAGAAGTCTCGTGGCGGAAAGGACCATCCCGGGGGTACAGAAACCGCACTGGATGGCGCCCATTCCCACGAATGTCTGCTGGACCGGGTGAAGGCCGGCGCTCGTGGCCACCCCTTCTATCGTCGTTATGTCGGAACCGTCCGCCTGAACGGCCAGGACAAGGCAGGAATTCACCGGCTTTCCGTCCATTATCACGGTGCATGCACCGCAGTCGCCGACGCCGCACCCCTCTTTCGTCCCCAGGAGATTAAGATCGTCCCGCAGCAACTGGGTCAGCGTCCTGTTGGGAGCGACGGCCACCTCGTATGCACTGTCATTCACTGTAAGAGTTATCAGCTTTTTCATCACGCACCTCCTTCCTTCATCCCCAAGGCATCATGGAAAGCCTTGAGGAGTGTCCTCCTCGTAAGGATTCCCACCATGTCGCAACGGTAGTTGGCGCCGCCGCGCATGTCGGTGATGGGTGAACACTCGGTGGCTGCGATGGATGCGGCCCTGGCAAAAAGCTCCTCAGACGGGCGCTGGCCCGTAAGGGCCTTTTCGGCTAACGGGGCGTGCACGGCGGTGGGGGCCACAGAGCTCAGGACAATACGCGCATCGACAATCACTCCATCCGGCCTGTCAAGGGTCAGTCTCGATGCCACCGCGACGATGGCGATTTCAAGTGCGGCCCTGTGACCGAGCTTGATATAGTCACCACCCGTGAATGACGGCACCGGGGGAATGCTGATCTTTGTCAGCACCTCACCGGCCTTCATCACCGAGCTTCCCGGTCCCGTGAAGAAGCTATCGAGGGACACCGTTCTGCCCTTCCCCTTCCCCTTGAGCTGTACCTCGGCCCCAAGAACCATCAGGGCGGGCGGTAGGTCTGCCGCAGGCCGGGCGGTCACGATATTTCCCCCGATGGTGGCACGGTTCCTGATGAGCGGCGAGCCCAGACAGGAAGCGGACCGTGCGAGCACGGGAAAGAGGGACGCCACCAGGGCAGAGTCGGCGATCTCCGATATGGTCGCGTGAGAGCCGATGGAGAGGCCGGCATCTTCCCGGGCTATCTCCCGAAGCCCGCCGATCTTCTTCAGACTCACAAGGCGCGTCGGCTTGACCGTCCCTTTCTTCATATTCACGAGAAGGTCCGTCCCCCCGGCAATCACCTTCGCGTTCTCCTTTAGTTCCGAAAGCATCGCCAGGGCTTCCCGCATGCTTTTCGGCTCCTCATAGTCAAACTTAGGCAGCAATAACATTGAAACCTCCTTTAACGTCGATCCTTCTCCTATCCTCCAAAATCGGGATTGATGAATTCTACCCTATCACCTTCCGACAAAAAAGTTTTTCCGTAATCACCGGGGAAGATAAACCTGTTGTTCACTTCCACGATTAGTCCCGTGTCCTTCTCGTTTGCTTCGTCGAGGAGGTCCGATATGGCGGTGGTGTCGGGGACGTTTTCACGCACACCGTTATAAACGATCTCCATGTGCTCCTCGCTCAGGTCCTGGGGGCGATGTCGCAGATGTTGAGCTCGAGCATCTTCACGCTCGCCAGAATGCGCTTCGCATTTCTCCTCACGGCCTCAATGTCTCCCGCGGAGTCGATAACCTCCTGCACCATCTCCCTGAGCGCCTCGATCTTCCTGTCCATCTCAGCTATCTTCGCGTCATCCATCACAATTATCTCCTGTACGTTATCATTATCATCATCCCGGACCCGATCAATGGTCCGCACTTCCTTGCTTTGCCGTCATCCCGGAGCTGGTCCGGGACCCAGGGGGTTTCTCTATCCCAAGATTCTTCCTGGTTTCCGGCCTGCGCCGGAATGACGGTGAAGACTGCCTTTGCCCTGATCCCGGTGAAGACTGCCTTTGCCCTGATCCCGGTGAAGACTGCCTTTGCCCTGATCGCGGTGAAAACTGCCTATGTCCTGACCCCGGACTTCTTTCCTCTAGTGTTTCCTCAGGTCCTTGAACCTCTTCGCCTTCACCTCGTATCTCGGCACAACACCGAAGGGGTGGACGGTGATCTTGAAGCCCAGGTTCACCCGAACGCGCAACTGGTCCTTCAGGCGCCCGAGAACCTCCTCCTGTTTCGACTCCATCCCCGGCATCATCTCTATCTCGAGGAGGATCGCATCGATATCGCCCTTCTTGGTCACCGTCACCTGGTAGTCGTTGCCTATCTCGGGGATACTCCTTACCACTTCCTCGATGGCTGTCGGTGCGAGGAGCACGCCCTTCACCTTCGTGATGTCGTCAACCCTGCCGACCACCCCGCCGTCGATCATCCTGAAGGTTCTGCCGCACTCGCAAGCGCGGTCGGACCAGCGGATGACATCCTTGGAATCGAAACGAATGCAGGGCTTCGCGAGCCTGTCAAAGGCCGTGACGACCATCTTGCCGTTCTTCCCCGGGGTGTCTATGATCTCGCCGGTCTCAACGTCCTCTATCTCCACCAGAAAGAAGGCGTCGTTAACGTGAAGCCCCCCCGACTGCGCGAGACATTCATAACTCCATGCCCCGATCTCTGTGGCTCCGACGTGGTCGTACACCTTTGCGTTCCAGGCTTCCTCGATACGCTTCTTCGTGGCGGGAATGCTGGCGCCGGGCTCTCCGGCGCAGGTTATCCGTTGTATATTCAGGTCCCGAGCGGGATCGATTCCCATCTTCCGTGCCGTATCCGCCATCCCCAGGACGTACGTCGGCGTCGCCATGAACGCCGTGCACTTCAGTTCCTGCATCTTGAGAATGCGTGCCTCGGTGTCGAGGACGCCGCCAGGCACAATCTCGCAGCCTATCTTCTCCACCGCGTAGTGCCCCGCCCAGAAGGCCACAAATATATTGTAACCGAAGGGCAGAAAGACCCTGTCCGACGGCCTGTACCCCTGGGCATAGAGGATGTAAGACCAGCATTCGGACCACCACTCCCAATCCTGCCATGTGTCGGCCTGATAGACGGGAACGCCTGTCGTCCCGCTCGTCTGCCTGAACTCGACTACCTCGTCCAGGGGAACAGTGAGTATGTCCCCGTAGGGAAAGGGCGGATTCTCCTGTACCTGCCTGAGCATTCCTTTGTCCGTCTTCGGGACCTTCGCGATGTCCTCAAAAGTTCTGATGTCGCCGGGCTCCATGCCGGCAGCGCTGTAAAGCCTCCGATAGAAAGGCGAGTGCTCGTATGCGTAATCCACTATCCTCTTGAACTTCCTGAACTGGAGCTCACGCAGCTTTTCCCTCGGCATCGTCTCGAGAATCGGATTCCAGTATGTGTTCATCTGATGAGCCATATTGCCGCAACCTCCCTGAGTCTATTATGATTCGGATCACATTAAGAGCACTGCGAGCCGGTTGCCGTGGCCTTTTCAGGAGGGGGTAGATCCCGACCCGCAATGCCGTGGGGCTTCTTACTTCTGGTGCGTCTTGAGATAGTCGAGGCAGAAGTTCAATGCCTCTTCGCCGGGAAGGCCCTTTGTCTTGAGTTCCTTCACGTATTCGTCGATGACGGGACGCACCTTCTCTGCCCATCTGGCGTCCTCCGCCTTCGACAGGGCGATGAACTTGTTGCCGCGCTGAACCATGAATTCCCTACCTTCCTTATCTATCGTGTCCCATAGCTTGCCTTGTTTTTCAATCCACTCTTCGTTTATGCCTTCTATGATTTTTTGGATATCAGCCGGAAGAGCGTTCCACTTCTCTTTGTTCATCACCACAAAAAATGATGTGCTGTAGGCCGAGCCGTAGTTCTCGATGGTGTACTTTACCACCTCGCCGATCTTCCATCCCTTCATCGCCTCTATTGGATTGAGTATGCCGTCAACAACACCTGTCCGAAGTGCGTCGTAGGACTCCGTCTGGGGCATCGCAACGGGAGACGCTCCCAGGGCGGCGGCAACCTTGGCGCTGAATCCCGTGGAGCGAACCTTCATCCCCTTGAGTTCTTCGAGGTTGTTGACAGGTCTCTTCGTGAAAAGTATGCCCGGTCCATGGGCGTGAAGATACATGACCTTCACCTGATCGAACTCCTTCGGCTGGAATTTCTTGTAGTAGGCGTTGATCATCTTCGTCGCCACATATGCGTTCTTGTAACCCAGAGGCAGATCAATGACCTCCGTTAGAGGAAACCTGCCTTTCGTGTAGCCGAGAACACTCTCGCCCACGTCAGCAATGCCCTTCACGACACTGTCGTACGTCTGGCCGGCCGGGGTGAGAACGGCGCCGGGATAGTAAATGAGCTTCACCCTGCCTTTTGTTCTCTTCTCCACCTCCTTGCACCAATCGACCATTATTAGACTGTTCTTGTGGGATGCGGGGAAGAAATTGGAGAAATTAAGGGTGATCACCTTTCCCTGAGCGTAAGCCGGAATGGAACCTGCGAGAAATACAATCAAGAAAAAACAGACTGCGACCATTAATCCGAAGCTACTCCTCCTGTTCATAACGAACCCCCTGTTATTTTATGTATCCAGGAACGGATACGTAGTGCCGAAACACGGGCTTTAGTCTGTTTCTACTTTTAGGGGATTCGCTTTTGCCCCCTCTAACATCCCTTGTCTATTGGTCTAATATTTTACTATTGCAAATAGTTTTGTCAAGATAACTTTTATTGTAATCCTCCGGGACCTGGTATATGATGTCTGCATCATCATGTCTATGTTCACGCCAATAAGGCCCTTGCGGGTTTCCAACGAAGTGACGGAGCAGTTGAAACAATCCATCCTCCTCGGTCATTTCAAACCCGGCGACAAATTGCCGTCCGAACGGGAACTGGCCGAGGACTTTCAGGTAAGCCGGGTGGCCATCAGGGAGGCACTCAGGACCCTCGAGAATGCCGGTTTCATTGCCACCCGCCAGGGCATTACGGGCGGGGCCTTCGTCACCGACCTATCCTTCCAGCAGCTCACCAATTCCTTTCTTGACCTTTTTCTTTGCGAGAAGCTATCCATTCCCGAGCTCTACCATGTCCGCCTCCTTATTGAACCCGAAGTGGCCCGCCTTGCAGCACTGAAGGTGAACGACGAGTACACCCGGCGTCTGAGGGAGGCTATCGAAGCGGAAAAGATCCCCGGCCCGACACTCTCGGAGGAGGTCGACCGGAAGACTTCCGTCCACTACATCCTTGCCGAAATGTGCGGGAACCGGTTCTTCGAAGCCCTCGTCACCTGCGTCATGAGGCTCACCAAACAGGTCGTCGAAGCCGTTAAACCCGACACCCAGAAGCTCCACCCCGCAGGCCTCCACGACGCCGCGGTCGAAGCCGTCATCGCCGGCGACCCCGAAACCGCCGCAAAAGAAATGGAAAAGCACGCCGTCGCCTTCGGCAAGAATCTGATGGAGATGGAAGAGGAATACCATCAGAAGAAAGGCTAGAAGACTGTTTTCGTTAGCCTTCACACCTAAATTAGATATCACGTATTTTTGCTTTTGCCCGAACCCTAAACCCAAACCGCCTTATCTACCCTCCAAAGTCCGGGTTGATGAATTCGATCTTGTCGCCTTCGTTGAGGGTTGTCGCAGGATAGGTGTGGGGATGAATAAAGCTGTTGTTGCACTCAACAATGAGATGTTTGTCTTGTTCGCCAATCCTGACTATCAGTTCGGCGATGGTTGTGCCTGCGGGCACCTTCTCTTTTATTCCGTTGAAGATAATCTCTATGTATTGGGCTGTCATGGGTAGAGAGTCATTGTAGACTATCCGTGATGGGCATGCCAGAGAAAATGGTATCGGGCTTCAGGTTTCATGGTTCAGGGTTTCGGGTTCTACGTTCCGGGCAATAGCGTCTCGGACCCGCCGGGAATCCAGATTCTGTCATCGTTTCTTTTGTAATTCTGACAGATTGACATCGATCGCTTATACCGATAGAATTTAAACGGTTTCGGGTTTCGTGTTTTGGGATCGGAATGATCGCGACGGATTCGGTTTCTTTGTTCGTTTTGATTTTACATGGAACCTGAAACCCGGCACAATCTTCCCCGTCATTCCGGCTTAAGGCCGGAAGCCAGGAAAAGTGTTGGGATAGAAAAACTCTCCTGGGTCCCGGATCAAGTCCGGGATGACGGTAAAGAGGGAAGTCCGGGGATGGTGTTAAGATGTCTACTGTAGGGTTTGTTTTTTTTGGGCTTTCCTGCTTTATCTGCTTGACCAACATCGTTAACGGCATCGAGAGGATGGTCAGGAAACGCAGGGGCGTGACGGTTCGAAGGGGGTCGAACATCCACGTTCTTTCCATTGTCTTCGCCATCATGGCATACGTCTTCGCGAAGGATACGCTGGGAGCATGGGTTTTCATCCCGGCCGTCATCGATCCCGCTACACTCTTCATCTTTGCGGCCCCTATTCTCCTTTTTCGCATGAGAAAGGAGGATGGACAGGAGCAAGACCATCCATGATCGGTTTTGTGGGCGCCGCACTGGTCCTTGGCTTGTCCTCCGGTCTTTCCCCGGGACCTTTGTCAGCCCTTGTCATCGCCCAGACGATTAAGTACGGCGCAAAAGAGGGGATAAAGGTCTCTGTGACACCCCTGGTCACCGACATCCCGATCATTTGCATCGCAGTCTTTCTCCTGTCGAGCTTTGCCTATGTTCATAATGTCCTTGGATGGATTTCCATCGCAGGCGGGTCGTTCCTGATATACCTGGCATGGGAGACCTTTCGGGCAACACCGCCCGAGATGAACGCAGCCGGCCGACAGGTTCAGTCGCTTGGCAAAGGCATCGCGGTCAATGCCCTTAACCCTCACCCCTATCTCTTCTGGATTACCGTCGGAGCACCGATAATAATCAAAGCGTATCAGGAAAGTCTTGCGGCCGCGGCGGCCTTTATCCTTTGTTTTCTCTTCTCCCTCGTTGGCACCAAGGTGTTCATTACAGTCGTAGTGGACAGGACAAAACGGGTTCTGGCCGGAAAAGCGTATCGATACATCATGCGGACCCTGGGATTTCTTCTCTTTGTTTTCGCGCTTTCTCTTATCAGGGACGGGCTCGTTCTCTTAAGGGTGATCGCCAAATTTCCTTGAAAGCTTACCTTCCGGCCGGATAGAATATCGAAGTTCGTAAAATCCTTTTTTCAGAGGAGTGCCTGTCATGCCCGATTACAGCAAAATCGACACACCGGATGTCTTATCCTATGTATTCTATCCCCGGGACGAATTCGGTCCCTGCCCCAAATATGCCTTTGATCATTTCATCCCCGTTGCTGACTCGGTGGCCGTCCATTGCCGCTTTTACAAGCAGGAGGACAGCTGGCCATGGATTCTTTATTTCCACGGCAATGGTGAAGTTGTCAGTGATTACGACGAAATCGCGATCTTCTACTTCAAATACAAACTCAATCTGGTTGTGGTCGATTACCGCGGGTATGGAAAGAGCAACGGCACGCCCACGGTCGCCGACATGTCAGTTGACGCGCACAAGGTCTATGAATCTGTCACGGCGACATTGAAAGAAAGAAACTTGAGAGACGACCTGTGGGTCATGGGCAGGTCGCTCGGCAGCGTTTCCGCCCTGGAAATAGCCTACAAACAGGGATCACAAATCAATGGACTCATTATTGAAAGCGGATTTCCGAGCATTTCGAGCCTCATCGTCCGCCACGGCATCGCCACGCCCGACATGAACCTTGATGCCATTACGAGGGAATGTCTGGACATGGTGAAGATGATTACAGTCCCTGTCCTTATCATTCACGGCGAGTACGATACGCTTGTACCGCCCGACGAGGCTGAAACCATTTTGGAGAATATCGGTTCTTCGAACAAGGACCTTCTCATGATACCCGGCGCAACCCATAATGACATAATGTTCGTAGGGTTGAGACAGTACATGGAAGCCATCAGGAAACTCGTTGATACGACGAGTCCCGTGAAATAGTCTCTGATCGTTTTGTAGAGTTTGTGAAGCCGCTCTTTATTTGATGAGCGACTTCACCTTCTCTATCAATGTCTTTAATTGCTTTTCCCGTTCTTTCAGGGCTTCACGGAACTCTCGTCTGTTGGTCCTGACTATCTCCACCTCAAGGTGGGAATAATACCTTTCCAGAACATTAAGCAGCAGTTTTGCTTCATCCTCATTCATTTCGCAGGTTACCATGTTTTCCTCCTTGAGGGGACTTTGGCCCGCCCGGCCTTAGACTATTGCTGCCTGTAGATGTACTGATAGGCGCTTCTGAGTCTCTGCGCGACTATCCCTATAAGGTGTTTGTAAATGAGGAGACCTTCTTCGGGATGACGCTTTACCTCATTCTCGATGACATCCCGCCCTATCCTTATGACTTTGGTCGGCGCAAGACACCGGGCGGTTGCGCTGTAAACATAGGGCTCCACAAGGGCCGACCAGCCGAATATCTCGCCGGGCCTCTTGACGATAAAATGCATATTCTCCTTTTCCAGGACGACAATATCCACCTCGCCTTCCACCAGTTCGTAAAAGCTGGAACCAGGCTCATCCGCCCTGAAGATAACGTCGTCGCGCTCAAACGACAACTCTTCACCCATCTTCCCGATCTCGGCAATGACCCTCTGACTCACCCCCTTGAAAAGGTCGAATTCCTTTGTTGGTGAAGCTTCCATGATAGACTGTTAGCACCACCCCTTTCACCCT
>DIFE01000111.1 GCA_002418985.1 Deltaproteobacteria bacterium UBA5756
GTATTACGGCTCTGTTGGGGTAACGCGGAGAACTCTTGGGGTCAGGTCTTGAATTATCACTTTTCCCGTGATATGCTCTCTCCATGGCACGTCCCCTGCGCATAGAGTATCCCGGCGCCCTCTATCACGTCACATCGAGGGGGAACGCAAAGCAGAAGATATTCAAGAACGACCGGGACAGGAAATTTCCGGCGGAAGGAAGAGACAGGAAGGCAAGGGACGAGGCGCTCGCCACCGCTGTTTCTTGGGGCTACACCCTGAAGGACATAACGGACCATCTTCCTATCCACTACACGACGGTGAGCAAGACCCTGAAGAGGGACAGGGACAAGAAATGATATTTCAAGACCTGACCCTAGGTATTTGCGGTGACGGGGATTTCGTGGACAGGGTGCTCTCTGAGGCGCAGGAACGGATGGAGCGCAGATATCATCTCAAGACCATGGGATTCGGTATCGAAAGCGTCGCCGACCATGTCTGCCGGCTCCTTGCCATCGACAGGTCGGAGATCTTCACGCCGGGAAAGGAACCGGCGAAGGTCATGGCACGGAGCCTCTTCTGCTACTTCGCGGTCAGCGAACTCGGCACGAGCCAGTCAGAACTCTCCCACCATCTCTGTCTCTCCGCCGCCTCGGTGAGCATGGCTGTAAAACGAGGCCGGAAACTGTCCTTGGAAAGAGGATACAGTTTCCCGTGACGGCCGGCAGGGAAACCGGGAAACAAGAGAATGTGAAAATCCGAAGGGCGTCCCTCTCGGCGCTCATGCCATAATCCGTATATCCCCTGTCGATTGCAACGATGGAACCGGGGGCGAAGCAGAGCGTACGGGCAGGCACGGGACGTTCGTCAATAAGTAAATAACTCAACCCCTGATTCCCTTTGCGTTATTCACCAGGGCCCCGCGCCGGGCAAGGACATCCCTCTGTGCCAATATAAGTGAGACACTTCCCACCCAATAGTTTAGACTCTGAGGGCGGGAAGGAAAACGATCATATGGAAGACAAGAATTCAGCAGTGGCACATCCACAAATAGTCCCTGATCCGGAGGTTCCCACCTTTTATTGGGTGCACGTCTCCCATGGGTCTTCATTCGATATCCCTTACCTTAGTGTCCGGCGACTATCTCACCCTTAAGGCGAACCGGCGCTTCATCGTTATCATTATTCGATGTCTCATTTATGAGCATCCATCATCCTTTGTCCAAAAGAAGGTAGTGCACGGACAGGGAATATTACATCCACATCCGAGATTATTGTCTTTCAAGGTTTCCTCCAATGCTTTCTTCATTGCCTCCAGCGAACCCAAAGGGTGAAGCGGGCGTGAGACAGGTCTTTTGTCCAGAAGAATCAGGGTTGTCAGGAAGTATATTGTACGCTATAATGTACGTTATTTATGCGAGGTGGATTATGAAAAGATTGAAAGTCAATGAAGATATACGACCCATGTCGGAATTCAGAACCGGGATCGCTTCTTTTTTGAAGCAGGTACATACGACGAAGAGACCACTCATTATCACACAGCATGGGAAGGGTGTGGCGGTCTTGCTGGATGCGGGGGAATATGAGGCGATGCAGGAAAGGATTGAATTGCTTCAGGATATCCACACATCGATCAGTCAGATAGATGGCGGGGAAGGTATTGAACACGGTGAGGCCAGAGCGGCCGTGTTGAAGCGGATCAAGAAGTGAAGGTCTTCTGGTCTCCTCTCGCGGTGGAGAGAGTCACCGAGATAGCACAGTACATAGCGCGGGACAATCCTGCCGCCGCCGAAGTCTGGGTAAACACCATCTTCAGCAAAGTGGGCGACCTCAAAGCATTCCCCGAGAGCGGTCGGCTGGTACCGGAAACGAACAATCACAGCATAAGAGAGCTGATATACGGCAATTACCGGATAATCTACCGGATAGAAAAAAAGAGAATATCCATCCTTACCGTCCGCCATGGAAAGCAGATGCTGCCAGTCGACGAAATAGCGACGTAACAAGGTCAACTTTCGGGATACCCTTCACATCTTTCATATTCCCCGAGATTGACTTTTTTCTCCCGCGCAGCGGGACGCAAGTGCGGCCTGATCCGCGTCTTCTCCGGATCCGGCCGCAATTCTTTCAAGGTTTCCTCTCCATGCTCTCTTCACTGCCTCCAGTGGAACCCCAAAGGGGTGGAACGGGCCCCGTTTGTTACAGGGTAAACGTGAGACCAAGTCTTCTATTTTTTATTTAGTCTGCAGTTCTTCTCTGTCAATCATATCGGGATGCAAATGCGTCCGCCCGCCGGGTGCGGGGCGTGTAGCGTGTTGTTTTACGCCGTCTTTCTTCATTGATATTGAAAAGGTAACATGATAACGGTTATCATTTTACCGGAGCCGATCATGATCCCGGCTATTCGAAAATCGTGACAAAGCGTCACTATTAACGGAGGTGATGTGAATATGGACGTTCGACCCCGGTGCTACGACAAGGTCATTGAGCTCGTCAACAAGGGAGTCGATATCCCGAACCCGTTGACGCTGGACGTGGGCGAGGAGGTGGATGTCGACCATGTATCCGGAAAGGACGTCAGGATCTATCCGGGATGCAGGATCTACGGCGAGAATACAGTCATATCCTCGGGCTGTACGATCGGGTATGAAGGCCCGGTAACGATAGACAACTGCCAGCTGGGTCCCCGGGTGGAGCTCAAGGGGGGCTATTTCAACGCCTCCGTATTCCTCGAAAAGGCAAACATGGGCCTTGGGGCCCACGTGCGCGAAGGCTGTATTCTTGAAGAAGAGGCAAACGGCGCACACTGTGTCGGTATAAAGCAGACCATACTCTTCCCTTTCGTGACACTCGGCAGTCTCATAAATTTCTGCGATTGCCTGATGGCGGGAGGAACAAGCCGGAAGGACCACAGCGAAGTCGGCAGTTCCTATATTCACTTCAATTTTACACCCGACGGGGACAAGACCACGGCGTCGCTGATCGGCGACGTCCCCCGCGGCGTCATGCTCAATCAGCCGGCCATCTTCCTCGGCGGGCAGGGGGGCATCGTCGGCCCGATCCGCATGGGGTACGGAAATGTCGTTTCGGCAAATTCGGTGCTGAGGAGCGATGTAACCGCGGACAACAAGCTGATCGTGGGAAAGACGTACACGGCAAAGACGATCGACTTCAAACGCGGGTCGTATGCGGGTATCCGCCGAATCGTGGAGAACAATATCATTTATATCGCCAACCTGATGGCGCTTCGCGAGTGGTACGTCCACGTCAGACGCCCCTTTTTCGATTCACAGGAGTTCGGCGGCCTTGTTTATGCGGGGCTTCTTGACAAGCTGGCCCTTGCGAAAAAAGAGCGCCTGAAGCGCCTGAAGGCCCTGGCCGAAAAGGCGGCGGCATTTCCCCAAAACGAGGCACACGCGATTGCGGGCGCGGCGGGAAAGAAGGAATTTTACGAAAGGTTCGGCGAGATGGAAGACCTCTTTGCGTCACCTCTCGCGGATGGTGCCGTGGAAAGGTCCCGGGACGACTTTCTCTCGATGTTCGACCGGGCGCCAAAGATGGAACGATACATAGACGTCATTCAGGCCCTTGACGGCGATGTCTCAGCCATGGGAGTGGTCTGGCTCCAGGGGATCGTCGACGGATATTGTGACAGGACGAGGGCGATAGCGCCGTCTCTATTTTTGTAAAGTGAAGAGCAGGGAGTAAATGGCGAAAAGATGGCGAGTTTTGATATAATGATGTTCAACACACTACGATAATAATAAAGGAACGGTTATGGGTAAACTTTTTGGTACCGACGGCGTCAGGGGGGAGGCGAACCGCTATCCCATGAATGCCGAAATAGCCTTTGCCATAGGGCAGGCGATAGTCTATATCCTGAAAGAGACGCATGATCGCCCGCGGATAGTCATCGGGAAGGATACGCGCATTTCCGGTTATATGCTTGAGGGTGCGCTGGAATCGGGGATAACATCCATGGGCGGTAATCCTTATCTGCTGGGGGTTCTGCCGACTCCGGGGATAGCCTTCATCGCCCAGAGCATGCGCGCCGATGCGGGCATCGTGATCTCCGCTTCGCACAACCCTTATCAGGACAATGGCATAAAGATCTTTTCCGGCAACGGCTTCAAACTGTCCGACGAGCAGGAAGAGGCCATGGAAGACCTCATGCTGAGCAATACGCTGCACGGGCTCGTGCCGCCCGTGAGGGAAATGGGGCAGGCCTTCCGCCTTGATGATGTCCATGGCCGGTACATCGTTTTTCTAAAGAACACGTTCCCCCGCGACCTGTCGATCGAGGGAATGAAGATCGTTCTGGATGTTGCCAACGGGGCCACCTACAAGGTTGCCCAGGAGACCTTCTGGGAACTTGGCGCGGACCTGGAAGTGATCCACAACAATCCAAACGGGATCAATATCAATGACGGATGCGGTTCGCAGCACACCCGGGACCTGAGGGAGAAGGTAATTGAAAAGGGCGCCGCTATCGGACTTGCCTTCGACGGAGACGGGGACCGCCTCATCGCCATCGATGAAAAAGGGCGCGAGATAGCGGGCGACCAGATCCTGCTCATATGCGCGAGGATGCTCAAGGAGCGGGGCAACCTCAAAAATGACCTCGTTGTGGGTACCGTGATGAGCAACCTGGGGCTCAGAATCGCCTGCAGGAAATACGGCTTCACATACCACGCCGCCAAGGTCGGGGACCGTTACGTCCTTGAGGACATGATGCGTCTCGGGGGAGTCATCGGCGGAGAGGAGTCGGGCCACATGATATTTCTCGACCACCACACCACGGGTGACGGCATCATCACCGCCTTGCAGCTCGTTGCCGCGATGGTCAGAACGGGCAAGCCCCTGTCGGAACTCGCGGACATGATGGATATCTACCCGCAGAAATTGATAAATGTGGATGTCAGGAGCAAACCGGATATCTCCACGATCCCGCAGGTGATGGAAATAATAGAGCAGGTTGAGAAGGAATTGGGTGACGGGGGCCGTGTCCTCGTTCGTTATTCGGGCACCCAGAACATGTGCAGAGTAATGGTGGAAGGACCGACCGACGCCGTGACGGCAGGCCATTGCGCGCAGATCGCGGGCGTTATCAAGACCGTGCTGGGCTGAAAGGGAATGAACGAGCGGCACGGGATCGAAGACGCCGTAGTGGATCTCATCGGGGCGAAAGGTCCCTGTACCGGGTTTGAGATCGAGGAAGAGTTGAATGCGGACAGCCTGCTTCTGTGGAGGACATGCCGGACCTCCGGGAGGCTTGAGGTCCGCAGGCTGGGCAAGAGGTACATGAGACTCGACAGGCATGTCGATGGTTTTGCCCGCCTTTCTCCGTCGATTCTCAGGGAATTCCTCACATATTCCATCGTCGGGCTTGCAGGTGACAGCGGCCCCCTTGACGAAAAGTGCGGGGAGGTAGATCGCCGGATCCGTCAGATAAGCCGTTACAAATATGAACTTGCCCGCCGGACGGTCTCGGAGATCATGGAGGAATTCGAGGAAGGAAAAGATAGGGCCGGTCAGATCTGTTTTATCATTGCCGGGGATATTGTCTACGATATGGCCCATGATGTACCCCGGCCGGAACGCAGTACCGGAAAGCTGGTTCGGGGTTCGGACATCGATCTCGTCGTCGTTGTTGATGACGATCTGCCCGAAAGCTGCATCAGGGGCCTCGATGAGCTGATATATCACAAGAAGTACCGGATGCTGATTGACCCCGCCGTAAACGAAGAGATCGACTACAAGATAAAAAGAGTAGGACTCATAAGAGAGCAGGCGGCGTTCGATGATTTCAAACGCATGGTAGCCATCAAGATACTCGGGGAAGGATTGCTGCTTTATGGAAGCGAGGGTCTCTACGGCACGGTCAGGGCGATACTGGAGGAAGGGAACCTGTCTGGAAAACTGGACGATCTGGAAAGCCTTGCGAGGTCCTTCAGGGACAGGGCCGAGGAATTGATAATGAATGACAGCGTTGACAGGGAGAAGATAAGGAAAATGCACCTCTTCTATTCCACGGAAGAGTACGAGGAATTTGAATGATCCTGTCAGGGAATAAAGGTAAGGACAGATGAAAAACATGTTGATAGGCATTGATGTCGGAGGTACATATACCGACGGGGTACTTTTCTGCGAAGGCTCGGTACTGCACAGCGTCAAACATCCAACCGATGAAAGCGACCTGGATGGAACCCTTCTTCTCGTTCTTGATGAACTCCTCACTCATGCCGAGACAAAAGATATACAAAGGATAGTCCTCAGCACCACCCTGGTGACAAACCTCCTCGCCACGGGGAGAGGGGAGCGCACGGCGCTCCTGCTTCTGCCGGGGAGCGGTTTGCCTTTTTCCGCTTACCGGATCAGTCCCGACACGTGGTTTCTGAAGGGCGGCATCGATTTTCGCGGCAGGCAGATAGAGGCGACCGACACAAGACAGATCGAAGAGGCTCTTCGGAAGATCCACGATTCGGGCATAGAGAGGGTCGCCGTAGCGGGAAAGTTCTCCAACCGGAACGACGCCCACGAAAAAGCCGTCAAAGAACTGGCGAAGTCCCGGTATCCCCACATGGATGTTTGCACCAGCAACGAGATATCGGGACGGCTCAATTTTCCGCGCCGCGCCGTTACCTGCTACTACACGGCGATGACCATACGGGAATGGAACCGTTTTGCCGACGGGATCGAGGCCGCGATAGCCGCGAGGGCGCCAGGGGTCGATGTGCATATATTGAAGGCCGACGGCGGGACGACCACCCTTGAGGCCAGCCGCACGCGTCCCTGCGAGACCGTTTTTTCGGGCCCTGCGGCGAGCACCATGGGAACCCTGGCCTTGAGCCGCGAGTCATTGAATGCCGTCTCCGTCGATATCGGGGGAACAACCTCGGATATCAGCCTTCTCATTGAGGGCAAACCCCTGTACGCCTCGCGGGGAGCCCTGATCGGGGGGCATCTGACGCACATCCATTCATTTGCCGTGAGATCCATAGCCATCGGCGGAGACAGCAGGGTCTACGAGGAGTCCGGGAAGCTTAAGGTCGGCCCGATGCGTCTTGGGCCGGCGGCTTGTTTCGGCGGAGAGGTGCCCACGGTGACGGATGCCTTCAACCTCCTTAGCGGCTTGAACCTCGGCGATCCTAAGGCCTCGCAGGCAAAGCTCGAACCGGTGGCTTTCAGCATCAACGAATCCGTTGAGGGCCTTTGCCGGAAGGTCGCCGATCATGTGATCGGGACATTGGACAGAAACATCGAGGAGATGTTCGGCCTTTGGGAAGACGAACCCGCCTACAAGGTATGGGAGGTGGTGAACCGGAGGAAATTCGAGCTCCACCAGGTGATCGGCATCGGCGCGGCGGCGCCCGCCATAGTGCCTATGCTGGCGGACAAAATGGGCGTCGGTCACTTCCTGCACCGCTATTCTCCCGTGGCCAACGCCCTGGGTGCCGCCGTGGCGCGGCCCACCCTGGCGGTGGAGGTCCACGTGGACACCCAGAGACGCTTCTATACCGCGTCGCCCGGAGGGTTGAGCGGCACTGTTGATAAACGCTCTTACCAGCTTGAGGATGCGAGGGAACTGGCCCGGCACTGTCTTGAAGAACTGAGCCGCGAGAGAGGGCTTTCTGATTACGCCGGTGAGGCCCATGTCTACCTCGAGGAGCAGTTCAATGTCATCCGGGGGTGGGAGCAGGAGGGAAAGCTCTTTGACGTGGGGATACAGGTTGCCCCGGGGTTCATTCATGAATACAAGGGGGTGGCTTAAGTGAAACCTACAGGTGTTATCTTCTTTCCTGCCTTCGACTGGGCCATAAGCCCCACCCATCCCGAAAGGGAAGAAAGGCTTCTCTACACGCGCGACCAGCTCTTTGAAGAAGGCATCATGGACATGCCCGAGGTCAGGGAGTATCACCCGCGCCTCGCCACGGCCAGGGACGTCTCGCGCGTCCACTTTTGCGTTCCCGACGTGGAAAGCCGTGTTACAGAGGCCCACATGGTCTCGGCGGGCTGTGCCATGGTGATGGCCGACGCCTTCGCCCAGAAAGAGGTCAAGAACGCTTTCGCAATAATCCGGCCCCCCGGCCACCACGCCATGACCGTGGTCCACGGCAACCGGGGTTTCTGCGACATCAACAACGAGGCCGTCATGGTGGAATACCTCCGCCGCACCTACGGCATCCGGCGCCTCGCAATCGTCGACACCGACGTCCACCACGGCGACGGGAGCCAGGAGATTTTCTGGCATGACCCCGACGTGCTTTTCATATCCTTCCACCAGGACGGGCGCACCCTCTATCCGGGGTCGGGCTTCACGAACGAACTGGGAGGTCCGCTGGCCCACGGCACCACCATAAACATACCCATGGCGCCGAAGACGACCGACGAGGGAATCCACTACATAATGGATAACCTGGTGCTGCCCATACTCGACGAGTTCAAACCGGAGATGGTGATCAACTCGGCCGGGCAGGACAACCACTACAGCGACCCCCTTGCCAACATGAGCTTTACGGCGAAGGGCTACGCCATCCTTAATCAGAAACTGAAGCCGGATATAGCGGTCCTGGAAGGCGGGTACTCGGTGGAGACGGCCCTGCCGTACATCAATATGGGCATCATCATGGCGATGGCCGGGATCGATTTCTCCAACCTCCGCGAACCCGACTACGATCCGTCGCGTTTCAAGGAATCCGCGAAGAATATGGACTACATCCGGTCGCTGGTGCAGCATCAACTGGCCAATTTCCGGGGAAGAGAAGAAGTCGTCGAAGCGAACCGCAAACAGGACCGGGAATTCTACGGTACCTCGCGGAGTATCTTCTATGACACGGAATATCTCCAGGAGGAGCAGCGTCTGGATCTGAGAATGTGCCCCGACTGCTGCGGATACCGCCGTATCTCCTCATCCTGTGCCCACCGGAGCGGCCGCCAGTATTCGGTATATTGCATCTGCCTGCCCGCCGCCTGCTGTCCGGCATGCGCCGAAAGGGCCCGTGGCGATTATGAAGATATGAAGAAAAAGGCCGGCCACGACCATGTCTATCTGCAGGACAGGATAAACGACGATTACCGTACCTTTGAAACAAAAACCGGGCAGGAGACGGTGGTATAACCATCCCCGCTTCACATAGGTCCTATAGGTCCAATAAGTCCGATAAGACCTATCAAGAACTCCAGTTAAAACTTCCGGGGAACTTTTTCATCCTCTATCTTGTCTTATCCAGAAAAAGCGAGGAGGAAGAAGAAAATGAAAAAGATCCTGAGCGCAGCGGCAGTTTTAACACTCTTATTTTCCACCGGTCTCTGTTACGGTGCGGATACGTACAAGACAACCCCCCAGGAGTATTTCAAGCACGCCGGAACCTCCGCCGACCCGGGCTACCAGGACTATATCGCATCGCAGGACCGAAAGAACACGAATTCCCAGGGGACAGGCAATTCCGGCAGTTATGCGGCCGAGCGGGAAAGAATGCAGGAGCGCGTACGGAATTCCCCCCGCTACACCGTGCCGCATATAAACCACAAGGGAACCTACGGCCAGGCAAAATGACGATTAAAACTAAATCACACATTGAGGAGGAATAGATGAAAAACGCAATCATAAAGAAAGTTCTCGTGGTCCTGACGATCATAGCTTTCACCTGTGTCTTCAGCGTCTCTTATGCCGCTGAAAAACAAAAAGGCCCGGCACTGCAGCAGCTCGAAGCCGCGGCGGGCAAGAAGATCGAAGACGTGAAAGTGCCCGAGGTTCCGAAACCGACACCCGTAAACACCTATGATGTCGGCAAATCCACATCGACGCCATCCGTGAACACATCCACATCGACACCATCATCCTTCGACGTGAACACATCCACATCGACAACTCAGAAAAAGAAATAGAAGAGAAAAGGGTGACAGTTGACAAACACGCCGCTTTTCTGAATAATTATGAACCACCGTAGTGGTGGAGAAAGAAGTTTTAGAGAAGGGGAAGGAACGCATGCGCAAGGTTTTGAAATCGAACAAAATGGATAACATATGTTATGAGATCCGCGGGCCGCTTCTGAAAGAGGCAAAACGGCTGGAGGATGAAGGATACACGATCATCAAGCTCAACAGTGGGAATCCGCCCGCCTTTGGCCTCTACGCGCCCGATGAGATCATCCATGACGTTGTTCTCAACATCAGATCGGCGCAGGCGTATGGCGACTCGAAAGGTCTCTTTTCCGCACGCAAGGCAATCATGCAGCAGTGTCAGCTCGTGGGCATTGAAGGCGTGGAGATAGAAGATGTCTATGTCGGCAACGGGGTGTCCGAGATGATCATGATGGCCATGCAGGGGCTCCTCAACAACGGCGATGAGATGCTTGTCCCGTCCCCCGATTACCCGTTGTGGACCGCCGCCGTCACACTGTCGGGCGGAACGGCCGTGCACTATGTCTGTGACGAGGAGGCCGGCTGGATCCCGGACCTCAACGACATGGAATCCAAGATCACAGTGAAGACCAGGGGAATCGTGCTGATCAATCCGAATAACCCTACCGGCGCGGTCTATCCCAGGGAAATCCTCCTGAAGATCGTCGAGATGGCGGCCAAACACGACCTGATAGTGTTTTCCGACGAGATATATGACCAGATCCTTTACGATGACGCCAGCCATATCCCTTTCGCATCGCTCACGAACGAGATCTTTTGCGTGACCTTTAACGGGCTGTCGAAGTCCCACCGTATCCCCGGTATGCGTGCGGGGTGGATGATCGTCAGTGGAAAAAAAGGACTTGCAAGAGATTACCTGGAGGAAGGGCTCGATACGCTCTCGAACATGAGGATGTGCGGCAACATGGCAGGTCAGCTCGCGATTCAAACCGCGCTGGGCGGATACCAGAGTTTAAGACAGATGCTCGCTCCCGGCGGCCGTCTGTATGAACAGAGAAAGGCCGCCTATGAGGGCTTCAGATCAATACCCGGAATTACCTGCGTCAAACCCATGGGTGCCCTGTACCTTTTTCCTAAGATCGACGTTGAAAGATACAATATCCGTGACGACCAGAAGTTTCTTCTCGATTTTCTGACCGACAAAAAGGTACTGATGGTGCAGGGGACGGGATTCAACTGGCCGGCAGCGGACCATTTCCGCGTCGTTTTCCTGCCCACCGTCGAAGAGATCAAACTGGTGGCGGAACGTATGGCGGATTTTTTGAAAGAGTATACACAGTAAGGGATCAGGGACTAGGGATCAGGGTGTTGAGGCTCGGGTTCCTGATTTGTTGTCCCTGGTTTTTTTATTGTTTTCTTCCTCCGAATAATTCTACCGTTTTTCTTACCAGTGCTGGAAGAGAGGGATCCCGGGCGCCCATGATTATGACGCAGTCGCCCGGTTTTGCATCGGCTTCGAGTCTTGTGAGAAGATATTCGCGATTCTCCAAGGCCTCAGCGGTGAACGGTACCGGGCCCAGACCGTCTATGATATCCTTCGCTGTGATATCTTTCTGCGCGGTGCCTCCGGCGTAGTATATCGGCAGGAGGTACAGGGAGTCTGTCTGCCGGAAGAGGGCGCGGAAGACTGCGATATATTCATCCTTCAAAAAGCGGGTCGGGCCGAAACCGTGGGGCTGGTATACGGCGATGATACGGTCCGAAAGGCCCCGGGCGGCGGTGATCGCGGCGGCTATCTTTGCGGGGTTGTGGGCAAAATCGTCGACGACCTGAACGCCCCGTCGTGTGGTCGTAATGGCGAAACGCCGCGCCACACCTCCGAAATTCTTCACCGCTGCCGGGAGCAGCGATCCGTTGCAGCCGAGGTGTTCGCAGACGCAAAGCGCCGCGCGCAGATTTTCGAGGTTGTGGCCGCCCGGAAGCGGCAGATCGTACTCAACGCCCCCGCGCACAAGTTTGACGGAGGAGCGAAGGAGTTCTTCCCGGTCGGGATGCCACGGCGCCGAACTGTTGCGGCCGAAGCGGATTGCGGCCGGAAGGGAAGAAAGAACCGGGTCGTCCGAGTTGGATGCCGTCCATGAAGACTGTAAAATGAGAGTCTCGAAAAGGCCCGTCACTTCATCGATGGTCTTATGATCTTTAGAAACATTGAGGATAACGGAAATCTCCGGAGAATATTTGACAAGGGTCCCGTCGCTCTCGTCAGCCTCCACCACAAGAAATTCGGAGCCGCCGGAAAAGGCGTTTCCGATGAGTCCCTGTTCCTCCAACTTGAGAAGAGGGGCCCCGCTGATCAGGGAGGGCGATTTCCCGCATGCCGAGAGGAACTCGAATATCATTGCGGTTACGGTGGATTTGCCGCTCGTGCCGGCGACGGCAATGGTTTTGTTCGAGGCGATGACAGAGGCGAGGAGGTCCGAGCGGTGTATCACGGGGATGTCCCGGTCACGCGCGGCCGCGATGTCGGGGTTCGTCTCCTCGATCGCCGTGGAGACGCACAGGACATCGGTATTTTCCGTCACGCCCGCACCGTCCTGGCTTGCGATGACGCACCCGAGCCCCTCAAGCGATTGCCGCATGGAGACGGTGTCCTCGCTCATGAGAAGGCGGTCGGAGCCGGAAACGGCGATCCCCTGGAAACGCAGGTACTGGGCGAGGGCGCTCATGCCGGTGCCGAAGATGCCCGTGAAGTGAAAATTCCGGCAGGGCTTTCCGGCGACAGTGACGGGCGGGGGGTCGATATAGACGACCGTTCCCTCGCGTACCGTCTCAAAGAGGCGGACGACGTCGGCATTGGCAAGGCACAGGCATCCGTGGGAGAAGGGCGTGCCCACGAGATCCTCCCGGCTGGTTCCGTGGATATATATGTATCGTTCGCGGGAATCCACCCCCGGGCCCCGGTTGATCCCCTCTTCCAGGCCTTCAAGGCGGAGGATACGGGTTAATATGAGATTCTCCTCTTTTGAAACTCCGTCCCAGTTGATCCCGGTATCCTCGCGATCCCGGAAGATACGCCCGACAGGCGCGCCGGAACCGATCTTTTCCGAGATCCGGTGGACCCCCGGCGGCGTTTTCAATGAATCTTCCCGTATACCGACCCCGCGCAGGGCAGTGGAAGCAGGATACTGTCCCGTCACCAGATCGCCTTCACACACGAACAGCCTTTGTTCCTCAATGGACTCGATGAGGAACACGTCTGCCGGATTCGCAAGGTATTTCGCTATTCTATTATAGATGCCTCTCAGGCGCGTTCTGTCCATCTTCAAAACCTTCTCGTCGTGAATTATTTTTGCCGCGGCACCTATTGATTACCATCGGGCGGTATAAGGATTCAAGAGGATATTCACGTTTCCGCTTTCGCCGGAAAGATGTCGGCCTTGTCCCACCTACCGGCCTATCCGCATCTTTGATCGGCAGGCCCGGCGGGAATGTGGGAAGATGGGTGGCCGGGAGAGGGAACGCGTCTCCTGTGCAGCCAACGATTCCCCGGGGTGACAAACATATGACAAAGAAACCGGCAAACCTTCTCTACGGTGTTGACGACCGGCCGCCGGCCGGTATCTGCATGGTGCTGGCGATCCAGCATATCTTTTTCCTGACAAGCGGCTTCATTGTGGTTGCCATCGTTATGGGTCAGATTGGCTGCAGTCCCGATCTAATCCGCAATGTCGTATCCATGACGATGATCGCGAGCGGTATAGCGACTATCCTTCAGGCCCTGAACTGCGGTCCTGTCGGCAGCGGTTATCTCTGCACCGAGGGGACCGACCCGAGCTTTCTCTCCGTTTCCGTCCTGGCCGGCACTGTGGGCGGCCCGCCTCTTATCTTCGGCATGACCATTGTCTCCGGCATAATCGAATGCCTGCTGTCCAGGGTCATGCACCGTCTCCGGGTCATCTTCCCTCCTGATGTCACCGGTGTGGTGTTGACCATGGTGGGTCTCAACATTGTCCCCATAATGATCCTCGACTTCATGGGTATCGAGGACAAAAACACGCCGATCGAGACCGCGAACGTGCTGGTCGCCGCAATTACGCTTGCCATCATGGCGGGGACCAGTGTGTGGAGCAAAGGGAAACTGCGCCTCTACTCGGTCATCATCGGCATCGCCGGCGGTTACTGCGCCTCAATTCTCCTGGGAGTCCTGACGCCGTCCCAGATGCGGGAGATAACGCTGGCCCCCGTTGTCTCTTTGCCCGACATCTCGCACATAGGCTATTCCTTTGACCCGGCCCTTCTGATCCCCATGGTCATCGTTACCCTGGCTTCCACACTGAAATCCGTCGCCTCTCTCACAATGTGCCAGAAGATTAACGACACAACCTGGACCCGTCCGGACCTTGTCAATATCGGCAAAGGTACTCTGGCCGATGGACTGGCGTCGGTCGTCGGTGGTTCCCTGGGGGTGCTGGGAAAGTCACTTTATGCCGCCAGCGTCGGCCTTACTGTAGCCACGGGTGCGACGAGCAGGATCATTGCCTATTACATCGGAGGTCTCTTTATCGCCCTGGCCTTTCTGCCGAAACTGGCCGCGGTGTTCAGCATTATGCCCAAGCCGGTCATGGGCGGGGCTATGGTCTATATGGTGTGCTTCATGGTGATCTCCGGCATCCAGATGATGACCTCCCGGATGATCGACAACCGCAAGACCTTCGTGATTGCCGTTTCTCTCATGTTCGGGATGAGCGTGGACATATTCCCCAATCTCTATCAGCACGCACATCCCCTGCTGAAGCCCTTCCTCAGTTCTTCCCTCACCGTCACCACGGTGCTGGCGATTGTCCTCAACCTGATCATGCGCATCGGGATCTCGCAGCGCGCAACCCTGAAATTGAAATCCGGAGTGGATGCTTCGGATACCATATTTCAATTCATGGAGGATAAAGGCGCCTCATGGGGGGCCCGCAAAGATGTCATTCACAAGGCCGTGGCCGCCATGAATGAATTCGCGGAAGCTATCGTCAATTGCGGGATGAAAGGCAACGAGATCGTCATGTCTGTCGTCTTTGACGAATTGAGCCTGGATGTTCGGATGACCTACGAGGGCCAGGTGATGGAATTCCCGACAGAGCGTCCCGACATGGCAACAATTGTCGACGACGAGGAGGCGCTTGCCCGTATGTCCGGATTCCTCGTCCGCCACTACGCAGACAGGATCAAGGTGTCCCGGGAAGGCGACCGGTCCAGGGTCGATCTCCACTTCGAACACTGAGAGAAAAATTCGCATATCTCTTGTGACAACGTTTCAATGCCCGGTGGGATAGTCGAGGAAGCGGGTTTCTTCCGGTGTGGTGTGCCCTGTGGTGTTTCCCCGGGCTAAACATGGTTTTGACAGGTCTGTGACTGTCTGCTATATTTGTTCGATCATGTATGACCCAATATCCTTTTCGGAACCGCAACGGCGGTCTCCGGGGTTATCGACACTTATACTGGATACATAATGAAAAGGAGGAACTTCATGAAGAAAGCAGGGTTCTTATGTGTGATGATCGTCGTTTTTTTCCTGGTTGGTGCGATGGTGGTCGCGGCAGGTGACATGAAGGCGCCGTCGGCCCAGGGCCCGCAGTGGGACAGCTGGAATCCCCGGAACAACGAGGATATGGGCAGCCCTCAATTCAAGGGCCTTGCGAGCAAGACCATGGTCCTTCAGTATGGATTTCGCGGGGCCCTCGTGTACGAGCCGAACGGCAACAGAGCAGAGCGGGTCAGAATGGTAACGATCACTCGGAGCAAGGTTGAAGGTTTTGTGAACCAGGTCAACGACAGGCTTGCGCTTGCAGCTGGTCTCCACGAAATAGCGGTCTACGATTTCAGCAAGCACAAATGGTTCGTTCTTGAAAAGGTTACACCCGATGACTCGACGGGCGCCCTGAAACAGAATTTTATCCTCACCCCCGATTACGCCATGGTCAAACAGCTTGGCGGGCCGTTTTACAGGTACACGACGGCAGCGGGCTGGCAGAAGCAGGCACGATAGACCAATCCGGGGAACGCGCGCAGGCTGGTCAAACAGCCTGCGACTGACTTAAAAAGGAGAGGCCATATGGCATTGCAGGACGACATGAAAGAGGTCTTTTCAGTCTTCCCGGCGGAATTCCCCGAAGAGAAAGAGGTCCGCTTCACCGAGATGCTCAAGGAATCGGGATCGGGTCTATCGAGCGGCGGTTTCGACCACGACAGCCCATCCGGTTTCGGGTTTAAGAAGGGAACATACAAAACGGGGATGGGGGGGTCGGGAAGGTTCGATAGAAGAGCAGTCGAACCTCTTCGGCAGCAAATACAGCTACAAATTCGACTTTAAGGCAATATGCGGCGCCGTCGAGAAAAAGGCCCGGGATGCAGGCTTTACCTTCACATACCGGATAACACCGATAGGGCTGTGGCAGAAGTGCGCCTGATTGCATTTTTCGGGCCTATTCGCTATTATAGGGCGTGTTTTTGTGTGTGACACCGTGAAGAATTCGCATATGCGGCAAGCCTTACGAAGGGCGCGGGTGGAAAAATGGGGTCGATGACACAATGGCAGCGTATTGAATACGACAGTACTCCAATCTACATTCGACCGGATGCGCCTGATTGGTTTGTGCCCAATCGGGCGGCCGATGAAGCCTTATTAAGGCTGATAAAGAACGAAGAAGCGCCCGTCGCGATCGAGGGTTTTCTCAAGAGGATAGAAGGTCCGGTAGCGGCGGAATACCTGTCACGCTCCACCCAATTGAAGCTGGACACCTTGAGGGAATGCTGGCTCCATATTACCAACCGATGCAACATGGAATGCCGACACTGCATGTTCGAATCCTCACCCCGGGCCAGCGACGAGCTCACGCCGGGCGATTGCGACAGGATCGTTCACGAGTTCTACGAACTGGGCTGCAGGCTTTATTTTTTTACCGGGGGCGAACCGTTCCTCGCAAAAGGCTTCGACAGGAGCGTACACGATATCCTTCGACTGCCCGATACCAACGTTGTCATCCTGACAAACCTCTCAACCTTGTCCCGACAGAAGGATCGCCTGCGTTCGCTTCCCCGGGAGCGCCTGCATTTCCAGGTGAGCCTCGACGGTTTGCAGTCTGCCCACGATGCGTTAAGGGGCCCTGGCGCCTTCAACCGATTGATCGACGACCTGGCGACGTTGCGCAGCCTGGGCTTTCCCGTGACCCTTTCCACCACCGTGACGGGCCGGAATGTCGATGAGATGGAATTGATAGTTGATTTTGCCGCCCGTCAGCAGGTTTTCTCTCTCCATTTCCTGTGGTTTTTCAAGAAAGGGCATGCGGACGGCACGCTTTTTGTCGAGCCCGAGCGTATTTTCCCTCGCCTCACGGCAGCCCAGGAACGGGCGGAGAAGTCGGGAGTGAAAATTGACAACGTCGAGACCTTGCGGTCGCAGGTGTTCTCCTGTCCCGGAACACGTTATGATCTGGGCAATGCGGGGTGGCAATCGATCGCCGTGGGACCCGATGGTCAGGTATATCCCACGCCGGCGCTCGTTTATACCAGAGAAATGCAATGCGGTCACGTCAGTGAGGGCCTGAAAAGGGTATGGGAAAACAGCCCCGTCCTGAACACCATTCGGGCTGCTTCGCTCAATCAAAGCGATGCCTGCCGCGCAAACCCCCTTCGTTATATCATTGGCGGCGGCGATATCGATCACAGTTTTATCAGTTCCGGGCAGATCGTCGGGGGAGACCCGTACGCGGAGCTTTACGGCAACCTTGCCCTCTGGCTGATAGCGCGTGAGGCGCAAGACGGCAGCGCGGCCGGTTATCCCGCAATGAGGCTGAAAATGGGAGAAAAACTTGGCGAGTGTCCTGTCGAAGGCGGCGGTATTTTCCTGACCCATTCCAATTGCGTACTTAGCCTGCCGGGGCATGACGTCCATACCCGGGTCGATCATTTTTATACCGCGGCCGCTGAAGACGTCAGGGAAGATATTCTCAATCCGATCTGCTATGAGGAAGACCTGGTCAAGCACATTCCGAAGGAAACACGATACCGGAGTTACGGTTGCGGTTCACCGGTAATGGAAGCCGTCATCCGGCAAGGCGAGAATGTCGTCGATCTGGGAAGCGGGACCGGCATCGAATGCTTCATCGCCAGCAAGCAGACCGGGCCCCGGGGCAGGGTGGTCGGCATCGACATGGGCGATGCCATGCTCGCAGTTGCCGGGAAGACCAGAACCAGTGTGGCGGAACAACTGCACTACGACAACATCGAATTCAAGAAGGCTTTTCTGGAAGACCTTCCCCTGGCCGACGGGTCTGCGGATCTTATTATCTCCAACTGTGTCCTCAATCTTTCGCCGGACAAACGCCGGGTGTTCCGGGAGATATTCAGGATCTTGAAGCCCGGGGGCCGCCTGGTGGTTTCCGACATTACCCATGATGAAGACCTTCCCCTCGATATCGTGTACAACGACACGCTCCGCGGAGAGTGCATCGGCGGTGCGCTGAGGTACCAGGACCTCTTCGGCCTCTTGAACGACCTCGGGTTTTCCCACAGCGAGATACTGAAGGGGTATCATTACCGGACCGTGAAAGGCCACGATTTCTATTCCGTTACCTACCGGGCGATCAAACCGCCGGAGGGCCGGCCACCTGTTCTGTTCGACTTTCCGGATTTCAGACGCACCATGGCGGCCGCGGAGTCCGAACCGACCTGTTCCTGTTTCATCACTCCCGTGCAAAAACCGATGGAGGCCATCCAGCAGGCGGAGATGCACAGGACGGGATGCATGGTCTGCGGCTCGGAGCTCATCTATCTTGAGACGAACCGGAATGACTCATGCCATTACTGCGGGCGGGTCATGGCCGTCAACACCCGGTGTGTCAAGGGACATTTTGTCTGCGACGACTGCCACAGGGCGGACGCCATAGAGATCATCAAACAGGTTTGCCTGCACAGCCGGGAAAGCGATGCCGTTGCACTTATGCAGACCATACGGTCACATCGGCAGTTTGGGGTACACGGTCCGGAACACCACTCGCTGGTTCCCGCGGTCATCCTGACCGCTCTGAAAAACTCCGGCGAAGCCGTTACTGAGGACCAGATCGTCACAGCCATCCAACGGGGACAGACCATCGGGGGCGGTGCGTGCGCATTCCTTGGTGCCTGTGGTGCTGCCATCGGCGTGGGCATAGCGATCTCGGTCCTTCTCGCAGCAAATCCCTACGACGGCGGCAAGAGACAGCTAGCCCAGCGGGCGACGCAAAGGATACTGGGGGAAATAGCGTCCTACAATGCGCCCCGGTGCTGCCAGAGAGACTCGTGGCTCGCACTTCGCGGGGCTTCCCGGATATTGGAGGAGATGGGGAAAACGCTGCCTGCGGTTCGATCGATCATGTGCGAGCAGTACCCTGAAAACAAGGAATGTATCCACGACGAGTGCCCCCTGTGGCCCGTACGGGCCGGACAGTCCGATCCATAACCCGGGGAAAGTGGCGCCAAAGGTTGTCTGATGGGCAACCGCAGACAGGTGCAAACACGGGACGGTGCGTCCCTTTGGCGCTTCCCGGATAATTGGATCATAGAGAACAGAACGCCCATTATATTCACAGGAGGAGTTATGAAAAAATTGATGTTCCTCGGTATTTTCGCCGCACTCTGTCTGGCTCTGACACTCGGGAGTGGCATTGCGCAATCTTTACATGACAAAGCAGACACCGACAAGGACGGGATCGTCACCAGCGATGAGATGAAGAAGACCCTCGGTGAGCGTTACAAGAGCGAGGACACCGACAAGGACGGGAAAGTGACCGTCGATGAATATCAGCGGGCCAGGCAGAAGAACTTTAACGACGCAGACACCAATAAGGATGGCGTGGTAACGGTCGAAGAGTGGGCGATCTACTGGTGCGGCAGCGACAAGGATACCGCCAGAATAAAAAAACCGGTCAAGATGGATAAAAAGTCGTCCAGAGCCAAGACGATGGACACCGACAAGGACGGTAAACTGGGCAAGGATGAATGCGTTGTCTTCTGGGCAGGGCGCTTTGTCGACCTCGACGGCAACAAGGACGGCAAGATGTCCCGCGACGAGTACCTGGACAGGATGAAAGAGATGGCGAAGCAGATGGATCTCAACTCGGACGGCGTCATCACCATTGAAGAGTACTATGTGTCATGGGTCGGAAAAGACGCCGTGACCATAAAGAACAAACCGGCCGGAAAGGCAAGGAAACCAGCTCAGGACAAAGCGCCCGTGCAGAAGTGATACGCAGCCGGTTCTCCGTGGTTTTTTAAGCTTAGGCTTTTATATGCGATAATCCTTTTAACCTGTGGAGCCTTGCTCTTCACACAGTGGTGACGGATTTGGAGAAAGACATCCCGTGCGCGATACAAAATACATGGCCATTCCTCCCGGAGCGATAATACCCGGAAGCTTGCCGAAATTCAAGATATACGTTCTTTCCCGGGATGGGCGTTACATCCTGTGGGCCCGCGACGGCAATGAAGTCAAGAAGGAACAGTTGAACACGCTTGCCGAAAGCGGGCCGCAGGAGGTTTTCATAGACCTCGAGGAAGAGATCAGGTATGAGGAATATCTTGAGACCCACCTGGGAAATATCCTTGATAGCCAGGGAATGCCGGACGACCAGAAGGCGGACGTATTCAGCAGGGTTTCCACAAACGTAGTCAAGGACTCTTTCGAAACATCCCTGGGGCTGGGCCGGATGCACGACGATGCCGTGCGGCGGACCCAGGCGCTCGTCAGTCACTCGCTGATATTCATAGCGGAATCGAATTCCCTCAAGCCGCTGGCAAAGATGATCGGTCACGACTACAAGACATACGAGCACGCTACAAAAGTCCTGTGGTTCACGGTGGCCTTTCTCAGGTGCAACCCGGACATTCTCGAGGAGATAGATCCCGGCTTCCCCACGTTCGACGAAGCCCGGAAGAAGGAAATACTGAAGCAATGCGGTGTCAGCGCCATTCTGCACGATATAGGAAAGGTCTTTGTCTCTCAGGACATACTGAACAAGGATGGACCTCTCGATGCGCTTGAATGGGAGATCATCAAGCGCCACCCCTTGAGCGGTTTTGCGATGCTCGTCGACAGCGAAACCCCCGATTTTGTAAGGAAAGCCATACTGCAGCATCACGAGGACTTTCACGGGGGAGGCTATCCTATGAGCGCGAAAGGGGAAAGCATAACCATCCTGGCCCGCGTATTGAGAATTGTGGATGTTTTTGATGCCATGACGTCCCGCCGGCCATACAAAGAGGCCCTGCCCGCCGCGAAGGCCGCTCAGATCATGGTCGGAACGCCGTCAAATGGCAATGAACCGGAAAAAGACCCGAAGGAAGACCCGCGCGACCGGGGAATGAAACAGTGCTTCGACGAGAGGCTTCTGCGCAAATTCATAGTATTTCTTGGCAAAGTATCATCGCAGATGTGAGCGGCTTATGGACGCCGACAGTCCTTTCGTTGGCTCACCTTTATCTTTCCATTCATATTATCCGGTAAAATCAACCTTATACGGCCTGTCGCCCAAACCGGTCCTCCCTGTCAGCAGCGGAGCTTTCGGGACGCGAAATAGAGGGAACAGCAAAAGACTGTCTCACGTTTATCCCGTAACCAACGCATACGAGTCAACTTAATCCTCATGGTTCTGTTTGAC
>DIFE01000103.1 GCA_002418985.1 Deltaproteobacteria bacterium UBA5756
GCTCAGGAAAGAGGTTGGCCTTTACATTATTTTGGACGGATTGCCCTATTCCCTATTCCCTATTCCCTGCCCTCCAATATTTCAAACATCCTCCTGAATATATCCGGCTCCAGGGTCTCCGCCCTGACGGAGCGGGGAAAATCCATTTTTTCGTAGAGTTCTTCTACCTGTGGTTCGGGGTAGCGTTCGAGAAGGGCATGACGCATGAATTTTCGTTTGTGGCTGAAGGCGCCGCGGATAAAGGTCATGAGGGCGTTATCGACATATGCTGCATCTTCCCGAAAGCGCATGGAAAAGTAGATGCTCTCCACCTTCGGCGGCGGGACGAAAACCTGGGGTTTCAGGCGCATCAGCACCTTTACGTCGGCGACGAGCTGACAGACCACCGACAGAGACCCGTAGGCCCGTGTTCCCGGAATCGCGGTTATCCGGTCGCCGATCTCTTTCTGCACTGTAAGGAAGGCGCACTCGATGGAACTACGCTCCGTGATGAGCTTGAAGATGATAGGTCCCGTGATACCGTAGGGGATGTTCCCCATCACCTTCACGGCGTGGTTCAGGGAAAGATCGGTTATGGGGACGGCCAAAATATCGTTGAAAACGATCCGGACGTTCGAAAACTCCGATGCCAGGGTCTCGAGGTGCGCAATCATATCCCGGTCAACCTCGACCGCTATGACCGCTGCCGCCGTGCGCGAGATGGCACGGGTGAGATCGCCCTGCCCGGCTCCGACCTCGACGACAGTGTCGCCGGGCGTGATACCGGCAAGAGAAACCATCTTGCGCAGGATGTTGCCGTCCTTTATAAGATTTTGTGAGAATCGCTTCTTCAGCATGGCTGCCGGATCATTTGATCGCCATCCGTGAATATGCCCCGATATCAAGGTCCGAATAGTTCCCCGCCTCGAAATAAAAGGAAGCCAGCGATGCTATCATTGCGCCGTTATCGGTGCAAAACTGGGGAGACGAGATCATAACCTCGAACCCTTCCCGCCCTGCCCTCTCCATAAAAACCTGACGCAGTCTGCCGTTGGCGGCCACGCCGCCGCCGACGACGATCCGTTTCACGTTACTGCGCCGTGCGGCCTTAAATGTCTTGAATACCAGTACGTCACAGATGGCTTCCTGAAATGAGGCAAGAACGTGGTTGATGGTGGAGTCATCAATGGAATGTTTCTTCGCGTAGGTGAGAAAGGCGGTTTTCAGACCGCTGAAGCTGAAATCGCAGGTGGCGTCATCCATCATGGGCCGCGGAAAGACGACGTAGTCCGTTGCCCCGCTTCGAGCGGCCATGTCTTCGATGATCCGCCCTCCGGGGTAGCCGATCCCCAGAAACTTCGCGATCTTATCAAAGGCCTCTCCGGCCGCGTCATCGCGCGTAGAGCCCAGCACCTTGAATCGGCAGGGCGCCTCCATGAGCAGGATGGTCGTGTGCCCCCCGGAAACGACAAGCGCTACAAAGGGGAACTCCACCTCCCGCTCCAAGAAGATACTCATGGCGTGCGCCTCGATGTGGTTTACCCCCACAAGGCGCTTTTTAAGAGCGAGACAGAATCCCTTGGCGAAGCTCAATCCAACGAGAACGCTGCCTATGAGCCCCGGTCCGGCGGTGACCCCGACAAGATCGATGTCCCCCGCCGCCGCTCCACCCTGAACCAGGACGTCTTCGTATATCCTGTCAATGAGTTCGACATGTTTTCGGGAAGCTATCTCGGGGACGACGCCGCCGAAACGTTTGTGAAGGTCCGCCTGGCTGGAAACGATGTGAGACCGGATCCTCCTGCCGTCTTCGAGCAGTGCCACCGATGTGTCATCACAGGACGTGTCAATGCCGAGGATCAACATGGGCTGGGTTTCTCTAGAGTTCCTTCGGTTCCTTGAGGATCTTGATCTTCCCCTTTTTCAGCATGGCCTGCTTCGACTCCTCCACGAAGGATTTCAGGAATTGCTCCTTGTGCCTGGCTGCATAATACCGCGTGAAGCCTTCCTTGTCTTTTTCCCATTCCTGCCGATCCGGGTCCTGTTCGCCGGCAAATGAGAACGTGTAGTAATTCCCGTCTATCTCCACGGGCCTAGCGTAAACCGGCTTGTCTTTCGTAAGCCCCAGGATTTCGACATCCGACCTGGGTATCTGGCCGAGTTTGGGGATCGATGAAGCGGTCCTCGCCATGAAACCTGTTTGCATCTTTGACACCGCGGATTTGTTCTTCAGTGCGTCCTCTGCTGCAGCACGGGCCATTTCCTTCGCCTTTTCGCCTGTTATCCTGCTCTTTATTTCGGCCAGCGCCGCGCTCTTCTCCATCGGTTTGCCGTCTTCGCGCTCGACGAGTTGAAAGACATATGATTTCCCGTCGTCCCTTACAGGAAGGGAAACGTCACCTTTTTTGAGGTCCCTGATCCACGTTTCGATCTTGAGTGCCTTGTAGGTTTTGAAAAGTTCGCTCTGACGCACGGCGCCCGTATCGGATACGGCGAGGCCTTTCTGCTTGCCGTAGGCATCGATATCCTTCACCTTAAGGAGGTCCATGTACGCCTGGTCGTCCCTGAGACCGCTTTTACCGTCCAGCACGATATACTTGAGCCGGTAGGTATTCTCTCCGCGGAAACGGTCCTTCTCCTTTTCGTACCTGTCGTTCAGTTCCTTTTCGCTTACCGTGACCTTGTCCTTATAGGAAGCAGGAGCGAATCGGAGATAAGCAAGATCCACCCTGCCCTTTTCGCGGACGTACCCGGCCCATATGTCGGCATCGGAAACAGGAGCGCCGGTGTCCCTGATGACGCTTGCAACCTTGCGAACGAGAAGCATGGTCCTTTCCGATTTCTCAAATTGGTCAGGCTCGAGATTGTTTTGCCTCAACACCGCGACATAGCGGTCCTTGTCGAATTTTCCGTCCTTGCGAAAGGCCTCGACGGTACCCAGCAGATCCGCAAATTCCTGGTCGCTTACGCTGACTCCGAGTTTTTTCGCTTCGTCGAGAAGGATGTATTTATTGATTATGTCATTGAGAACCTTCGTCTTCAGCTCGCTCATGAGCGCCTCGTCCATCTTGTCGCGATAAAGCTGCCGGAAGATCTCGACTTCCTTGTTGTAGGTCTCCCGGTACTCCGGGTCCGTTATATCGAAACTGCCTACCTCGGCAATTACGGTTTCCTTCTGGTTGATGGAACCCGCCCCGAAATAAAAGATAAAAACAAGGATGATCACGCCAAAGATGACTTTGATCAGGTAGCTTTTTGCATATTTTCTCATGAACTTGAGCATTGGTTTTATTACCTCTAAAGATTATTGATTTTGAAACTTTAAAATAGTATATTAAGGCTGTTTTTTCAATAACTTTTAAATTTAGCTGAGAGAGGGGAGAGTCGATGTTTGAATCACTCTTTGGATTCATATCGAAAGATCTGGCAATAGACCTGGGGACGGCAAACACCCTGGTTTATGTGAAAAGCCGGGGGATAGTTTCCAACGAACCCTCGGTGGTTGCCGTCCATAAAGACTCCCGGGGAACAAAAAAGGTCATAGCCGTTGGCGAAGAGGCGAAGAAGATGCTCGGCAAAACCCCGGGGAACATCGTCGCGATCCGGCCCCTGAAAGACGGCGTCATAGCCGACTTCGAGATCACCGAGGCAATGCTCAAATACTTCATCCAGAAGATACACAATAAAAAATCCTACGCGAGGCCGCGGATCGTCATCTCCGTGCCGTCGGGCATTACACCCGTCGAAAAGAGAGCCGTCAAGGAATCCGCAGAGTCGGCGGGTGCACGCGAGGTCTACCTAATCGAAGAACCGATGGCCGCAGCCATAGGCGTCGGCCTTCCTATTACCGAACCAAGCGGCAACATGATCGTCGACATCGGCGGAGGCACGACGGAGGTGGCCGTCATCAGTCTTGCCGGCATCGTCTATTGTAATTCCGTGCGCGTTGCGGGCGACAAGATCGACGAGGCCATCATCCAGTACGTCAAACGGAAATACAACCTTCTCATCGGCGAGAGAACGGCGGAGGTCATCAAGATCACCATCGGATCCGCATACCCGAGTGCCGATGAAGAAGAAATGACGATGGAGATAAAGGGAAGGGACCTCGTTGGGGGGATACCGAAGACGCTGGAGATATCATCCAAGGAGATCAGGGAGGCCATCAACGAACCCGTCAATGCCATCGTTGAGGCCGTAAGGATCGCCCTCGAGAGGACGCCTCCGGAACTCGCCTCGGACATCGTCGACAAAGGTATCGTCATAAGCGGCGGCGGAGCGATGTTGAAAAACCTTGACGTCCTTATCAAGGAAGTCACCCGTCTTCCCGTCATCATTGCCGAAAATCCGCTGACCGCTGTCGTGGAAGGCGCGGGCAAGGCCCTTGATGAGGTAAGTCTTTTGAAAGAGATAGCGACATACTTCTAAGATAGTGACGATTTGAGAAATTCGATAGCTATAATCGTAGCCATTCTCGTTCTTGTCATATCATTCCTTTCTTTTACCAACGCACCCTTCGTGGCAAGGTCCTATTCCACTGTAAAGAACGGCATCAGCAACGTTTTCGGGCCCGTGTTGAGCGTGGCGAGCAAGCCCCTCGATGCCGTCGGGGGCGTTTTCGATTCCTATTTCAACCTCGTCGGCGCAAAGAAAGAAAACACGGAACTGAAGGAAAAATACGAGCGGATCTACGTCGAGAACCAGAAACTCGTTGAAACAGAACGGGAGAACGTGCGGCTCAGGAAGCTCCTCGAGTTCTCCCAGAAGAAACCCAATACGATGATGGCGGCAGGCGTAATCGGGGAAGACCTGAAGAACTGGTTCCGCTGTATAATCATCGACAAGGGCCGCAAGCAGAACGTGCGCGAGAAGATGCCCGTGGTTACACCCAGGGGAATTGTGGGGCAGGTGGTCGAAGTGGACCTCTGGCATGCCAAGGTCATGGTACTTAATGACACGAACTCCTCCATCGACGTCAACGTCGAGGGCAAAAACACACGTGGGCTCCTCGAAGGCACGGGTCAGAACACGGTCAAACTGAAGTACGTGATAAAAAATGATGATATCGAAATCGGCGACAAACTCGTCACATCCGGGAAGGATGGCATATACCCGAAGGGGATTCCGGCCGGGATCGTCATCACCGCCAACAAGAACAAGGCCGGGATCTTTGCCGATATCGATGTCATGCCCTTCAACAATTTTAGACAGCTTGACGAAGTCCTGCTCATTAAGAAATAATGAAAACCCTTGTATACATCATAATCGGCATCCTGCTTCTCGTTCTTGAAGCGGTGATATCCCCGCACGTCTCTCTTGATGTCCTGAGGCCGGAACTGGGGATGCCCATCCTCCTCTATGTGACCTTCTTCCTCGGGGCCTCGTCAGGGCTTATCGCGGCGTTGTCCATCGGCCTTGCCGAAGAAGGACTTTCCGCGGCACCCGACGGTTCGCTTCTCTTCGTCAGTATCTGCATTTACCTGATCGCCGTAGCGATGCGCAGGAAATTCTTTATCGATTCCAAGTACAGCTTCGCATACCTGTCCAGCGCCTCCGTCGTCGCTCAATCCTTTCTCTTCCTGGCGTTGTCGTTTTTCGCGCGCGGTGAGGCCCGCGGTGCCGTCAGCATACTTTTCTATACGCTGCCGAACGCCATCGTCACCGGTTTCGTGTCCATCATCCTCTTTTCCCTCATCGAGTATCTCAACAACACCGTGCTGGAGAGGAATTAAATGAAGGAAGAGAACCTTTCCAGCAAGTACAAGTGGTGCACCCTTGTTCTCGTCATAACGATGACGGTTCTTCTCATCAGGCTCTGGGACCTCCAGATAATGCGCGGGGCCGAGATGCGCAAACTCTCGGAACAAAACCGCATCAGGGTCAAGAAGATCGTCGCGCCGCGTGGTATTATCTACGACAGGATAGGGAAGGTCCTCGCGGACACGCGGCCATCCTTCAATATCTATCTTACCCCCGAAGATATCCACGACTTCAGCCAGACCGTGGACGGGCTGGCCAGACTCATCGCCTGTGACCGCGAGGAGATCATCGAGAAAATGAAGGCCGCCAGTGGAATGCCGCCTTCCTTCCCCATCAAGATCAAGTCGGACATACCCATGGATGAGGTTGCCCGGGTCGAGGCCCACAGGGTATACATACCGGGCATCTCCATACAGATCGAGCCGAAGCGGAACTATCCCTACGCGGCGTCATTCGCGCACGTCATCGGTTACGTATCGGAGGTCAGCGACGAAGAGCTTAAGGACAAGAAGAAATACAAGGACTATTCCCCCGGCGATTATATCGGCAAATACGGGCTCGAACGGGCATATGAAAACGATCTCAGGGGGGTTGACGGGGAAAAACGTGTCGAGGTGGACGCCATCGGACGGGAAGTCAGGACCCTTGACGTCATCGATCCCATACCGGGAAACAGTCTCCATCTGAACCTGGATCTCGAGCTCCAGCTCAGCGCCGACAAGGCGCTTGAAACAAGAAAAGGTGCCGCCGTTGCCCTCAATCCCAAAACGGGGGGCGTCCTGGTTCTCGCAAGCCGCCCGGGATTCGACCCGAACCTGTTCGCCTCGGGAATTTCCAAAACGGACTGGCAAAAAATTGCGCTGGACAAGCTGCACCCTCTTCAAAACAGGGCCATTCAGGGTGGATACCCGCCGGGGTCGACCTTTAAGATACTGCTAGCCTTGAGGGCCCTCGACCTCGGGATCATCAACGAACGAACCACTTTCAGCTGCGGCGGAGGCTTCGCCTACGGCAATCGTGTCTTCAAATGCTGGAAAAAAGGGGGACATGGAAGCGTGTCGGTGCATCGGGCAATCGTGGAATCCTGCGACGTATTTTTCTACAATGTGGGCCTCAGGCTCGGTGTAGACCGTATCCATGACTTCGGCAACACCCTCGGCCTGGGACGGGTAACCGGGATCGATCTTCCCAACGAACAAAAGGGTCTCCTCCCCTCGACGGAATGGAAGAAAAGGCGATATAACCAGCCCTGGTATGAAGGCGAGACGGTCTCCGTCGCCATCGGCCAGGGAGCTGTCTGGCTGACACCGATACAACTTGCCATGCTCTCATCGTTCGTGGCGGGCGATGGAAAGAATTACAAGCCCCAGATCGTCAACCGGATCGTCTCGACGGAAGGCAAGGTAATCAAGACTTTCGAGCCCATCGTCAACGCCGACTTGAAACTGAAGCCAGGGGTATTGACGATCGTCAAGGACGGGATGCGCGGAGTCGTCAACGAACCGGGCGGCACTGCCGGTGCATCGAAAGTGCAGAGTGTACTGATGAGCGGAAAGACCGGCACCGCCCAGGCGGGTTCCGACAAGGTAAAACTTGGCGATCACGCCTGGTTCATTGCATATGCCCCGTCGGATGACGCATCCGTCGCCATGGCGATACTTGTGGAACACGGGCTCCACGGTTCATCCGCGGCCGCGCCTATAGCAAAGGGCATCACGGAGACGCTCTTCAAAGTTAAAACAGTCATAAAGGAAGCAAAGGTAAATGAGAATCGATAAGCGAAGATATTACCATCTCGATTGGTACCTCATCATAAACGGGCTTCTGATATTCGGCATCGGCCTCTTGAATCTTGTGAGCGCCACAAGCTCCTTTTCCAGCGGATCTTACAATTTCATGATCAAACAGCTCATAGCCTTCGCGATGGGGCTTGTCCTGATAGTCATCGTCATGTACTATGACTACCGCGTCATAGCCAATCACTCGCGGTGGATCTACCTGGGAGGAATTTTCCTCGTCGTCCTTGTCCTCGTCATCGGGCTTGCCGCGGGAGGGGCCAAACGATGGATCAGCATCTTCGGGTTCAGCATCCAGCCGTCGGAATTGATGAAGCCCATTCTGGTCATCTTCCTTGCGAACATGTTGTACGAGAAAAAAAGGCAGAACACACCGCTGAGCTTGAAGGACATCGCCAAACCGCTTCTGTGGACCCTGATACCCTTTGTCCTCATCGTAAAGCAACCGGACCTCGGAACCGGTATCGTCATCATCCTCGTCTGTTTTGCCATCCTGTGGTACATAGGTCTCAAGAAATCAACCTATGCCGTTCTCTTCGGCGTCGGCGCCATATCTCCCTTCATTGCCTGGCACTATCTCATGAAACCCTATCAGAAGATGCGCGTCCTGAGCTTCATCAACATCGACGCCGACCCTGCCGGTTTCGGATACCACGCCAAGCAGGCCATTATCGCCGTTGGATCGGGAAGGTTCCTGGGCAAGGGTTTCATGGCTGGAACGCAGCACAAGCTCCAATTCATACCCGAGCATCACACGGACTTCATTTTTACGGTTTTCAGCGAGGAATGGGGTTTTATCGGCTCCGTCGTCCTCTTCGCACTCTTCATATCCTTCATCAACCGCTGCCTGAAAATCGCCATGAACGCCCATGACGAACTGGGTGCCATCATAGCCTTCGGTATCGCTTCCATCATCTACGTGCAATTCACCATCAACGTCATGATGGCGATCCACCTGGCCCCCGTCGTCGGCATCCCCTTGCCGTTCATCAGCTACGGTGGCTCATCCCTCCTCTCAATGCTGGTCTCGGTAGGTCTGCTCCTGAACATCAGCACGCGAAGATATATGTTCTAGAGGCGGGTAATAGGTAATAGGTTATGGGTAAGAGGGAAAGACTTTTACATTCTTTCTTATCACCTATGACCCATTACCTCGAACCTGTCTTTTCCTTTCCTATGACCCATAACCCATTACCTCGAACCCGTCTTCCTTAAAAGACCGGGGCTGATGGTTCCAAGCCCCGGTCTTTTGGTGGTATATACCACCGGGCCGGCAAAAGTCGGCCCTTTGCAGACTGTTTCAGATCTTCATTTCGAGATTGATCATATCCCCCCTTTTGAAGCCCATCCTGTCGAAGAACTTCAGAAGATCCCAATCTCTCCAGTTCACGAAGACATAGATGGTGTCGACACCGACCTTCTTGAACATGGAGAACATCTCCCGGAAGAGGAGCCGGGCGATGCCCTTTTTCTGATACTCTTTCCGGACACCCAGGGTGTCTATCCAGGCGATGTTTTCCGGTATACCATATTCCCACCCGCTCGCACTGCCCACAATGAAACCTATGACACGACCATCGACCTCTGCGGCGAGCGAAGGGACTCCTGATACCTCGGCCCTCTCCAGCCTGACTTCCCAATAGTCCCTTCTTTTTGTCCCCAGGAGTGATTCGTCGATATCGGTGACGGCATCGAGATCTTTCAAGGTGAGCACTTTCAGCTTTACGGGCCCAACGAGATCCACGGCTTGCGCCTCCCCGTATTAGTTCTTTTCTTACTGTCGAGTATAGCAGACAAAAGGCGGATGTCAACAGAGGCAGAGGGGTACAGGTTATCGGCCGGAGAGAAAGGTGAAAAGGTTACCACCTTACAGGACGGCCGGCGATCCATCCTTTACAGCGGCATGGCGTGGTATCTTCACTCGCGCGGCAGCAACCGGGAAGGCTCCCGGCTGCAGTTACACACCTTTAGGCTCCCCCTCCAGACCCTCGCCCCTTACCCGCAACCTTCCGTTTTGTTCTTGAAACTAAAGCAAAAACTGCTATAATAATTGATGCGTATACTCGGATTGGATGTGGGGGACAAGAAGATCGGAGTGTCTTTGTCCGATCCCACGTTTTTGATCGCCCAGGGCCTGAAGCTTTATCGGCGCTCTTCCCTTCAGGAAGACCTCAGGGAATTCAAGCGCATCATCGAGGAGCATGAGGTCGGGGAAATCGTTATAGGCCTTCCCAGGAACCTGAACGGCACAATCGGAACAAGAGCGCAGTCAGTCATGGGATTTGCCGACAGGATAAGGGAATCGCTCGCTATTCCCGTTACTCTCTGGGACGAACGCTTCAGCACTAATGAGGCACACAGGGTCTTCGACATGGCGGACGTGTGCCATAAGAAGAGAAAACCCTATCTGGATATCATGGCGTCACAGATAATTCTGCAGGGATACCTTGATGCTCGCAAAGCGCGATAAGAAAACCATTGTCATCGCCTTCATAATTTTCATGCTCTCACAGACTTTCATATTCGCGAGCATCCCCAGGGACAGCGACCCTTCAAGGCTCTCTGTCGTCATAAAGCAGGGGACAGGTCTCAGTGAAATAGCCGATCTCCTCAAAAAGGAAGGTCTTATCTATTCAAAAACGCTCTTCATGGCCGGTTCTCTCATGTACAAGGGCAGGCTCATAGCCGGTGAATACGAGCTCCAGCGGGACATGTCCACCATTGAGATACTCAGGAAGATGGGGCAGGGTAAACGGAAGATCTACACCCTGAAGATCATAGAGGGCCATAACATATACACTATAGCGGACACGATCGATCGTAGCGGAATCATGACGAGACAGGAATTCCTGGACCTCGCCGCGGACAGAACATACCTGAAACGTATCGGTGTCCCCTCCGATTCGCTCGAAGGGTATCTGTTCGCGGATACATACTTTTACAGCAAGGAGATCGACAGGGAAACATTCATGGAAAGGATAGCGCGGAGGACGCTCAGACTTTTTGACGACAACGGCATCAAGCAAAAGATGACGTCCTGCGGCATGGACATACATAAGACGCTCACCCTTGCCTCCATGATCGAGAAAGAATCACGGGCGAGTGAAGAAAAACCTATGGTCTCTGCGGTGTTCCACAACAGGGCCAGGAAGGGTATGTCCTTCGACTGTGATCCCACCGTCATTTACGGAACAAAGGGTTTCGGAGCCCCTATCAGGAAAATCGATCTCATCACCCCTACGCCCTATAACACATACGCATCCAAAGGGTACCCGAAGGGGCCCATCTGCAGCCCGGGAAAAATTTCCATTATGGCGGCGTTGAACCCGGCGCCTGTTGACTATCTTTACTTCGTCTCCAAGAACGATGGCACCCATGTCTTCTCACGCGACATGGCTGAGCATAACAGATACGTAAACATGTATCAGAGAATCAGGACAACACAATAATAAGGAGGAATGTATGGCAAAAGATGTTGCAGTTATCGGCGTTGGCCAGACGTACTTTGTCAGGGGCTATGAAGGCTCCATCAGAGAACTGGCCTTCGAAGCCTTCAGAGAAGCAATGCAGGACGCAAACCTCACCGCCAAGGACGTGGACGCATCCATATTCTGCTCCGCCCCGGAATATGACAAGCAGAGATCGCCCGCGGGCGTACTCGCTGAATATCTCGGACTTGTCCCACAGCCGACATTCTACGTTGAGACAGTATGCTCGTCAAGCACGGTAGGCGTCAAGATCGGCTACAGCATGATCAAGGCAGGTCTTCATGACATCGTCGTCGTTTGCGGTTTCCAGAAGATGTCCGAGATCACCTCTGCCGAGTCCCAGGAAAGAATGGGGCGCGGCGGCGACATCCAGTGGGAAGCCCCCTTCGGCACCATGATGCCGGCTTACTACGCACTCTATGCCCAGGCATATCTGGCGAAAAACGGTCTTACCCTCGACGACCTCAGGGATGTAAGGGTAAAGGCAGCCACGTACGGCCAGATCAATGAAAGGGCCGTTTACCGCAAAGGCGTAAAGCCCGCGGATTTCGATCCCAGCAATCCCGACGCAAAGATGGCCGGCCCTGTTGCATCACCCCTTCGCGTGGGCGACTGTTGCGCAAACGCAGATGGCGCATCATGCATCATTCTCGCGAATGCCGAAAAAGCCAAGATATTCCAAAAGAAACCCGTCTGGATCCTCGGTATCGGCGCCGCGTCAGAGGTTGTCAATATGGCGGCCCGCCCCGATTTCTCCAAGGGTCTCCAGGTCGCGAAAGCGGCAGCCGGCGTCGCCTATAAGATGGCCGGTGTAGGCCCCAAAGACATAAGTGTCGCCGAAGTCCATGACTGCTTCACCATCGCGGAGATCATGGCATATGAAGGTCTCGGCTTCGCACCCGAGGGCGACGGCAAATCGCTTATCAGGGAAAAAGCAACCTATAAAGAAGGCAAGATCCCCGTGAACGTAGACGGCGGCCTCCTGTCAAAAGGCCACCCGATCGGAGCAACGGGCGGATCGCAGATTCGGACCATCGTCCTCCAGCTCAGGGACGAAGCAGGCCCGATGCAGGTTAAAGATCCTCAGATCGGCCTCAACCACAATATCGGCGGTGTGGGCCTCTACGGAAACGTCACTATTTTTGGGAGGGACTAAGATGGGATTCGATAAATTTGGAAGAAAAAGCTTCACCAGCTTCACGAAAACGGGAAAATTCGTCGATCTCCTTGCCGAGGGCAGGGTAGAGGGAACGGTCTGCAAACAGTGCGGAGCGAAATACTTCCCTCCGAGAGCCGATTGCGCACAGTGCCTTTCAAAGGAAATGGACTGGTTTGAACTGCCCAAAAAAGGCACCCTCGAGACCTTCACGACGGCAATGTATGCCCCCTTCGGTTTCGAAGCCGACGCACCCTACACCATGGCGGTTGTCGATTTCGGCGCCGGCATCAAGGCTTTCGCCCGTCTCTCAAAAGACTTCGCTGACCCGAAGATCGGCATGGACGTGACGGTACGGCCCCTCAAGTATGATGATGGCCAGATTACGTTCGAGATAGCAAAGGCGTAAAGAAAAGATCGCAATCAAAAAAGGCCGCCTTCGGGCGGCTTTTTTTGATTGCGAGGTAATGGGTAATGGGTTATAGGTAATGGGGCGCAAGGGGGAAATAGTTCATGACCAAATCCTTTATTCTCGAGATATTCAGCGCCGCCGCGATGCAGCGGTGGAACGACAAGATACGTCCCGTGGAGCTCAAGGAGCTTGACAAACAGGCTCACAAGATGACCATTGCCTATTTCCTGGGAAAATTCGAGGAATCGGAAAAAGGATTCGACTGGCTTGAAATTATCGAAGGCGGCCTCTTCGAGTTCCTGGAGCGCCTCGTTATAACAGACCTGAAACCCCAGATATTCAACAGGATCAAGGAAGACAAAAAGAAATATGAGGAATTGACGAGGTGGGTATATAAAAAGCTGGAACCCGTTATATCTCCGCTGGGCGCTGACTTTCTCCAAAGATTCAAAAATTATTTCTCCGGTACCGATACCACCATCAACCAGAGGATCATCAACGCGGCCCATTTCTACGCCACCCGATGGGAATTTGACATTATCGAGAGGGCCAATCCGACAGGCTATGAGATCCCGGACATAAAGAATTTCCTGCAGCAAAAGCAGGAGCGCTACTATGACCTTGCCGGGATCCAGCAGCTTGCACTCTATGAGAAATACCGGAACTTCCTCGATCTGTGCGGGCAGCTGCGTTTCCAGTATCGCTGGAGCCATCTCAACATGATACCCCGCACGTCGGTGCTGGGCCACATGCTCATCGTTGCCGTCCTCTCCTACCTTTTCTCCCTGCAGATAGGAGCCTGTCCGAAACGCTGTTTCAACAATTATTTCACAGGCCTCTTCCATGATCTGCCCGAGGTTCTCACCCGGGACATCATATCCCCCGTGAAGCGCTCCATCATAGGCCTTGACTCGCTTATCAAGGCCTATGAGAAAGAACAAATGGACAAGGAGGTGTTCAATCTCATTCCCGCCTCCTGGCACAGCGAGATGAAGACCTTTACGGAGGATGAATTCACGAGTGTTGTCACCCTTGAGGACAAGGTCATCAGGACTGACACCGAAACAATATCCCGCAAATATAACCAGGGTCACTTCAACCCCCGCGACGGGGCCATGATCAAGGCTGTCGACGACCTCACGGCCTATGTCGAGACGTACTGCTCCATGGAAAACGGGGTAAGGTCGCCGGACCTTGCGGAAGCCAGGCGGTCAATCAGTGAAAAATACAGGGATACCGTTATCGGCGGCATACAATTCCCGGCCCTTTTCGCTCAATTCTAAATCCTTTGATATCGGGCGCTCCGGCTTGAACCGGCTTGACAAAAACCGTGCAGGCCGCTACCATCTTTTAGGACATTCATGAAAAAATACCTCTCCCGCATGTTGGTCCCATTGTCGGCGATCGCGGTTGCCTTTGCCGTTTTCGCAGGCCCAACTCTCCTTCACCCTGTCAATGCCGCTGAAAGCGGGTGCGTGAATTGCCATACGAACGAAAAAATACTCAAGAGTCTTCACAGCCCGGTGAAGATTGAGATCTCGGAAGGAGTCGGGTGAGCGGGAGCACCTCCGTCGGTGCCGGCGGAGTCTCAGTACAAAAGCTACATGGTTGACCGGAAGCTCATCGATACAGACCCTCATTTCACCGAAGGATGCCCCTCCTGTCATCGAGGCGATGAAAAAGCATCTTCCCGGGAGAAAGCCCATGCTGGATTCGTAAAAAAGCCCTCGATGGATCCCGGGTTATGCGGAAAATGCCATGACAAGATCGCAAAAACATATAAGGATGCTCTTCACTTCACCACCGCCGGACTCAGGCACGGAGTGTCGGGCAGGTTCTCGGCCAAAGAACTGAAAATATTCGATGAGAAGGTCTTTCAACAATCCTGCAGGAGCTGTCATGCCTCCTGCGGCGACTGCCACGTGATGTCTCCGAGCATAGCCGGCGTGAGCACGGGGCTCCTCAAAGGCCATCAATTCGTCGCCAGGGATGACGGAAAGACCTGCGCCACCTGCCATGGCGGCCGGGTATACCCCGAATTCACGGGAGATTTCGGCGGCTCTGCCGATATCCATTATCAAAAAGGAATGACCTGCCTTGATTGCCACAAGAAAGCCGAACTCCACGGCACCGGAGTAGTTTACACATCGAAGACGGATGTAAAGGAGAAGCCGGCCTGTGCGAATTGCCATAAGCCGGGGAGCGAAAAGACGGAAAAGGCAAAGACGTCCCATGCACGGCACAAGGACAGGCTAAGCTGTTACGCCTGCCATTCGGGCGGCGTTTACACCCAGTGCACTGACTGCCACCTGGGAAAAGGAGCGACGCCCAAACCGGCATTCTTCCTGGGTTTGAATCCCAGAGACAAAAAGACCGTCACAACCCTGCGAATCACCCCCACGGTCCGGGATACCTTTGCAAGTGCCGGAATTGCAATGGAAAAATACGATTCTGTCCCCAATTACTGGGGCACACCTACCCACAATATCAAGAAACGTACCGAACGGACCCGCTCATGCCAGGTCTGTCACGTTGAAAAGCTGGATTTCCTTACGAAAGAAACACTGATCAAGAACGGCTCCAAGGCGAACGAGCAATTGCTTTACAGCCCCAAACCCATCAAGTAACCAAAGGAGATAACGATGAAAAGAACGGCTGCCTGCAGTATCCTCCTCGTTTTTCTTGTTCTGCTCATACCCCTGGCCTGTGTCGCGAGGACCATCGAGCCCATAGTCTCGACGGATTGGCTCGCCGAAGACTGGCCAGCGTCTGGACTTATCTCCTGACCGATGTCCTCGGCCACAAGAACGTGAGGATGTATGATGGTTCATTGGAGGAATGGATGAAGGATCCCAAAGCGCCAACCGAACCATAGAGCCACGGAATAGACCCCAGGGCACCCCTCCGGATGGAAGGGTGCCCTTTTTTGACGAGAATACTTTCACGCCCAACCTTGCGCCCACCGCACCTGACAAGGCTCCGCGGCAGGGACACACCACCCTGGATCCCGCCCTGTGATACAATTTACTTTAGTTACTTTAGCGGCAGGTGACTCGTCCTCCCCGGTACATCAGGGGAATGAGATCAGCCGCACGACATTCAGACCCGAGACGCTTTAAAGCAACACAAGGAGGGATCCATGTATAGCAACGAACACGGAAATCACCTGGGGAGAAAATTCGGCCGTAGCTGGAACATTGTAAAGATCTCCCTTATCATGACAGTTCTGCCGGCATTTCTTGCCCTCGTTCCCGCGAACGGTGCGGCGCAGACCTCGACGTCCACCGCCATGCCGGCCTTCAAAATACTGCCCTTACCTTACCCCCAGAATGCGTTGGAACCCTATATATCCGCGCGGACCATGAGCTTTCATTACGGAAAACATCATCAGGCCTATGTCGATAATCTGAACAAACTGACCGCGGGGACGCAGTGGGCGGGACAACCCCTCGAGAAGGTCATCATGGATAGCACCGGAAAACCGGACAAGGCCGCCGTTTTCAACAACGCCGCCCAGGTCTGGAACCATAACTTTTTCTGGCAGTCCATGAAACCGGGCGGGGGAGGCAAACCCGCCGGACGCCTCCTTGAAAGGATCGAAAAATCCTTCGGCAGTTTCGACGAATTCAAGACGGCCTTCAAGGCCGCGGCCGTTTCGCAATTCGGAAGCGGCTGGGCATGGCTGATACAGGAAGGGGACACACTGAAGATCATAAAGACGTCCAATGCCGACACCCCTCTCGCACATGGGCAGACAGCCTTACTGACCTGTGACGTCTGGGAGCATGCCTACTATCTGGATTACCAGAACCGTCGTCCCGACTTCGTGCAGGCCTTTCTCGATCACCTGGCAAACTGGGAGTTCGCCGCATCACGAATGAAATGAATGTTTCGGGAATATTCTTTATGGATTCATGCGAAGTACGGCTACTACCCTTCCCTGAAACCTGACATTGGCGGCATCGTGGTACATGGGAAGCATGTAGGGATTACAGGGCTGGAGCCTGACCCTGTCTTTCTCGAAAAAGACCTTCTTGAGGGTGACCTCCTGCTCGTTCTCAAGCCAGCATGCCGCCACGTCGCCATTTTTTATGATGTCGGCCTGTTCCATGACCACAATGTCCGAATCGGCTATCATAGCGTCCACCATGGAGTTCCCCCTGACCTGAAGGGCAAAGAGATCCTTCCGGCCCCTCATGATCTCCCGGGGCACATCGATCATCCTTTCCGCCTCGGAACTCCATTTGTCCACTGACGGGACCCCTATAGGCTGACCGGCCGCTATAACACCAAGAAGGGGCACCTCTGCCGCCTGAAGCGTCTCGCCGACAACTCCGACACTTCTGGATCTGTCTTTGTCCTTTGTAATGAAACCGGTTTGTTGAAGCTGATCCAGGTGGTATTGCACGACAGATGGGCTCTTTATCCCGCAATTACGGGCCACCTCCCGCACGGAGGGCGAATAGCCATTGTCCCGCCGGAATGTCCTGATAAACTCGAGTATGCTTTCCCTGGTATTCGTTTTCCTCGGCATCGTCCCTCCTTTTAGAACAAGTGTACTACGGGGAAGAAGGAAACAAAAGACAAAAGTTCCGGACCCGAAACCTTTCTTCAAAAACTTCTTGCTTAACTAGTACATATGTTCTACTATATCCTTATGAGAGTGGCCTGTGTTCATATCCCCCATTTTTATCTCCAGATCGAGTATCTTAAGGACCCCGATCTCAGGAACAGACCTGTCGTAGTCGTCGGTATGCCACAGGAGCAAGGTTTTGTGTTGGATTGCTCCGAAGACCTTGCTCAAAGGGGGGTTGTGCCATTAATGCCCCTCAAGGAGACATACCATCTTTGCTACGATGCCGTCCCCATCCTTGCACGGAGAAGGGAATATGCGCTCCTCTGGGAAGAGGTCCTGTCTTCCATCGCGGCTATAACCCTGCGCATGGAGCCTAAAGAGGCGGGCACGGTCTTTCTCGATATCACCCGGCTCCCCGGCATGTATAAAAGCGAGGAGCAGGTTGCCTCGGCCCTCGAACGCACAATATCGGACCGGTTTCACCTTCACGTGAAAGTAGGTGTCGGGAATTCCCGGTTCATGGCCTTTGAGGCCGCGCTGTGCGCCGTAAACGGCGCCTTTGTCATCCCTTCCGGCATGGAAAAGGCGTTTCTCTCCCCTCTGGGCATCGCCCGCCTGCCCGTCACTGATGATGTCCGCGAGAGGCTCTGCCTCCTTGGCCTCAATTCACTGGGGCAGATAGGCACCTTCACGCTTGGCGCCCTCACATCCCAGTTCGGCGCCGCGGGCAAAGAGCTGTGGGAGATCTCGAACGGTGTCGGGGAGCGCGGCAGGATCCCCTGCGCCTTCTCCATAACCGATATAGACCGGGAATTGGTCTGCGACGAACCGGTCTATTCACGACAGGAGATCAAGGCAGCCCTTCTCGAACTTCTCGATGGACTCTGCCTTGAGCTTGAAGAGTTGGGCAAGGCGTGCCGTACCATAAAGCTCGTATTCGACCTGCAGAACAGGACCTTTTTCGAGAAGCAGTTTTTCATGCATGCACCCACGGCCCACAAGGAAGAGATGCTGCGAAGGATCATGGCGGCTCTGGAGAGGGTCGAACTCGCAAGCCCCATACAGATAATGAGCATTCGCGCCGGTGCCCTTGTGAACTACGGCGGCAGGCAGGAAAAACTCTTCCGGTCGCGTACCGGCCTTGAAAAAGGCATCAAGGACGTCAGCGGATTCCTGAAGACGAAATACGGCGCCATGCCCCTCGCCCGTGCCGTCAGGAACGACAGCGGCACCCTTCTGCCCGATGACAGGTTCATCTTTGTCGAACCATGAAAGCTTCACCTTTTGAACCTGAGCGCATAGAAGTGGCAGCGGTCAACGATCTACCGGTTCGGGTCGCCTTTAAAAAGAAAAGGCAAAAGGTCAGACAGATCGTCAACATCTGGCGCGTCGACGACGCCTGGTGGCAAAAGCCTGTCGTCCGTATGTATTACGCCCTCGAGCTTGAAAGCGGCAGCCGCATCACCGTCTTTCAGGATTTGCCGGGCGGTGCATGGTACCGGCAAAACTGGACCGTCTGAAGGGGGCGCTCTCATGTATATCGAACTACATACCCATTCGAACTTTTCTTTTCTCGACGGGGCCTCCCCAACCCGCAGTCTTATCGAGCGGGCTGCCTGCCTTGGCATGAAAGCCCTTGCCATAACGGACCATGACGGGCTCTATAACGCCTGCGTCTTTACAAGGACGGCGAAAGAAGCGGGGATAAAACCCATCATCGGCGCAGAACTCACCCTTGAAGGAGAAAACCACCTGACACTCCTTGTGGAGAATGCCCGAGGATACACAAACCTCTCACAGCTGATCACGAAGGCACACCTGGCCGGATCCAAGGGGAGCCCCGTGCTCTCCGAGACGGAGCTGCCCGGCCGCACGGAAGGCCTTATCTGCCTGTCGGGATGTATAAAGGGAAAGATTTCGCGCCTTCTCATGAAGGGCGAAAAACGAATGGCCCATGAAGCGGCAAAGAAATATGCGGCCCTTTTCGGACAGGACAACTTTTACATCGAGGTCCACGGCCACCTCCTGCCGGAAGACAGGCACCTGTGCCTGCAGCTTGCGGATCTCGCACGGGGCCTTAACCTCAAGACCGTGGCATCGAACAACGTCCACTATGCCACGCGGGCCGGACATGTCCTTCACGACATCCTGACCTGTATAAAACACCGGGTGCCCATCGACAGGTCGGCCCCGTTCAGGAGATTGAACTCGGAATTCTACCTCAAGGACCACAAGGAGATGGTTGAGCTCCCCTGGCTTCCCCGGGAGGCGATACTCAGGACTGAGGAGGTGGCGGAACGCTGCGTTTTCAACCTCGACTTTTCTTCCTTTTCCTACCCCCGGTTTCCCCTGCCGGAGGGGGAAACGGCAACGGGGTTCCTAAGGAAGCTTGCCACTGGAAAGGCCCGCATACGGTACGGAACCCTTACGGAAGAAATTCTCACACGGATTGATGACGAGATCGTGCTTATCGAGAAAAAGGGGCTTTCGGGATACTTCCTCGTTGTCCGGGACATCGTCGAATATGCCAGAAAGATGGGCATCTCGGCACAAGGCAGAGGTTCGGCGGCAAGCTCCATCGTCGCCTATGTCCTCGGGATCACCCCCGTCGATCCGCTGAGACACAAACTCTTTGTGGGGCGCTTTCTCAATGAACTGAGCATCCCCGACATCGATATCGATATTGCGACAAACAGGCGGGAAGAGGTCATCCAGTATGTCTACGATACATACGGGCGTGATTGTGCCGCCATGGTCTGCACCTACGTGACCTTCCAGGGGCGAAATGCAATACGTGAGGTAGGAAAGGTCCTGGGGCTTCCCGCGCACGTGCTCGACAGGATGGCAAAGATGGTTTCCTCTTACTCCGGCCGCGGCGTCATTGACTCCCTGAAAGAGGTTGCCGAATTTAAGTCCTGTCTCGCCTCCGGCGCCTGGGAGCATTTCGGCGATCTCTGTACTGAGATAGCCGATTTCCCGAGACATCTCTCCATCCACGTGGGAGGCATGATCCTCACTCCCGGACCCATATCGGAGATCGTACCGCAGGAACACGCCCGCGCAGAGGGGAGAATCGTCTGCCAGTGGGACAAGGACTCCGTCGACGACGCGGGGCTCATCAAGTTCGATCTTCTCGGCCTGAGGATGCTTTCGCTTATCGATGATGCACTGGAGCTTATCCGTGAGCACAGGGGGCTTACCCTCGACTTCGACAGCGTCCCCCCTGACGACCCCGGAGTCTACAAGATGATCGGTGACGCCGATACCATCGGTGTCTTCCAGGTTGAGAGCCGGGCGCAGATGCAGACCCTGCCCAAGGTACGGCCCCAATCCTTTGAGGACCTTACCATGGAGGTGGCCATCGTGAGACCGGGTCCCCTGCAGGGCAACATGGTGCATCCCTTCATCCGCCGCAGGCAGGGCAAGGAACCCGTCGTTCATCTTCACCCGAAGCTGGCCCCCATTCTGGACGAGACGCTAGGCGTGATCCTCTTCCAGGAACAGATCCTCCAGGTGGCAATGACCATAGCCGGATTTACAGCGGGCGAGGCCAACGCATTAAGGAAAGTGATGGGACGCAGGAACGCCCGGGAGGAACTCATGAAATGGCATGAGCGCTTCGTTAAAGGGGCACAACAGCAGGGGATAACCGGCCATCTCGCGACAAAGATCTTCGAGCACATCAGCGGCTTTGCCGATTTCGGGTTCTGCAAGAGCCATGCTGCCAGCTTTGCCATCCTCTGCTACCGGTCAGCGTACCTGAAAAGGTATTATCCGGCGGAATTCTACTGTGCCCTGCTCAACAACCAACCCATGGGATTCTATGACCCCGAGGTAATAACGGGAGACGCGAAACGGCACAATGTTCCGATCCTTCCCGTGGATATCAACAGGAGCATGTGGAACTGTTCCATCGAAGAAGGGTCCGTACGGACCGGTTTCAGATATGTAAAAGGGATCGGGGAAGAAAAAGGGGACCGCATCCTCAAGGCACGCGAACGGGCCTTTTTCACCTCATTGCAGGACTTCGCCGACCGGGCCGGGATCGACAATAAATCAACGCGGAATCTCATTGCCGTGGGGGCATTCAGCGCCACAAAAAGATCGAGGAGACAGCTTCTCTGGGAAGCGGGGACGATACGCGACGCAGGGCTCGCAGGCATCAACTCCGGTGAGCGGGAACAAAACCTGCCCATACCCGAGATGAACGCGGCGGAAGAGATGATAACCGACTATGCCTTCCAGGGGTTTTGTGCGTCACACCACATAATGAAACTCTACCGGCAGGCCCTCGACAAGCTGGGCGCGGTCACAAGCACCGGTCTTGTCAATTGCCCTTCCGGCGCCACCGTGCTCACCGCCGGCTACATGGTGTGCTTCCAGATGCCTCCCACCGCGAAAGGGCGGTTTTCATTCATGACCCTCGAAGACGAAGACGGCCTTATCAACGTTGTGATAAGGCCGGAGGTCTACCGGACACACCGGGCGGTCGTGCGCCTTGAACCATTCCTGTTGGTGGAAGGTATCGTCGAAAAAAAGGACGGGCTTATCAATATCAAAGCAAATGGATTCGAAAGCTTAAGGCGCAAGAACGGATAAACGCCGGACCGCACGTTTAGATCATCGACGCCGGAGCCGCCCTATTTTTCGATCTTTTTCCTGCACCGTGCGCAGTACATGGGTTTGTCATCGTGAATGGCGTCTTCCGTAATGAGATCCCCCGGTTGGATGGATTCTATCTCCTCATCGCTTGCGCATAACGGACAAACCAGTGCGTCGCTCTTGATGTGATAGGCCCTTATCTTCTTTTCATCGACCATTGCCATCGTGCTTGCCCCCTTTACGGTTCATTCTCTGCCGACTTCCATTGGCGTACTATAGTTACGCGATAGCCGCCCGTCAACTATACCGCGGGGCAAAACACGTCCTGTCACCTCTCCGCAACGGTGATTGAAAATTCCTTTTCCAGTTCCATCTTCTGAAGGAAGTGGGGCTTGACGAAAATACGCACTTTCGATATCCCTTCTTTTTGGGCCCTCAACTCCCTGGCAAGCCACGCCTCCGAGACGATCCAGCCATCCTTGTCAATGAGATTACGGCGGACCCGGACATCCCGAAGGGCCGCAATTGCATCACCTTCAATCCTGACGTCATAGAAAGGGCCGCTCTTGCTGCCTTCTTGCCCGTATAACAGAACGGCGATCTGACCCGGGGGCAGTGCGCCACCATCGCCAAGGTCGAAGAAGGTAAAATTCTTCGCGATGATACCGCCATCCAGTTTATCCGCATTGACGGTGAGTACATTCTTGCCTTTCCTCCAGGCGGGGTCGAAAGAGAAGGTCTGTATGTCGCCGGCCGATGGCCGGAAGTGGACTTCCTTACCGTTGAAGAACATCTTGACGCCGGTGACATTCGCTGTTGCAACGGTCAGTTTCTCCCTCGCCATGATTATTTCCCGGTCTCCCGTATGCCCGATGATGGCGACAAAAGGCGTCGGTTTCCAGTCGAAGCAGCTTTTAGCGTCGACTCTTTTGCCGTCGAAAACGGTCTTTACAGTAACAGCTTGTTTCTCTGTCTTTCCCGGGATGAAGAGGAAATCCGCCATGGTGCGGTCTTCTGAGAAGCCACCCGATCTCTGCCTCATTCTGGCGGGTTTCCCGTTTACCTCCAAAGTGAATTGCAGGTTCGTCCAGGCCCTGGGGAATTCGATGGAAACGGCTGCGTATATCTCGTCTTTGACAGGCCCGACTGAGATGATCGTGAGACCCCGGGGGGCATCGGGCTTGACCGGTTGATCGGCGCAAGCGATTGAAACAAGGGTCAGTATAAGCACGAATCCGAAAAGTAAATTTTTTATCATGGTTGCCATTCCTCCTGGTACCATCGCCCGTTTAAGACGAATCCAACATTTCATTTCTTCATATGGGACAACCGCTCTGAAGGGAAGACCGAAATCCTTCCTCCCTGTCGTAAGGAAAATGGAGCCGAGGCGTACGTCATTATGAAGAGGGGGGAATCCCCCCCTCTTGCGGAGGTCTATGCGAGTTCCTACTTAACTTTCAGAAGAATTTTCGTTGCCGCTTTCTGAGAATAGCTCAGGTCCTGATCGGCACGTGCCTTCTCCATGGCCTCCTTGCTTTTGAAACTTCCGGCCAGAAAGGGGTGAGCCAGGACGGTAAGGAGGTAGTCGCCTTTTACGATCCACAGGTCGTAGCCGTTCCAGAAGGCTTCGTCACCAAACCCGCCGATAGACTTCATTTTTTGCGCCGTGTCGGCATTTGCCATCCGGGCTTTTTTCTGCCTCTCGAAGACGTCCCTGGCGGATTTGAAGATCCCTTCGCTCCTGATCTCATCAGACGAGGAAACTACCAGCTTGACGCTGTATGCGCCGCCTTTCTTCTTGAAAAAATACGTGCAATTGTTGCCTGCGGGTGCGGATACCCTGCCCGCCCGCTGAGACGACACGGTATCATTGAAAAGCGTCTCCGCGTCAGCCTTCGTAAGGAGCACACAGGCATCGAGAGGACCTGCCGCATTTATCGGGGTGGGACTGGACATCATAGCCATTGATGCGACGATAAGAAACACGCCTGTAATCACGATGCTTTTTTTCATGAAACCTCCTTGAAAAACGGCTGCGCTCCAACTGGCTGAACATGGAAGTGTTCTTAATAGTACTATAAAGGAAGCAGTGAATAAATAGCTTAGGGGGATTTTTTTAAAGCCGGTCGTTGAGAAGAATTGAAAGGTCAAAGCGCCGGCTTCGACTTCAACTCGTCTTCAGGGTCTCGCGGGCCATAAGGGCGGCACCCAGGGCGGCAGTTATCCGGGGCTCCTCGGGGACAAAAACACTGGTTCCCAACTCCCTCCCTATGGCCTTTACAAGCCCTATATCCATGGCTCCTCCGCCGGTAACAGCACAATCCGGAGTGAGACCGACACGGATAACGAGAGTGACGATCTTCGATGCCATGGCATTATGAATTCCAGCGAGGATATCGGCGGGGGACGCCCCCTCGGAGATGCGCGACACCGCCTCGGATTCGGCAAAAACAGCACATCCTGTGGTAAATTCGACGGCCTTTTGTGCCGTAAGGGAAAGTTCACCGATCTCGCTCACCTTTATGCCAAGTATGCGGGCGGCAACCTGAAGGAACTTTCCGCTTCCTCCCGCGCACTTCTCATTCATTATAAAGTTGGCTATCCGACCTTCATCATCAAGGCGGATGGCCCGGGAATACTGGGCGCCGACATCCATGACAGTCTTTACGGAAGGGAAGAGATAATGAACACCCGCGGCATGGCATGAAATATCGGTGGACGTATCGTCTGCGAAGTCGATCATGTTCCCGCCATAGCCGGCAGCCACGGTACGTGCGATATCCCCAAAGGTGAGATTCAGCTCTTCCAGGGCAGCCCGGGCCGCAACCCTGCCTGCTTCGCGGTAATCGCCGCCTGAAGGTATCACCGCATAGGAGCGGATCTCACCCTCTTCAAGAACAATCGCCTTTGAGTAACTGGAACCTACGTCTATTCCGAGAACAAATGCCACGTCTGCCACTACCTCATTCGAAGAATGTTGCTTCCTCAAGTTTGTTCACGCTGCGCGTTGGTTTTTGGCCTTCGGCCATATACTTCGCAAAGATATCTTTTCCCATCAAAGCGGCTCCCAGGGCCCCCGTTATGAGAGGTTCCGGCGGGACAAGCAGCGCTCGCCCGAACTTGGATTCCAGCGCCTTGACGAGGCCGATGTTTTTCGCTCCTCCGCCCGTCACCGCGATATCCGCCTCGACGTTCAGCTTTTTCACCAGCGAACAGACCCTGGTCGCCACCGCGTCGTGGATACCCGCGAGCAGATTGGCAATCGGTTCGCCGCTTGCCAGCCGGGAGATGATCTCCTGTTCGGCGAAAACCGTGCAGGTACTGCTCACAGCCGCGATTTTCTCAGCCGTCAGCGAAATCTCTCCGATTTTTTCAAGGGGCACGCCGAGGGAATCGGCGATGATCTCGAGAAAACGCCCCGTACCGGCGGCGCATTTGTCGTTCATGACAAAGTTCATTACCTTGCCATTGACGACTTTGATGCCTTTACTGTCCTGGCCGCCGATGTCGACGACCGTTTTTACAGAGGGGAGGAGGCTGTGCAAGCCTTTTGCGTGGCAGGTGATTTCAGTAATCTGTCGGTCTGCAAAGGGAACGTTGATCCTGCCGTATCCAGTCGCAACTATGTATGTCAGGTTTTCGAAGGTGAGGCACGCTTTGTTGAGCGCCTCCTCCATCACTCTGTTTGCAAGCTTTCGGTGTTCGGGACCCGTGGGCCCTATGAGCGACACTTCTATCCTGTCGCTCACAATTACCACCTTTGTCATGGTGGAGCCGATGTCGACACCGGCAAAATAATCCATCTGATGCCGCTCCTATCTAAAGTTCGCGAAGCCTCCGGGACTTAACCCTGTCTCTTCTTATAGGCCGCGAGGGTTTCAATGAAGGCATCGATCCTGTTATGGGTATCTGCCTCGTTATAGGAACTGATATCGACAATATCACCCTCCATGATCAGGATGGGGATGTCCTTATATACTTTCTTCAGCGTGGCGGCCTGCTGCATAATACCCGCATGCCAGCTTCTGCATGAGAAGGCGGAGTGGAAAACTGCGCCGTCGCACTTGTAATCTTCGATATATTCGATGATCCTCTCTACCTTCGGCGTGGAGCCGGGGCGTTTCTTGGCCGCATCGTACCAGTGGGTCCAGTATCTTACCCATCTCCAGGCGATATGTTCCAGCGGGTCATTCGTCTTCGGCAGGTCGAGGCGCTCGATCTTTTCGCAACCGCGATAGGTCACTTCCACGGGGAAGACGACTCCCTTCCCGTTGAAATACTGGAAGTCTCCCAGCGCGAACCAGCTCGGCAATCCGGCTGCCCAGATAATCCGGTATCTTTCCGGATTGGCCACGCCGACGCCGTCGGCGATCTTCTGCCTCAGTTCGGCATTGAGGTCAACGTAGAAATCGTACGCCTCCTGGGTCCCGAGGTTGAAGGTCAGCGGAACCATGGTGTTCATGGCATCGCCGGTGTCCATCGGTGTCGGGATGTGCTTGCGCAGTTCATATGTATCGATGAAGAGGTCCCAGGTCTTATCGGACAGCTCGACGGTGGCCGCCAGGCGGTCCCAATCCATCTTCTTACCCGTTATCTTCTCACAGAACTTGACCGTCTCACGGAGTTCCTCCGTGGCATATTTCACATAGATGGCTTCCTGTTCGTGGTGGTCTGCATTCGGATCCCACGGAGGATAGTACATGTTGGTCACGAAAACAGGGACATCCTGCTGATAGTGCTGCGTTGCCTGCGGCCACTTGAAGCGCGGATCACACAGGAGCTGACCGTTGCCGAGCATCATGTCCGGCCTTCCCATGCCGCCCCAGGGGGCGCCTTCCGGGGTCGCACCGCCCAGCTCTTCGCGCATCATGTCGAACCCGATGTTACAGGTTGCATAGGTACACAGTGAGCGGGAAAAGTTGTCCGATTCCGCCTTCTGGAGATACTTTTCCGCATCGCGTTTTGCCGCGCAGACACCGGAAAAACTCTCACCCCACGCAGGGACGATGTCCATAGCGCGCATGATCTCATCCTGGCCGTCGGCGATGAATGCGGCTGCTACTTTCTTTCCCTCTTCCTTGGCCTTTAATGTTGCAGACAGGTTTCCCCGTACGAATTTCGGTATTTTAGCTGCCGTTGACGTTGCAACTGCTCTTCCTTTTTTCTCTTCAGCCATGTGATTCTCCTCTCTCTCAGTTATGCGATCATTTCCAGGAATGCCTCGATCCTCGTCTTCACCCTTGCCAGGGAAGATGTGGAATACTCATCCTCCAAATAGAGGACAGGCGCTCCTGCCGCTTCGACGTAGCTCTTGATAGCCGGTACTTCAAATCCGTAGGGGTCGCAATACTTGTAGATGAAGAGGATGGCTCCGTCGACCTTGAACTCGTTCACGTATTTCTTCATGTGCCCGAAACGTTCTTCGAGAATACCCTGGTAGGTGTCCGCAGAACCCACGAATGTTGTCGGGATCTTCAGTTTTCTCAGGTAGCGCTCTGCAATACCCTGGACCGGATCGGCCGTGGCGTCAACATCCTGCCAGTACATCTTGGAACCCGTGGAAAGATCGTCCATGACGAGGTAAGCGCCTGTGGATTCAATAGCTTCGATCACTGCGACGTCATCGATCTGGTCGCCTATAAGCATGATGCGTTTTGCCTTTGGGTTCGCTGCCGCCGGTTTGCGTTCTTTTACTTCTTTCGTCACGGCCTCGATGAGGGCGCTGGACTCTTCCACGGGAATGCTCATGGCCGCCACGAGAACCTTCATCATCTCGGAACCGGAGATAAGGGGAAGATTCGATTTTCTGAGATCATAAAGCTCTCTCATGAGCTTTCTGTTATTGTTATGGGCTTTTACCGCATCAGCTATGGCCTGATCGGTGATCGCCTTGCCCGTGAATTTCTCCAGGGTCTTGATAAAGATTCGGAGAATCTCCTTCATAAAGGCGATCGACGGATCGTCGGTCACGTGGGGAACATTGAGGAAATGCCAGTAGGGGAGCTTCAGAGCGTAGCTCCAGGTCTCGTTCGTGCGGTCGATAGAGTCACACTGATGAGGAAGCACCATGCCATCGAGAAAATCATACTTGCCCTTGACGGCCAGATCGAAGACATTGCGCACAAAGGGGCACACGATAGTTTCCATGTACGCATCACCTTTGGAGATAGCTTCGGAAACATTGCCTTTGAGCCTGATCGGGAGGACCCCCGCCGCCGTCATGATCTCTACCGGACCAAGCGCGGACAGGTACCCGATTACTTTCTTACCCGAGGCCTTCAATTCTCTCGCCCTCGACCCGTACTGGGTATAGAGCTTTTCGGCGGCTGCTAAACCATTACCGTCTCGTATATCTGTCATCTTCACTCCTTATTCACCCCGTCCTTATCATGCCGACGATGCGGGGTCAGTATGTGTGGGATTGCCAAGTCAGACTTTCAATAGCGACCAATCTTGGCACACAATTCTAACGGAACGAGGCTGCCTTTGTCAATGAGTTATGTGAAGCTTTTCACACAATTATGCGCAAGGCGCACTGTGCTTCAAAAATTCGCTATCCGCCCGAACGACTTTGACAACGATTTTCTTTTTCCTGTCCACGTCAAATTCGATTACATGTTTATCGGCAGGCATACAGCCGAAGATCTCAACGATGCTTTTTTCCTGCATGCCGAGGTTGGGCTCCACTTGAACCATCGGTGTCCCTCTTCTGATATCGAGTTTGATAACCCGCTTATAGTCCACCGGGATGCAACCGAAGATCTCAATTAATGTTTTTTCCAGCTCTCTGAATTTCAGGTTCGTGACTGTTTGAAGTGACCACTCTCTTGCCATGATAACCTCCTGCTCGAGAAACGCAATCGTCAAACACGCCGAAAAGAAACCCTCGTCAATTTTCCGGTCCTGCCAACCCGACACAACCCGGGCACCATTACGACCGCCATGCGTTCATAGAATGAAGCAAAGGATGTGCCAAAGGTGATTCTTTAATATTATCGTACGTATATCTCAAACAGGGGTACCGTATCCTATCGCATGCGACAGAATGTCGCTGACGTATGCGTCAGGATACATACATTTCTGTAGTATGTGTCAGCGTCTCGACTACGTGAGAAAAAGGAACGACAGGTTAACATAACCGGGCCATATAACTACGAATCCCTTGAAAAAGTACGCTCGCTACACTATAATCGATACACAGGAACGGGGGCGTTCCGGCCTCCGTCACACTATTATTCGCTATGGATCGATATGACTGTGTAATCGTTGGCGCAGGTCCGGGCGGGTCGACATTCGCCCGCAACAGCGCACGTAAAGGTTTGAAGACCCTCCTTATCGAAAAGGAATCGCTTCCGCGCAACAAGGCATGCGGCGGGGCTCTTTCTCCCGCCATCAGGCATCTCCTCGATTTCGACCATAATACCATGGTTGAACGGGTCGTCCGGGGAGTCACCTTTTTCTCCCGCGATGAGAGTGAAGATCGCACGTTTTATCCCGACGGAATGGCGGTCGAAATGGTATCACGAAAAGACTTCGACAACTATCTTGTCAGGCGGGCCGTCGATGCGGGAACCATCCTTGCCGAAAAAACACGGGTCACTTCCGTTAAGGAGTCAAAGGAGTACGTCACGGTCTCCACGGACGGCGGCGACAGGATCACCGCCTCCATCGTTGTGGGCGCCGACGGAGCGCGAAGCGTTGTCGCCGGAAATACCGGCCTCGCGAAGGAGCCGGGCGGCCTGGGTTTCGAGGTGGAGGTCTATCCCCGCGACAGAGGCGTTCTCGACGAATACGGCGACCGGTCGATCTTTGGCTTCGGATTCATACCCAAGGGATATGGGTGGATTTTCCCCAAAAAAGACCATTTTTCCGTCGGCATAGGCACGACATGGAACCATATGCCCGGAATAACATCCCTGTACCGCCAGTTCACGTCGCGATTCAGTTTTCTTAAAGAAGGGTGCGAGAGTGACCGGCGGGGATGGTTCATACCCTACACCAGGAACTCGGGCCCATTGAACACGCGCCGGATCCTGCTTGTCGGAGACTCTGCCCGTCTTACCGATCCTTTCAGCGGCGAGGGCATATATTACGCCGTATTGAGCGGCACCATCGCGGCGCAGACGGCCTTCGACGAGCTTCAGCAACATGGCCGATTGTCTCGGGCGTATACAAAAGTTATAACGAGGAACATCATCAAGGATTTCGCTTATGCCAGGTTGTGCTCCGATATCTTTTATGCAGCGCCATCGTTTTTTTACCGAAGGAGCAGGGTCATCCGGGCCCTTACCATGCTGTCCAACAAGGAAATAAGATACAGGGACATTCTAAAGGAACTGCACAAGAACGGGAGCAGTACCGAATCATCAGGAAAGTCATGATCCGCTCACACCTTTACGTGACACGGGTTCCCGGCTGTGCTTCGCGCCCCAATCCACCATCAAAAT
>DIFE01000081.1 GCA_002418985.1 Deltaproteobacteria bacterium UBA5756
GTATTTCTCCGACAGGCTCCTAGAAGGATGCCAGAGACTCGATTACAAGCGGTAATCTTTATTGACTGAAAGCGAGTTTTTCAGAGAACAGCAACGTATGTCATCTCCATCTTTCCACCCGGATCCGTTATATCCTGTTGACATCACGTCAGATAAATTTCAAAATATAGCGGACAATTACGCAGAAACAGTGGGGTAAACACATCGAGCAAAAGTACTGAAGAATCAAACATGACCCGCATGTAAAGGCGCCGAGAAGGAAGGTGTCGCATAATGAAGAAAAAACACCCGCACATAGTCCCGCCTGAAAAAGACAAGATCCCTATCAATACCGAACCCGTTCCGGAGGCATTCACAGACGCTCCCCTGGAAAAGGGTTTTCCCATCGTGGGCATCGGCGCCTCGGCCGGGGGCCTAGCCGCCTTCGAGGCGTTTTTCTCCGGCATGCCCGCCGACACCGATCCCGGCATGGCCTTTGTCCTGGTGCAGCACCTGGCCCCGGACCACAAAAGCATCCTTACCGATCTTATCAGGCGCTACACCCGTATGGAGGTCTTCGAGGTCGAGGACGGGGTGACGGTTAAACCCAACTGTGCCTACATCATCCCGCCCAACCGCGACATGGCCTTCCTGAACGGTACGCTCCAACTGCTGGAACCCTCCGCTCCCCGCGGGCAGCGTTTGCCGATAGACTTCTTCTTCCGCTCCTTGGCCCAGGACCAGCACGAGCGGGCAATCTGCATCGTGCTTTCCGGTACCGGCAGCGACGGTACTATGGGGGTGCGAGCGGTCAAGGGCGAGGGCGGCATGGTCATGGCCCAGAACCCTGAATCCACCGAATACGACGGGATGCCTCGTAGTGCCATCGCTACCGGCCTGGTGGATTACGAGCTTTCGCCTGCTGAGATGCCCGCCCAGCTCATCGCCTACGTGGCCCATGCGTTCGGCAGGCTCACACGGGGCGCCGACACCACCCCTCCAAGGGCCGAGAATATATCGAAGAAGATCCTTCTCTTGGTGCGTGCACAAACCAGCCACGACTTTTCCCAGTACAAGCCGAATACCATCCACCGGCGCATCGAGCGGCGCATGGCCGTCCACCAGATCGGAACGATTGACGAATATCTCAAGTATTTACAGCAGGCACCGGAGGAGGTAGAGGAACTTTTTCGCGACTTTCTGATACGCGTCACCAATTTTTTCCGCGATCCCGAGGCCTTCAAGGCGCTTGAGGAACAGATCATCCCGAAGCTTTTTGCCCAAAAGTCCGCGGGTGCATTGATACGTGTCTGGGTCCCGGGCTGTTCCAGCGGTGAGGAGGCCTATTCAATCGCCATCCTGCTCCAGGAACGTCTCGAGTCGCTGAAACAGGGCTTCAAGGTACAGGTGTTCGCCACCGACATCGACAGCCAGGCCATCGCAGTGGCCCGGGCCGGCCTCTACCCCGCCAGCATCGCCGCCGACATCTCTCCGGAGAGGCTGGCGCGCTTTTTCCTGGCTGAGTCCGACGGCGGCGCGTACCGCATCCACAAGCACATCCGCGACATCCTGGTCTTTTCCGAGCAAAATGTGATCAAGGACCCGCCGTTCTCCAAGATCGACCTCATCAGTTGCCGCAACCTCCTGATCTATATGGGCTCGGAACTGCAGAAGAAGCTCATGCCCCTGTTCCATTACGCGCTCAACCCGGGTGGTTTTCTCTTCCTGGGTACCTCCGAGACGATAGGTGAGTTTGTTACCCTTTTTGCTACCCTGGACCGCAAGCAGAAACTCTACCAGCGCAAGGAGGATATACACAGCGCACAACATGGCGTGATGGCCCGCTTTCTGCCGCCCATGACGGAGCGGGAGCAGTTTGCCCCGCGGGCCCCTGGAAAGACGGGCAGTCCCGGGATACCGTCGTTGCGCGAAGTGACCGAACGGGCGTTGCTCCGACAGATCGTCTCGGCCGGCGCGCTCGTCAACGGCCAGGGCGACATCCTCTACCTGCATGGCCGTACCGGCCTGTACCTGGAGCCTACCCCGGGCGAGGCACGAGTCAACAACATCCTGAAGATGGCCCGCGAAGGGTTGCGGCATGAAGTGACCATGGCCTTGCGCAAGGCCGCGGGGACAAAAGGGCTGGTCCGCCACCCGGGCCTGCGCGTCAAAACCAACGGCGAGTTTACGATGGTCAATCTGACGATCTGCCCGGTTGCAGAAGGCCCTGAGGCGACGCCTGAGGCGCCCCTGTATCTGATCATCCTTGAGGAGGCGATGCCCTTCGACCACGGACAGGCGCACCGGGCTGCCGTCTTCCAGACCGGCGAAGGGGCGGCAGGCCCCGATAATGCGGACGCCGACACGCGGATCGCGGCGCTCAAGGAGAAATTGCGGGCCAAGGAAGAACACCTCCAGGCCGCCAACGAGGAACTGGACACCTCCAACGAAGAGCTCAAATCCTCGAACGAGGAGATGCAGTCGGTCAACGAGGAACTGCAATCCACCAACGAGGAACTCGAGACCTCCAAGGAGGAATTGCAGTCGGTCAACGAGGAACTGGCCACGATCAACACTGAACTGCAAACCAAGGTGGCCGACCTGTCGCGGGCCAACAACGACATGAACAACCTGCTGGCAGGCACGGGTATCGGTACCGTCTTCGTGGACCATCAGCTGCGCATCCTGCGCTTCACCCCCACCGCCACCCGGATTATCAACCTGATCCTGAGCGACGTGGGAAGGCCCGTGGGCCACATCGTCTCCAACCTGGTGGGTTACGACCACCTGGTGGAGGACGTGCAGAAGGTGCTGGACACGCTTTTCCCCAAAGAGGTGGTGGTGCAGAGCCGCGCGGGGGCGTGGTACACGATGCACATCATGCCCTACCGGACGCTGGACAATGTGATCGAGGGCGCCGTGATCACCTTTGTTGACATTACCGAAATGAGAAAGGTGCAGGCTGAGATCGGGGAGAACGGACCCGGCTTGCGGGAGCTTGCGGAGTCTCTGAAGCGAAGTGAAGCACTCCTTAGCGCCACGCAGCGAGTGGCCCGCGTTGGCAGTTGGGAGTGGGATATTGAAAAGCAAACCATGTTCTGGACAGAGGAGCTGTATCGCATCCATGATCTCGAACCGGGCGAACTCGTGCCCGGGACGCCGGAGCACATCGCCCCCGGCATGGAATGTTACCTGCCGGGGGACCGCCAACTGATCGTGGCTGCCTTTCAGAGGTGCGTGGAAAAAGGACAGCCGTACGATCTGGAGTTACGTTTCACCACCGCAAAGGGACGGCAGTTGTGGGTTCGCGCGCTCGCCGAGCCCGTATTGGAGAACGGAAAAGTGGTCCGGGTGGTCGGCGCCATCATGGACATCAGCGATAGCCGACCTCAAGACCTGGCAGATACTGGTGGGAAAGAAAAAGCGCCGGAAAACGATGGAAATGCCCGATGAAAAAAGATGATAAAACATCCCGACAAACCGCCGAACTACGCAGGCGGGCCGAAGAGATCGCCCGGAGAAAGGTGGCCCAGCTGCCGGGAAACCTGGAGGCCCCGGGACCCGAAGAAACCCAGCAGATGCTCCATGAATTGCAGGTGCATCAGATCGAACTGGAGATGCAGAATGAGGAGTTGCGCCGGGTGCAGGCGGAACTGGAAGCTTCGCGGGTGCGCTATTTCGACCTCTACGACCGGGCTCCGGTAAGCTATTGCACACTCAGCGAAAAGGGGCTGATACTGGAGGCGAATCTCACCACCGTGTCCCTGCTGGGTGTCCCCCGGGGCAAGCTGGTCAGGCAGCCGATCACCCGGTTCATCCTTCCTGAGAATCAGGATATCTACTATCTTCAACACAGACAGCTTCTGAAAACCGGCGAGGCACAGACGTGCGAATTGAGAATGGCACGAAAGGACGGCACCCAATTCTGGGCCCATATGGATGCTACCCTGGTGGAGGACGCTGACGGCTTGCCGGTGAGCCGGGTCGTGATCAGCGACATCACCGAACGCAAGCTGGCCGAGGAGGCGCTGGCGAGGGCTCATGACGACCTCGAACTACGTGTTCATGAACGCACCGCCGAGCTGGCGCAGGCCTGTAACCAGTTCAGGACAGAGATCGTGGAGCGCGAACAGGCCGAAGAGCACCTCCGCCGGGTACAGAAAATTGAAGCGCTCGGCACTCTCGCGGGTGGCATAGCGCATGACTTCAACAACCTCCTGGCGGCCATCCTCGGCTTCACCGAGATGGCCATTGACGATGTTCCCGATAGACCTTCGGTGGAGAAGAACCTCAATATGGTCCTCAAGGCGGCGATGAGGGCCAGAAACCTCGTAAAGCAGATCCTTTCCTTCAACCGGAAGAGCGCTCTCGCCAGAAGTCACGTGTCTCTTTCCCCGTTGGTGAAGGAGACAGTGCAGCTCTTGCGGGCTTCCATTCCCTCCACGATCGAGATACAGATGGTTATCGGTGCGAGTTCGGATACCGTCCTTGCGACCGCGGATGAGGTGCATCAGATACTGATGAACCTTGCCACCAATGCTTCTATCGCCATGGAAGAGACTGGCGGGATCATGGAAATCAGCTTCGGCGACGCCGACTTCGTACCCGACTTGCCCATGCTGGCGCCGGATGTTGTGCCTCGTGAATACGTGGAGCTTGTGGTAAAAGACACAGGGACGGGCATGAGCCCCGAGGTAATGGAAAGAATCTTCGATCCCTTCTTCACCACGAGGGAAGTAGGGAAAGGCACAGGCATGGGCCTCGCCGTAGTCTACGGGATCGTCAGAAACCTCCAGGGCTTTATCACGGTGGAAAGCAGGCCGGGTATCGGTTCCACCTTTCGGGTATTGCTTCCCAAGGTAAAAAGTGAAGCGATTGAAGACCCGTTCGAGACCGTGCAGATCGTGGGAGGTACGGAGCACATCCTCTTTGTCGATGACGAGGAGTTGCTCGTGGATTGGGGCCGGGCTGCCCTTGAGCGTCTCGGCTATACCGTCACCGTCCTGACGGACCCCACGGAGGCCCTGAAAACCTTCTCTGCCGACCCCTCCCGCTTCCACCTCGTCATCACCGATCAGACCATGCCGAAGCTCACGGGCATAGGCCTTGCCAGGAAGATTCTTGCACTAAGGCCCGACATCCCCGTCATCCTCTGCACGGGGCACAGCGTCACCGTGTCACCCGAGAAGGTAAAGGAGGCAGGAATCAAAAAATTTCTCATGAAACCCGTGAGGAGGCAGGAACTGGCAAGAGGGATCAGAATGGTGCTTGACTCAGGGGAGGAGCAATAATCGCTGAAATCGACGGACAAGGTAGTTACAGCAATATAAATCCTTGCACCATGTTTCGATTGGTAATCCGTCTGTGCCTGTTTCTAAGCAGCTATTTAGTAGTAGGTGCCATACGTAACATCTTCATGCTTCCCCTTATTCACGCCGCAACCTTGAGATAAATTAAGATGACTTGATCAGGAATGAGTCGCCCAGCGCAAGAAATGTTTTGCCTCGCCCCAAATACCTAAAATCAAACCCCTCTTGAAAACACCCCCAAAACTCCCTTAATTTTACCAACCGTAAGATTAGTCAGAAGTGACTTATAACATTATTCGGTACTTAGTTATCACACCCCCCTACACAATCTTGTAGCCGCGTGTTATAACTCAGGGGCAAGAAATGTTATAAGTCGGTCCTTGGAATCGCTTGATAGTGTCAAAAAAGGTTTGATTTCTCCAGCAGTACATAAGACGCTCAAGTCTTAAGATTGATAGTTGTTGTGCCACAATTGCAGCATAACACTTCCGGCTGACCTTTGCGTGGCAAGACATACAGATAAGACCTACAGGTCAGATTCGCACAGCGCATGTGCTCAAGAAGATCTTTGTATGCGTTGACCACTTCTTGAAATTCCTTCGTCTGTAGGTTTGCCCATTCATTAAAGTGAACTGATGGGTTAATGGCCCACTGTTCCACATACGTCTTAGCAACCAGGTCCTTAGCCGTGGCCCGCATTGCTGCAAGCATAGTCTTGACTTCCCGAAGGTTCCATTTCGTGGCGGAGTCCTCACCATCCTCGAGTAATTTTCGCCACCGATTTAACGCTTGAGGCAGGAGGTCGGCGAGATCATGGTGACCGTCGCCCCTGAATTCAATTCTAGCACGAAGATTATCGGCAAGGATGAAGGCTACGTATTCGAGGTAGCGGCGCAGCAGCCAAGCTGCTCGGGCCACATCGTCCTTGGCAAGTTCACCCTCGATTTCGGTCCAGATGTCCTGATCGTCCCAAACGCGCGGGCCGAAGTCGATGGTCCAACCACTGAATGACCGGCTCCTAGAAATCAGGTTTTCTGTCTTCATGTATTGGAGCCACACGCGGTCATGAGTTGTAAGAATGAATTGTGTATTAGGGAACTCTTTCTTGAGAAACCGGCAAACCTCCCGGCGGTGCCCGGTGTCAACTGACATGAGTACATCGTCTAGGACAGCGAAGGTGAATTTCTCTCCAAGCGTGTGTTTCATGAGAGCTAAATAAAGGCACAGCCCCATGGCGTCCTGATGGCCTTCGCTGTGATAGGCGCCAGGTGGAAAGAGTCCGCGGCCATAGAAATCCACATCAAAACTGAGTTTGGCCGGTTCCGAGATAAGTCTGCCGTGAAACTTGTCCTCATCCTCATGATTGATCGTACCATAATACTTTACGAAGTCCTGCGCGACCTGATCGTAGATGCCTTCGAGAGTTGCCATAGCGGAAGTGTTGTAGTGGCTCACAACCTTCTGCGCGACATCACTCCGGGTCTTTTCCACCTCAGCCGTTTGTATTGCCCCCAGTAACCGCTCATAGCGATCCTGGGCGACGATCAGAGCATCGCGAGCCGCATCCTCGGCAGAGGTGTCAGGCAAAGCTTTCACAGCGGCTTGGCACCCGTCAACCTCCCTCTTCTGCTCCGCCCCTAGCGACCACCACGAGTTGGTTACGGCTTTGAGGGCTGGACTGACTTGGCTGTGATCTTCGAGGAATTCCTTGAGTGCCTTTTCTGCCTCCCTTAGTTTGTTGAGGTAAATACCAGTTTCAACGTGTGGTAAGACCGGTTGGAAGCTTTCACTATACTCGACAACCCGCTCCATCGCCCGAATGCGCCCCACCAAGGTTCCAAGTACGGTGTTAATGCTGCTTCGGAGCTGGTTGAGTAGTTTCTCGATATTCTCCGCGCTAAGGATCTTCTTGCGCAGGTGTTCGCGCAGTTCATCTGCGTTCCACGGTCTATCGCAAAGTGGACAGGAGTCTTGTGTGACAAAGTCGAGGCCGGTCTTAACGAATTGGTACTGACGAGCTAGTGTCAACGCTTGCTCGTCCTCTTTGAGCTTTTCGAGGGCGCCTTTCACATCATTACGGCTGTCAACGAGTGTGGAGGGCTCCGTACCTTGAAGTGCAGTCTGCAAGGCTTCGAGATCGACCAGAGCCGAGGCCTTGCTCAGGACCGATTTCTGTTTTTGATCCTTGACTTCGGGTAAACCAGCTTTAAAAGACGTGTTCTTGGTCAGTTTTGTCAGAACGGGTAAGGAAAGAAGCTTGCGCTTCTCGTTCACTTTTGCCAAAACAAGTGCGTGCTCCAGCTTATCAACCTTCAGGACGGTTCTTAGCTCGGTCGCTGCCGTGATGCGATTTCGTTCTGCTTCATCCGCCTTGCTCTTTTGCTTGTTGTTAAATGTCGTGAAAGTCTTCCTCAGGCGTCCGATATGGTCGAGGCGAAGCAGCGTTTGAACATCGGTAGAGCGCTGACCAGGGGGTGTGATGATGTACTTGACAATCTCTCGGCGGGAGAGTGCAAACTCGGGATGGGTTTCCAACTCAGCGATAATATGTCTAACGGCTCCATCATCGGGCGTCACCGTGACGGTGCCGGGGTTCTTCACCGAGCGGTGAATAGTGATGGTCTTATTTAGCGAAGGAATATTGCAGGTCATGGTGACATTGGCGTCTTCCGGATGGGTACGTTGATCCACGTGTGGTGCGTGTAGTTTGACGCTCAGTCCTGCCGTGCCCTGCCCAGACAAGCGGGTTATGTCACCTGTAAGGCAGAATTCAATGGCGTCGACAACACCACTCTTGCCGGTACCGTTGGGACCACATATCCCAAAATTCTTGCCACCCAAGTCCAAGTCAAGGGTCCGAATACCACGGAACTCTGCGATGTGGAGGGTCTTAATGCGGATCACTTTTGATCCTCCGGCGTCGATTCGAATAGCATTGCGATTACCTGCTCTGGCGTCTTCGGTATAAAACCTTTGCTCAGGAAACTGTATAGTCTGTCTATCCCATCATCTGAAATCGCAGGATCAGCTCGCATCGCGGCAACAAACTGCTCCAGTACCTGAAGAACGGTCGGCGACATAACTACGTTACTGTTTTCCTCGGCCTTATCCTTAGCCATGTCTATTCCGTATGCCTGCGACGTAGTTTAGAATAGTTGGGTGGATCGGTATAGAGATTCTTTGTGCCTGTTGTTCTTCGACTCTTAACCCATAAACCCGTTGTTTCAACTTGCCGGAGCTGTTATCCTTCATCTGCTTGCTCCAAGTTTCATGATGGCGTTACTTTTATCGATTATTGCTTACTAATAGCATACATATTATTAACAATTACTCAAGAAAAGCTTTTATAGGATATTGGAATTACCCTATAATTATGGGACATAGTTCCCAACCAACAATTCTGTCACCTTCTTTTGTTTGTTGGCCCCTGGCATCTTATAGCTCGTCGTGACCTCCTCGATAGAATAATCTTTGAACAGTTCCCGGATCTCCCGGACGTCATTAATGGACACGATAAACCTCCCCTGAATCCCCGCCAGTACATCCCGAAGCCTCGCGAAGTCCTCTCGATTGAATATCCCCTCACCATAATCATTTTCATTCCCATAATAGGGTGGATCGATATAGAAAAAGGTCTCCGGCCGGTCAAACCGTTCGATAAGCTTTTGATAATGCATGTTCTCGATGTAGACCCGGGACAGGCGGAGATGAGCCTCAGAAAGTTCCTCTTCGATCCTTAATAGATTTAATGATGACGGCCGAGTCGGGCCAATATTGAAAGTCTGCCCCACCACTTTGGCCCCGTATCCGGCCCTCAGAAGGTAGTAGAAACGCACCGCCCGCTGGATATCGGTGAGGGTATCCGGATTCTCGGCCTTAAACCGGGAGAATTCCTCCCTGGCAACGAGAATCCACTTGAGATAGCGGATAAATTCCTCAAGATGGTGCTGGATAACCCGGTACAGCGTTACCAGGTCCTTGTTGATATCGTTAATGATCTCGACCTTTGATTCTTCCTTCTTGAACAACAGCCATGCAGCCCCTGCAAACACCTCACAGTAGCAGGTATGTTTCGTAGTCGGCGCAGACCTGACAGAATGCGGCCACGATATCGATGGACATTCCCCATCGTTTGTTGCCGTTATGGTCTATGATGTCGCCCGCCAGATCACGGCTTTCCGCTGACCAATTGTCGAGGGTGCTTTTGGGAACCTCGATACCGGTCAGCTTGTAGATCCCCGAACAGATGTCGACCCTGTCCATGCCGGATTTCTTGATTGCTGTCGAGACGGCCTGGCGGACCCTGGCGCTGACGTTCAGGCTGCCGGGAGCAGGAGGTCTTTCCGGTTTCAGGTACTCGAAGAGTCCTCCCTGTCGACTGTCAATTTTCTGTTTAACTTTTGACATTGCAAACCTCGGTGCTGTTTGTTAGAATCAAACCAGATTTGAAAATATGACGGGGGGAGTGGCTCTTGAGGAAAAAGGAAGAAGGGATACCTGATGAGGTTTTTGCCTTCGCCTTGCCGGTCAAAGAGAAGATGCGCAAGCTCATGGAACTCCTCATTCCTCTTCCCTGTTTTGAATACAGCATGAAAACCGGAGATTGTTCGGAATTTGAGTGTCCAACCGGAGACGGTGAAGAGTCTCTTTGCAGAACCAGGAGACTCCTCGCTGAGCAACTGGCAGCCGCGATACAAATAAACAGATACGATCCGCTGCATCCCGAATATAAAAGGCTATCTCAGAAGGAGAAAACCCTGCTTCTGAAAGTTCACGAACTAAACGGCGGATATGTTCCTCCTCCTCACCTGATTCCACGAAGGGAAAAGGGGTAGAGGCGCATATGGCGGCCATACAGAGCATGCGATCTCGCAACATTAATGATCGCTCAGTCTGCATTGTTACTGGGTTGCATTTCATGAGTCTCTCCTATGCGGCCCGTTTTGGTTTTTCGTCCGGCCATAGATCTGACACCTGGACACCCAGGGAATCTGCGATCGCCTGGCGGATGTGCGGTGATACCTGTCTGCCGATCATTACGTGGTACACGTTCTGGCGGGTACAGCCAATCTTGCGGGCTATTTCTGCGCCCGTTACATCTTTGTCAATCATAAGTTTCTGGATCTTCTTTTTGGTCTGGGTTGTTGCCATGGTTAGATTATTATATGCACGATGATGTGTTGTAAAGGAAAAATATGCAGCATAGTGCGTAATGAAGAACGAACATAGCGATATAGGGCAGAGGTTGAAGATGTTGAGGGGTTCTCTATCTCAAACTGAGATGGGAAAACTCTTTAATATGCCATTACGTACATATCAGTCATATGAGTATGGGCAGCGGGTACCTCCCTCGCATGCTCTATCAAGTATTGCAAGAAAGTTCGGAACCACTGTTGAATGGATATTAACCGGTGTGGACGAGCGAGCGGACGAAGAAACAGGTAAAGGCGTACTGAAGAAAGAACCTTCTCCAGGAGAGAAGCTGGGGCAGGATTTCGCATATATTCCCCAGGTGAATGGAAGAATCAGCGCAGGAAAAGGTTTAGCTCCTGATAATGTTATCGAAATGAGGGTCGCCTTTCGAAAAGAATGGATTGCGCGAAAGGGTAACGCAAAAGACATGGTTCTTATTAAGGTATCCGGTGATAGCATGGATCCGACCCTTTTGAATGGCGATCTTGTTCTCATCGATCGTGGCAGAAAATATTTTGAACCGCAGGGCGGTATTTACGCCATTGCAGTGGACGATACGATAATGATAAAGCGAGTCCAGGTTGTTGGGGATCGTGCAAAGATTATCAGTGACAATAAAATGTATGAGCCTTTTGAGGTTAGTGCCGATCAGGTAAAGATAAACGGCAAAGTCATCTGGTTCGCCAGGGAATTGGAGAGGTAGAAAATGGGTTCGTTGTTGACTCGCTGCGGATCAGTCCGCAATCTATTACAGTTAGTTTGAACAGGTATCGATATCTTCTGTTGGCTCTGTAAAGGCAGGATTCATCCGATTGAGCGGGTTTTATGAATAATTCTGATTTTTTCAGCATCTGCTACGCACATCAAGAGCCACAAGTTTCGTGGTGTGGCGTTATTGTAAAGGACGGGGAAGACTTCGATCTTTTCATGAGAAATGAGGTTGCTTCCCGCCTCCACGATGCGAGCGGCGCGAGAGAATTTGAGGACTGTCTGCGTAGTCTTGTCGCGACAGGCTTTAATCGAGACAATCTGGAAGACATTCTTGCTGCTGAGATTCCCGAAGATCGGGACTGGGCCGTCGGTGAAGCTATAGCGGAAGCTTATTTGAGCGAAAAGCATGGTATTATTTGGCCCTGGAACACAGAACGGGATAAGCGAACACCCCGAGCCAGTCTTCCGGGTGCCGATCTAATTGGTTTCGATGTCAGAAGAGAAGGTATTCGATTTGCCTTGGGCGAAGTAAAAACTTCGAGCGATAAAGATGTTCCGCCCAACGTCATGAACGGACGGACCGGTATGATACATCAGCTGGAAAACCTAGCCGACAATCTAGGGTTAATCAACCAATTGCTCAAGTGGCTGTTCTTTCGATGCAGAGCCACAGATCACGAAAAATCCTTCAAAGCGGCCAGCACTCTCTTTCTTAGTTCTGGCAAGAAGGCCGTCGCCTTATTTGGCGTGTTAGTTCGTGATACAGCGCCCGACGAACTAGACTTAAGAAACCGAGGAAACGCATTTGCCAAGAAACTCAAAGATCCCACTGAGTGTCAGTTGGTAGCAGTGTACTTACCATGCGCAGTTGCGGATCTTCCCGCACGCGTCTCGGGAGGCACAGTGTGAGTCATTGGTTACTGGACAGCCTTGCCGAAACAGTACAGTTGGCGCTAAAACAGGCAGATGGCGTGGAGATCCAACGTGCGTTGATGGGCTCCCCTTCCGGCAATGACGTGGGTCTTATCGAAAGAACTGTTGAAGCGTTGGAATTAGCAGTGTTTGACCTTGTTGCTGAAGGCACGCCACGCGAAGAAAACGCTAGAAATGAGCTTAGAAGGATTGCTGCCGATGCTTTCCGGTTGATTCGTGTATTGCCCAGACGAGATGATCCGATTGAATGCGCAAGACTCTTGTTACGGGGTGGCGCACTCGCTGTGCTCGGGGACAAGGGGTCGGACGCGGCACGATGGCTACGCGAAGATGAATGGCCCGATTTGCCGCTGGAATCGAGCGATTGGAGTGAACGTACCTGGGCAACAATCATCGATATTTGGTTGCGATTAATTCGCAAGCATGGTTGGTCCGACCGCGACAAAGTGCTGAAGTGTATCTCTACACTACGTGATTCTCAGGTTGTGTTCGAAAGAGATTATCTTGCTGGTAGAGAGCACATACATGCCAAATCCGCAGCTCTCGAACTTGTCGGTCTCTATCATCTTGCTAAGGCGGCAGAAATACTTGCTTATTACATAACCGATGGTGTGGTGGATGGGAAGTATCAAATTCATCAACTCCTAGAACAGCACTTTGACCGAGTGTTTGCCGTTTGTGAGTACGCCCAAATGTATGAGTTAGAACCTTTAGCCCGACTTCTTTCGGCCTGTTCGTCTCAAATGGCAGACAATTCCATCTGGACGGTTACTCGCGCTGTCAACTCAAGGGTAACAAGGTTTGTCGAGACGCTCGTTGCCCAAGGCCGAGGCGATCGAGCAATTTTTGATGTCTTGCCTCCACAGCGCCGCTCGTTGGCAGAAAAGGGTTTGCTCGGTTCAAGTCGGAGGGCGGTCGTAGTGAGTCTTCCTACATCTAGCGGCAAAACATTGATTGCGCAGTTTCGTATTCTTCAAGCCTTGAACCAGTTCGAGCTGGAGCGCGGCTGGGTAGCTTATCTTGTTCCGACCCGAGTGTTAGTTAACCAGATAACGCGCCAGTTGCGCCGTGATTTTGAGCCGCTATCGGTTGTTGTTGAAAAGGTCAGTCCGGCTTTGGAGGTCGACAATATAGAGTCTGAATTGTTGCGTCAAGAAGATCAGACACGGGCCTTTCGAGTGCTTGTTACTACTCCCGAAAAGCTGGATCTGATGTTACGACAAGGTCTGGAGGCAACAATCGGTCGCCCTTTGACATTGGTCGTTGTGGACGAGGCTCACAACATTCAGGGTGTTCAACGAGGGCTTAAGCTTGAACTATTGTTGGCAACCATCAACAACGAGTGTCAAAGAGCACAGTTCCTGTTATTAACACCTTTCATCAGGAATTCGGAAGAAGTCGCCCGGTGGCTTGGAGGTCAGAGTTCCGATGACATAAACCTGGCTCTAGACTGGCAACCCAACGATCGCATTGTTGGAATCGTGCAGGCCGAAAAAGGTGACGCTTTGGACGGGAGAAGTTTCGATTATCAGCTTTGTTTAGAGACAGTGCATACTACCAGAAATACTCTGACAATCGACAATTCTCTGTTCCTACCGAAGAATCCTGATATTGCATCAACTTTTAGTAAAGCGTCGAATGCTAGCAGCTTGGCGGCTATTACCGCCCAGCGTTTGCACGAAAGAGGGCCGGTAATTGTAATGCACGCCCGACCTGATTGGGTGTGGGCTCTGGCTAAGAAGTTCATGATTCCAGAGAACAAGAGGGAACTCTCTACCGAAAAAGTCAAGTTGGTTCAACAATTTCTTGACCTCGAATATGGTGTTAGTTTCCAGTTGCAAGACTTGCTTTCATACGGTGTTGGAATCCATCATGCTGGTCTGTCAGATGATGTTCGCCTTCTAATGGAATGGTTGTTCGAAGAGAACGAACTAGATTTTCTGGTGGCAACCACAACCATTGCCCAAGGGGTAAATTTTCCAGTTACCGCCGTAGTCATGGCTTCACATCAGTATCCTATTGACAAGAAAATGACGGATATGTCACCCGAAGATTTTTGGAACATCGCGGGTCGGGCCGGAAGAATAGGTCAAGGTAGCGTTGGAATTGTAACGCTGGTTGCTGACAATGATAGTAAGGCTTCGATTCTTCGTAATTTTATTAATCACCAGAGCGGCGAACTGAATTCCGCTCTTGTTACTCTGGCTAGAGAAGCCGGAGAGATGCTCGAAAACCTTGGAGCAATCGTTTACAGACATCCGGAATGGTCCGCTTTTCTTCAATACCTAGCGCATACATATCGCCAGATGGGCAAACCCGAGGCGTTTGTGAATGAAATCGAGCAGGTCCTTCGTGGAACGTTCGGATACGAGAAACTTCGTAGCCAAGACTCTTCTTTGGCAAGGAAACTGCTTGATGGAATTCTAGTTTATGCTCGCTATCTCGGCGAACCTGGACAGCCCCTTAAACTTGTTGACAGCACTGGTTTCTCACTTCAAAGTATAAGGACCGTCCTCGGCGCCGCAAGTGTTGAGGGAATTCATGGCGACGCATGGAATTCTCAATCCCTATTCAACGAAAACAACCGCGATCTTCAAAAAATGATGGGCGTTTTGCTCAATGTTCCCGAATTGCGGGAGAACTTGAAGGCTGTGACGGGCGGCAGGTCCCCCGATGGGAATAAGCTTGCGTCAATCGTGAAAGACTGGGTAAATGGGGTTTCAGTTCCAGAGATAACCAAGCGCCATTTCTTCAAGGAGGGCGACGACTTTACGTTGGCCATGACAACATGCGGACGAAACATCTTCGGCAGGCTGACTCAGACTGCCGCATGGGGCCTTGGGGCTTTGCTTTCAATTACTGGCAGCGGTTTGTCTGAAGAGCAGTTGTTGTCGCTGAGCAATCTGCCATCGCAAGTTTACTACGGCGTTAACAACGATTCCGCCGTTGCCTTGAGACTGCTAGGCGTACCAAGAACTGCCGCGACATCCCTGGCAAGTTTTATGGGCGATGTTCTCACTGAACCGCTAGCCAGTATCCGTGGACAGTTGCGCGACATGCCTGCCGCAAGTTGGCAACAAGCGCTTGGACAACACCACGGAGAGGTTTACCAAAGAGTATGGAAGGTTCTAGAAGGATTAGACTAACAACAAAAGTAACCCTCGAACATAGAGACTTGTCAGATCGGCAACATACGACAGCAGAAATACTTTTTCGCTTAATCCCCCTAAAATCAAACCTCCCTTGAAAACACCCCCAAAACTCCCTTAATTTTACCAACCGTAAGATTAGTCAGAAGTGACTTATAACATTATTCGGTACTTAGTTATCACACCCCCTACACAATCTTTTAGTCAATTGACACTTTTAGTGTGAAAGTGATATAAGCGTTAACATAATGGCAAAAACCGAATCTTCCGGCGGCCGGTTTGTTATGACGACTCACCGCATAGAAAGTCTGTCAGACTGCATTTTCGCCTTTTCGATGACTCTTCTCGTCATGAATTTTTCTTTCCCGACCGTCGGGACTGACAAAAGCGAGGCGCAGGTTACAGAAGTGTTCCTGAGGGAGATAGCGAAGTTTGACCGCTACGTCCTTACCTTCGTCCTTCTGGCCATTTTCTGGATTACACATCATCAGCAATTCCACCATATCAGGAGAACGGACCGCGGCTTTCTCTGGATCCAGGTGGCCACCCTTATGTTTATCGTGATGGTCCCCTTCACCGCGGCATGGATGTCGGCTTACAGCCACCTCCATATTACCAATCTCGTCTTTGATATCAATCTATTTATTCTCGGACTTCTCTTCCTCGTAGCCTGGATCTACGCAACGCATGGAGGAAGACTTGTTGATGAAGGCATTGACGGCCGTTCTGTCTGGCGGGGCACGGCAAGGTCCCTTCTTACATGTGCTGTCGCGCTGATCGCCATCGCGGTTTCCTTCTATCATCCCGGCTGGAGCAACTATGCGTTTATCCTGACGCCGGTGGTTCTCCTGCTTAAGCCTTTTCGACAGTCAGAAAGACCGGGCGGCCGCTGATCGTTCCGGCGGAACCTTTCTTATTTTCGATAGGTATACGATGGCCATCTCAGTCCGCGTTACTCGCTCGGCCGGCGCCCATGGAATGGCTCAATCCTGCCCCAATGGCCTCGGAAGCGATACGGTAGCTCCTCATGAGGAACACAAGGGCCGGAATACCGAGCACCGCCGGGACCAATACGGTTGCGATGAACAATCGAAAGACAAACCCGTACATCTCGCCCGCCACCTGGAAGACGCTTGCATCACTCAGTTTGTCGATATTACTGAAAAGGTAGCCCTCTACCATCTTCAACGCGATCCCGCTCCCCATGCACAGGTTGTAGGCCATGACGAGAACATTGAGGACATTGACCGCGACGATCGGAGTCAGCGCAATGGCGAATGCCTTGACGATATTTTGAAAGAACACCTCTTTGCGGGAATCAAAGGCCATGGTTATGACAGAGAAGGGGAAGGTGACGCAAAATACGGCCGCCCTGACGGCGGCAGCGACAATGACACCGGTGAAGGTGAATATCAGCAGCGTATGAAAGAGAAAACCGGCGATGGTCCCGATATGACTGCGCACCAGTTCGCGGACAGTCTCCAGGACAAATATCATGCTGCCGGCGTCTACGTTCACCCCGATACCACTGGAGATAACGGCCATGTATTCCGATACGACATAGCTGATCATCATCATGAACGCGCCCAGGGCAGGATGGAAAAGGGCAAGACAGGCCGAGGGAGGGATGAGGGGCAAAAGAAAGATAAGTTGGGCAAGCCGCACCTTGATCGCGTCGACCCATTTTATCTTCACGCCGGCAAGCGGCGACGTCTCCTTGATATCCGTCAGTTTTTCGGAAAGTTCCTGCGACCCCATTTCCCTTCCCAGTTTGGCCTTGACGGCATCGAGGTTTGCAAAGATCCTACCGTCCCCGACCTGTGTGAACCCGGCGGATATGACCATCCGTGGAAACGTCCCGATGAACGTACCGGCTTTGCCGTCCGCTCCACCCAGAAAGGGCAGCGGCGTGCACAGGGCGCAGATGATCATGAACCTGCTCGCCTGCTCCTTGACATAGGGCAGGATGTTCTCGTATCCCTTCTTGTAAAGCGTGAAGACTATCCGGGAGCTTCCCATGAAGAAGGCAAGGGCGGTGACGATGGCGGCCACCTGTTGCTCCACCTGCGCGACGAGTTGAGAGGATTGCGCCAGAAGGTCCGTCGGGTTCATGACGGCCCGCTCAGTTCATTTTTCTCCACACATTATATATAGCGCCCCACTTCCATCAATGACTTTTTAGTCAACGACCCTTATGCACCGCCCGGAAGACTGCTGATTTCCTGCCCGGCCCTTATCGCCTCAATGTAAAGGAACGCGGCGGGTTTCCGGAATGGGTTTCGCCGCCCTGCCATTTTTTCTTGATCGTCACCGTTTTCCCATCATCATTCCATTGGACATGAAAGGGGTATAGCGTTCCCTGAAGTTCGTTATTGTTTGTTCCAATGGTAAAGGTGGCCTTTGCGGTAATCGATCCCACTGCTTGCGACACCCTCATATCCTGCAGGTATTGGTTTATGACCCCGGGGCTGTTGAAGCTCAGTATAACCGAAACGGTCTTTCCCGATAGTGAGCCGGAGACGGGGATGCTGCCGCCTGGGGTTTGCATGGAACCGCTGACGCTGGAGCCGGACTGGCTGAGGCTCATCTTGCCGTTGAACCGGCCCTTCGAATCGACCGCGTTCCATGTCCCGTTCAGCGAGAACTGGGTGGCGGGAAGTTTCGCCGCCGTGTAGGCCCTGCCGACAGGTATGTTCGTATCCGGCTGCCTGGTCGGGGTCGTCCCGGTGGATGTTCCGGGCTTGCTCGACCCACCCAGGATCGCCGACATGAGGTCTCCGAGCGGGTCGGGTTTTTCTCCTTTCCTGACCACCGTTACGCTGTGGAAGGCTTGGGCCAGCTTGACCGGTTTCGGCTGATACTTCATCCACAACTCTGCCGTGACGTGATATGTTCCCGGAGCACTTGCCGGAAAGGAAATGGATTTGCTGTAATTATATCTCCTGCCGTTCACCACCCAGCTGTAGTAAAGTGCCGAAGCCGGCACGTTTGTGTCACCGACGGCGGCATTAAGTTCAATCCCGTCCCCCACTTCGACCGAGGACGGCCCGCTGACGGAGATAGACCCGTTTGCAGGATCAGGACCTGCGGCAACGAAAACATGGGCCGCGTCCCCCGCCTTCACCCATTTGCCGCCCACCGCCTGCCAGACGACGACGCGGACGGTGTTCCGGCCCGCCCGTGTCACCTTCAAGGACTCCCTGTCGCCGTTGCCTCCGAATTTCGCGCCGTCTACAGACCAGCCGAAGGTGTAGGTCGCCTCCTTGTCACTGTTGCTGAGCTGTTTCACCTGCGCCCTGAAGGAGGCGTCCTCGCCCACCTTGCTTTCGCCGGGCCCGCTCAAGCTCACGCTGATCCTGCGCTGTTCGGCGACGATCTTGTGGACGGCGTCCCCGAGAAGCACGTTTCCTGTGCCGGGGCGATGCACATAGACGACAAGGCTGACGATGTATGCCCCCGGATGAATGAGATTCCTCTTGAACCTGGCGGTGGAGGCAAGCACCGTATTATCTCCCGCGAGACGCCATGCGTACTTGAGAGCGGGCTTGACCGCTTCCGTAGCTTCGACCTCAGCTTCAAGCTCCACGACGTCGCCCGTGAAAGCCTGACCCGTGCCGTTGATCTTAACGGTTATCCGCGGCTTTAGATTGAAATTGACGAGAACGGGCGTCTCGGCGCTTTTCTCGTCCCTGGGCCTTACGGCGATCTTGCGGGTCTCCGGGGCAAATCCGTCCGCCTCGGCGGTGAACGTGTACGTCCCGGAAGGGACCTTGTCAAACCGGGCGTCCCCGGTCTCACCCGTTGTCTCAGGAGACCGGGAAGACATGCGGACCTTTGCATCGGCAACGGGAATGGAACCGGACCTCACCGTGACGACAATGGTGCTCAGTATGGGCTCCAGCGTCACCGTGCGGCTCTCTTCCCTTGATGGGGCAAGCTGCACCGATTCCGAATATCCGAGAAAACCGTCCGCCGAGACGCGAAGGGTGTACGTCGCCGGCTTCACGCCCTTTGCCGTGACGGCACCGTCCTTTCCGGTTGTCCCGCTGTATGTGACATTACCGGTTATTGTCACGTGGGCGCCGCTCACCGGGATTCCCTGGCTGTCCCTGACCTCAATTTTCATTTCCCTCAGGTTTATTCTCGTCTTGTCGATAACTTCTTTTCGTGCCTCTTCCAGGTCTTTCTTCGTCTTTCCCTCGTCGGAAGAAAAGCTGTTATAGCCCTGGTGCTTCTGCATCAACTCTCCCCAGCTTTCCGTCTTTATGCCATTCCAGGCGCTGTTGTCAAAGCTCTTGAAATTCCCTTCCGAGCCTCCATGCGCCCAGAGGTCGAAAGAATAGGGAACCCCGTCAATAACGACAACCGGGGCCACGTGGTTGATATTCGCATCCAGAAAATATCCGCTGTTGAGGGCCTGCAAACCGTCCTTGTATCCTACAATGGAATGTATCTGGCCGCCATCGAACCCTGCCCCCTTGAGCGTCTCCGTCAGGGCATCATTCAAATAGACGCACGTCCCCACCGACCCGTCGCCGTACCTCACCGAGGCGTCAATGCGACCTGCGAGAGATGTATTGGGGGTGATGCCGTTCCTTTCAAGCTCTTTTGCGACTTCCGTGGCGACGTATCTTGCCTTGTCGAGCTCATTCGCGGGGGCGTTTGCCTTGAGCTGTTCACCGTACTTCTTCCAGTAATCGGGGGTTGGAACCGGAGTTTTCGTGCTTTGTGTATCGGGAGCCGGATACCCATGGTCTTTCCGAATATCACTCGGCAAAGGTCTGTCGGCATATGACGTTCCCGGGACGATCACCGCAAGGAGCGCGATACAGACGGCAATAGATATACAATACTTGAGGGTCCGGGCGTTGCGTGTTCGGCGCTGACTGTCCATGGCGTATCTCCCGATATGAGCTTTATAAAGGATATGAGGTCGTACAATGTCCTCGGCATGCAGAACATATTTAAACAAATTTGCCGCGGAAAATCTATCTATTGCAGTCACGATACCCCGACGCAGCCCGGTTTTGTCCATCGAAAGGGCTTCCGTACTTGTTCTATTCCTCTTTTGAATATGCTAGGCTCTGTATCAGGTATGACTTCGACCTGTTCACTATACAGACTGGTGCGTTCAATCAGGCAATCTCCTATCCGGGTTCTTTTCATCGTTCCCATCTGTCTTTTCCTTGTACAGTGTTCGATAGTCAAGGCGCCCTATACAGTCGTCAAAACAACCATTAAAGGCAGCTACTATGTAGTAAAAGGCACGTACGAACTCACAGCGGGTACGACAAAAATAGTCTACAAGGTTGGAAAATATACCTTTAAGGTCGTAAAGGCCCCAATGGACTGGGCGTTTACCAATGAAGATATTGAAACGATCGACGACCTGCCGCCGAAAGAGGCCATCCGCAAAGGCCGGGTGAAAACCGCACCCTACACGGTGAAGGGAAAGAGATATTATCCCATGTCCGTCGAGAAGGCAAAGTCTTACCAGGAAACGGGCACGGCTTCATGGTATGGCGACGAGACCCTGCGTTACAATAAAGGACGCATGACCGCAAACGGAGAGGTCTTCGATCCGAAACAAATGACCGCGGCCCACAAATACCTTCCCCTTCCGACCCACGTGAAGGTCACAAATCTGGAAAACAACCGTTCCATTATCGTAAGGGTAAACGACAGGGGTCCGTTCCCCAGTGACTATAACGCCTCATCAGGTGAACGGATCATTGACGTCTCCGCCGGTGCCGCCAAAAAACTGGGATTCTATAATAAGGGGCTGGCAAGGGTAAAGGTCGAGACGATAGAACTCAAGCAGGAAGGCTGATTTTCCCCGCATCACCGGGCGACATCGGGATCGATCGGTTTGTCCGTCCTGTAGGATACGCTCTTCATGGTCGCGATCAGAGTGCGCGCCACGCCATCTTCCATATATACATTGAACAGAAACGCGCCCGTGCGCCTTGTCGTCGATATAGTCTGTCCCTCTACCACAAGTACGGTGTCCGGACGGGGGCTTGCATGGTAGATGATGGAACATTCGAGGGCAACGCAGATGGTGTTCCTGTTATTCCCGAGAACGGAAAACGCGGTATCCGCAAGGGAGTAGATGACCGCGCCATGGGGCCGGTCATAGAAGTTCAGCATGTTCCTTCTGAGGCCGAGGTGCATCCGGATGGTATCGTCCGTCAGTTCGTCGAGAACAATCCCGAGGGACCTGGCGTATTCATCTCTGCCAAACTGCTTCCTTGCAATTTCCAGGTGTTCCTTCATGGGCAGCCCTCACGTGCTATGACAGCGTTCTTCTACTCTCAAAACATCGGTCCCGTCCTGTCAGAGGGTCCGGGAAAGAGATGGACCGTGCCAACAGTTTCAGGGGGAAGGAAAAGTCATCGTAGGCTGCTGGTTGCACGTTGGGGTAGATCCTGTCATTGATGATCGGGATTCCCAGGGCAGCCAGATGCACCCGCAACTGGTGTTTCCTTCCGGTACGGGGGATCAGCCGGTAGAGGGTAATCTCGCCCGTTTCCCGAAGAACATCTATCCAGGTCTCGGAATTCGGTATACCCTCGACTTCCCGCATCCGGAAAAAAGGCTTCCCTTCCGCCATACAACTGCGATAGGAAACAGGAAAGCTGCGCCCCGGAAGGGTGGGGGCCAGCGCTTCGTAGACCTTCTCCACCTTTCGCTTCTGGAAGAGCGATGCATAGTCACCCCGCGTTCCGGGGTTAACGGAAAATATGACGAGGCCCGCGGTCTCCCTGTCGATACGATGGAGGGGCACAAGATCTTCCAGCACAAGCTTCTTCTTCAAACGGACGAGAAGCGTCTCATGAAGAAATACGCCGGAAGGCACGACAGGCAAAAAATGGGGCTTATCCGCCACCAGGATGTGATCGTCCCGGTAAAGGATGTCTTCCTCGAAAGGGATCGGCGTTTCCTCCCGCGGTTCGCGGTAGTAAAAGACAAACCCTCCCCGGCGACAGGGAGTGTCGGGCCCTATGGGCACTCCTTTTTCATCTACCACCTGCCCCTTGTTCATGCGCGAGATCCAACTGGCTGATGTCACCTTCGGAAATCGTTCCTTCAGATATTCAAGAATGTTCTGCCCCGAACTGCAGGAGATTCTGAGACAGCTCGGTCCCACGCCTTCGATTGTAGGAAGAGGTATATTCATCGGTTTCATGATTTTACCACAAATAAACGCACATCGTCTCTACACCTGTCACGGCATTCCGCAAAAAAACTGCTTGTATATCTTCCCGTTTGAATAGATAATGAGCTACAGTCAAAAAGTTGAGGAGGTACGACCGCAATGAGCCATATCTCGAGATTCCTCGTTATATTTCTGGCAGTCTTCCTGTTCCTTTCGGGCGCGGCAAGCGCACAGTGGGTCTACCTGGGAAGAAAGGCCATAGGAAAAGTAAAGCAATTCACCAGCGAACCGGCAGGCAGCCAGGAGTCGCAGCCCGCCGATCAATCACAGAAAACCCCTCAGCCCGGATACGATGTCGCCACAGTCCTCCTCAAGGCCCCCGCCGACAGAGTCTACAAGACCGCCATCAACGTATTGCAGGCAAACAAGGATATCAGGATAAGCAAGAAAGATGACAAAGCACTCAGCATAGAGTTCGTCGACGGCAGCCTCGCGGTGGGGATGCAGATAAGCCCCGTCTCGGAGAAGGTCAGTCAGCTTCTCGCGGTTTCCACAACATCGGGAAAACAGGGCACTTCAATTGTGCTCAACGGGATCATGCGGGTATGCAAAGAGATGGGCGTACAATGCCAGTCCGCCGATAAGTAGCCGATCGGTCAATAATCTGTCGTCCGGGCCATGATCGGGTGCGCCCGGGCATCGCACTTCGATCTGTTACTACCCCATGCATCCTCTGTCATTCCGGTCAGGGCCGGAACGACACCTGGAAAAACCGGAATGAAATTTCCCGTTGATTAGATGTTCAATTTTAACATATTCTAACTGAAAGGAGAATATAGTGAGGCTACAAGAAGTCAGAGAGATACTCGACGCGGATATTATTGTTGGTAAAGACCAGATGGACATGGAGGTAACGGCTGCTTTTGGCGCTGATTTGATGAGTGACGTTTTGGCTTTCGCCAAACCGGGAAGTCTTTTGCTCACCGGGCTTACAAATCCCCAGATTATTCGTACATCCGATGTTCTTGACATTGCGGCCATCATACTGGTGCGCGGAAAACAGCCTTTGCCGGAAACGGTACAGCTTGCGGAGGAACTGCGAATCCCGCTTCTCACCACACAATACATCCTCTTTGAAGCAGTCGGCAGACTGTACAGCAAAGGTATCGTTGGCTGCATAGAAAAGGTCGGCAAGACACGTGACTTCTCATGAGACTTATGAGAGGTCCTTTCCCGTGGAAGCGGGATTCGAGAACGCCGGGCGTGTCGCCGGTCAGGTAAAGGCACTGCTGACAGATATGAGTCTCCCCAGGCAGGTGATCCGGAGAGCCTCCGTGGTCACCTATGAGGCGGAAATGAACATCTGTTCCTATGCAAACCGCGGCGCGATAGCGCTCCGGGTAACACCCAAATTCATAACCATCGAAGCGATCGACGAAGGAGAAGGCATAAGCGATATCGGATTGGCCATGAAAGAAGGCTACTCAACGGCTACCGACAAAATCCGAAGCATGGGTTTTGGGGCCGGCATGGGACTATCCAATATGAGAAAATTTTCGGACACCTTTCGGATTATTTCAGAGGTCGGCAAGGGCACCCATTTGAAAATGCTCATACGCATCAGAGAGAGCAACGAGAGTCAATGACGCCCGTATATCTGATGGACCCTTCGGATTGCACAGTGCACCTTCGAAGCCCCATGTATTACCCCCACCGCCAACCGTAGCGAGGCTATCGACCATGCCGAGGCAGAACCGTAGGTCCGAGTCGGACCAGTCTGGAGCTTGGCCTTTCCTCAACCGTGTTGTATAATCAAATGAGAGCAACGCCTTATGAATCTTAACAGAAAACAAATCGGAAAATTGCTTGAATTATCGGAGAACTACGTTGTCATCGATAAGGCGGCGTATGATCCGCAGTACCCAAACGATCTCAGGGTTTTAAAATTGCTGGCGAAAGATGACATTGATTTTATAAGCCATATATCGGGCTATCACATATATCCGGATTATGCCATTGCAAAGATTGTGAATCAGGGAATACGACTTCTGGTCTGTCTTCTCTACCCCGATCTTAAGGATATCCCTGTCGGCATGATCGAACACATTAAATTGAGGGGACAACTCTATCCAAACGACGAGATGAATATATTGATTAAAAAGTGGCAGGATAGGAGCAGGATAGCAAAGTTCGAAATTGGAATTGAGAACCAGAGAGGTTTTCTGGTATACGAATCGACAGTCTATGGAACTCCTATTGAAAGAAAACCGGGTTGACCCGGCATCGGTTGTCTGTCTCAGATGCGGTGCCTGTTGTCACGTAGACATGATCGCCTATGTTTCTCCTGAAGATATTCGGAGATGGGAAAAAGAGGGACGTCATGATATTATTGCCCGGCTGCGTGACAACGTGGTCATCTGGGCGGGCGACCGGATAATCAACAGGTCCGGGGGAAAAGTGACGAGCTGTTATTATCTGGATTGGGATGGTTCGTCTTTTTTCTGCCAGATTTATGAAACGCGCCCGATGGTGTGCCGCAATTATATTCCCGGGTCGTCCGAACTGTGTCCCCAGTATAATCGAAAAGAGTAGTTCTCCAAAGACAGGCAGACGCAACGATGGGCGGACAGCGCAAGGCTGCTGGCCGGGGGGCGTTCCCCTCGCCTTTAACTACACGACTGCGTTTCCGCCCACTTCCAGCGGTATAATTTCATGAGGTTATGGGTCAGGCAGATAATCTGCCATTCAGAGGCGACCTTTTCCAGACCCCGCAGCCGGAAATGCTTCTATCGTTAAAGAAGGCTGGGAAGAGCCGGCGCATTCTGGACCCCGGGGTAGGCGTCATAAAAGAAGTCATTCCGCGGGATGACTTTTCGCGGCCCGTTGCTTTTCGCGGTCCTCCACAACGCAGAAGACCCCTTTCCCCTTGAAGCCCGGCGTGAAACAACCGCTGTCCGAAACACACCGCGCCGGTCGCCGGTCGCCTGATTTCCAGCGGTTCACGAGGTCGGGTTCTCTGATGAGGGGTCTCGAGAGCGAGATATAGTCTGCCGTCCCTGAATCAACCAACTTCTCTGCCGTCTCTATGGTACGTATCCCGCCCACCAGCATAAGAGGAATTGAGATCTCCGATTTGTATGTTCTGGCCGCGGCCTCGTAGTAAGCCTCGGGATTCCCGGGACCAGGTTTCCCCGTGCGGGAGGGGGTATTTTTTCCGGAGAGAAAAGTCCCTCCGCTCATCTCAATCCCGTCGACGCCAGCCCCTTCGAGAAACGCCGCGGTGCGGACCATATCCGCAACTGTAAGGCCTCCGGGAAGAAAGTCCTCGGAATTGATTTTCACGAGTATGGGGAACTCAGGCCCTGTTGCCTCCCGGACCCTTTTCACTACCTCAGCCAGGAGCCGCGCCCGGTTTTCTATGCCGCCCCCGTAGTCATCTTTTCTCTTGTTGAAAAAAGGGGAAAGGTACTGGCTCAGCAGATACCCGTGGGCTGCGTGGATCTGAACCGCATCAAACCCGGCGGTCCGGGCCCTCGCTGCCGCCCGGGCAAAGGCCTCGGTGACCTCCCTGATGTCTTTTACGGTCATCTCCCTTCCCGCGGTTCCCGATTCCGCATCCATAATGGATGGCCCCATGGGTTCGAGACCGCTTATGTGGAAGGCTGCGCGAGATCCCGCATGGGCAAGCTGCAGGGCCACCCTGCCTCCTGCGCCGTGAATGGCGTCCGCCATCGTCTTAAGCCCGGGAACCAGTACATCCGAGTAGGCCCCAAGCTGCCAGTTGCCGGCCTGCCCCTCCTTGCTCACGTACGCATGGCCGCTGATAATGAGTCCGACGCCGCCACGGGCGAGCTGTATCTGAACGTCAATGAGCCTCGGCGTAACCGAGCCGTCATCAGCCGCCATACCTTCCCATGTGGCCGAACGGACAAAGCGGTTCGCCAGGACCATATTCTTGATGGATGTCGATTCAAAAAGTCTGGACATGTGGGTTCTCCTTGCTTAAAAACCATGCGCACCTTTGAAATAGGGCTGTAGATTCCCATTATACCACAATTTCCTGAACATATTGGCTAATGAGGGGTCCGATGTTGAGCGGCATCGATAGGGTGACACATGCAGCCATGGTAGTAAAAACTATGGTGCAGCCGGAAGGTCCCTGCTAATCCAGTATTTCCATCATTTCCTCAACAGCCCTCGATAACCCGACAGAATCGGATCGTGAGATTATTGCATGTCCGATGTTGAGTTCCAGGAGCTCTTTGGCATGTAAAAGAGGCACAACGTTTTTGTAATTGAGGCCATACCCGGCGTTGGTCTTAATTCTGATCCTTGCGGCATGTTCCGAAGCCTTGTAGATCAGCTCGATTTGTCTGTCAATCTCGGGCTTGTCCACCGCGTCAGCATATGCGCCCGTGTGGATCTCTATAAAATCGGCACCGCATTCTTTCGAAAGTTCAACGGTCTCTATGTCAGGTTCGATGAAGACGGACACGGATATGCCGTGATCATGAAGCGACTCGATGGCATTTCTGATCGCAAGCATGTTCTTCCTGACATCAAGACCGCCTTTCGCCGTCATCTCTTCCTTCTTTTCAGGAACGATCGTGACCCGATCCGGTCTTGCTTTTTTTGCGATATCAACCATCTCCCGTGAGAGGGCCGTCTCAATATAGATCTTCCCGTTGATCGGAATCGCTTTCCTTATCCCGATAATATCCCTGTCCTGTATATGACGCCTGTCTTCACGCAAACGAACCGCAATGCTGTTGCAGCCTGTTTTTGCACATATTGTTGCGGCCTCGACAGGGTCGGGCTCGCTTCCTCCCCGGCCCGCCCGCAATGCCGCAACGTGGCTGACATTCACGCACAACAGTGTGCGCGGCACCTGAACTCCTCCGAATGCCATAGAAAAACCTCCCGTTCCTCACATTTTTGATCGATATTGCGTCCGGTAATACCGATAATACCCGCACCGGGTGTCATGAATTACCGCATCGATAGACGATATTTTCGACATGGTTCCCGTTTTCCTCATCCGAAAAAATCGTACGAATCAAGATATCTCATATCTACGAAAATTTCAAACCTTCCGCGCATGTGACAGCTCCTCATCACCATCTCAATGATACGACCCTGGATGTAAACCTATGGATTCTTCCAAAGAGAGCTGATGAGTGGAAAATCCGAGCTCGTAGTCCTCAAAGCATCGTAGACTTCAAACGGCAATCTATGCCGCCAAGCCAAAGCGAGGCAGGCATTAAGAAAGATGTTCTTGACAGATGTTAACTTGTGCGTTAACATGCCGTGTGCGGCGATCCGTTACGTTTTATGCGACTGTCGATGGCAAATGTCCGGTAAGAGATTTCCTTGACTCATTATCCGAAAAGGCCGCACAGAAAGCAACATGGGTATTAAACCTGTTGGAGGATCTTGAGGTTGTTCCTTCATCGTATTTCAAAAAGCTCACTGGAACAGAGGGCATCTGGGAATGCAGAATCCCGTTCGGTTCGAACGCGTACCGCATATTCTGTTTCTTTGCCGGCAGTTCAGTGGTTGTTCTTACACATGGATTGGTTAAGAAGAGCCAGAAAATGCCCAAACGAGAGATTCAGAGGGCAGAAGAGTATAGGAAAGATTATCTAAATAGGAGCGCATGACCATGAGCGATCTGAAAAAATATATCCACGAGAGAAAAAAAAGAGACACGAAGTTCGCGCAGGGTTACGAAGCAGGATACGAACAGTTCAAGATAGGCGTGATGCTCCGCCAGGCGAGGGAGTCTGCGGGCCTGACCCAGGAAGAGCTGGCCGGAAGGCTCAAAACCAAGAAAACTGCCATTTCCAGGATCGAGAATCACGCGGAAGACATCAAGCTGTCGACCCTTGAAAGGGTTGCGGCAGCGCTCGGAAAACGGCTACAGGTGAGCATCTCCTGACCCAGGTTCCCGCTGCTTCCCCATGAATAACTTCCCGGAAGAAATAGATCGTCAACCTTTTCCAGCCATCCCGTATCCTTGAGGAGGGCATCGTATTGCACTGACACTTCCTTTTCGCAACAAGTGCTGACAGACATGATGTTTCCTGGACTGAAGGTCGGCAGAGCAGCTGCGGTCAGTTGTGTCATTTACTATGCGAGGATTATCTTATCTATCTGTTCAATTTGTTCAAAGTGCCGGTCTCGCGTGAGAAGAGTACCGCCGACGCTCATGCAGCAGGCGGCTATCCAGACATCGTTTATCGGAATGGGGGTCCCTCTCGCAGAGAGTGCGGAGTACACGAGCGAGTATTTCCGGGCCACCTCTTCATCAACATCTATTATCGAAACCCCAAGGCCGGTGATGAAGTGCCGGAACCTTGTCTCATTCTCTTTGCTCTTGCTTCCCTTCTGAAAACCATAGAACAGTTCTCCCAGAACAATGACGGGCAGAAGGATCTCCGTGCTTCGCGTTGCAATGAGATCCACCACTTCCTGCCTTCCTTGACCGAAATCGACATAGATGTTCGTATCGAGGACAAGCTTCATTTCCAATCCCCTTCGTGGATTTCTTCAAAAACCTGAAGGGCTTCTCTCAGTTCGGAGGCATCTTCGGGAGTCAACCAGCCTGCCGCTTTCCTGATAAGCTGCTCGCGATTTGCCTCAAGACCCAACTTCTCATCGATCGCATCGAGAATAAAGGCTGTTTTCGTTTTCCCTTCTTTCTTTGCCGCCTGCCGTATCATCTCCTCTTTCTTCGGCGGAATTCGCAGACTGACTGGCATTTTGCATCCTCCTGTATCGCAAATATACCTATTGTATCTCATCAGCCTGTCCCCGTCAAGAAGGCCTTAGCTGGCCGCTCCTTTTCACTGCGGATAGATCACCCTCTGTGAATAGACCCACCTTCCGCCGACCATAACCCCAACCGTCCCTCCATAGGGAGGAAGTGCCGCTGACCACGTCCATTTTGGGCATGGGGCGGGAGGGGCTGAGGATATAGGAGTCCCGTCCGCCCGGGTTATGAGGCCTATCGTTACCGGGTTGCCGAACCCGTCGGTGCGGTATGCGCTGCCGGCGGTGATTGAGGCCAGGAATCCCGGGATCGTATTTGCGTTGGTTATGTTGCGTGTCCCATCGGTGCTCCAGAAGGTCCCGTCGAAACCGCTGCAGCCGCACCTGCCCGTAATTGTGCCGAAGCACTTCTCCCCGGCGTAGCCGCCGGTTGCCTGCCAGATCCAGGGGATGAGGATGTCGTCGTTGCTCGCCAACCCCCCCTGCCCGCTGCATGGGTTTGACACCGCCTCGATGGTCAGCCGGCTGAGGTGATAGGATTTCATCGCCCGGGCAACGGTCAGGAGCTTCTCCTGGGACCGGACCATGTATTCGCTGTCGAGATGGCCCGAACTCCACGTATCCGTCATCGACGTATTCCCGCCCGCCGTGATGGTCACGCTGTAGGGTGTCCGGTTATATCCGTTCAGATAGACGCTCCCGGCGGGATGCTCGTTGACTGTCGCAAAGGTGAAGTCGAAACCGTACCCATCCGTGCATGTTGCATGGTGCACGGGCAATGCATCGGGAACGAGAGTACACTTTGCCTCGCGGAAAGCACTCACCACCGCATCGCTCCTGGTAGTGATAAGGAGTTTCGTTCCCGACGTGTCGGAGGTATCACGTGACGGAAGGACAGCCAGCGCCTTACAGCCGTCATCGGTCCATCCGTGGCAATTTTCTTCCACGTCCCGAATGTTCTCCCGGTAAAGAACCTCAAAGGCATCCTCGATCTTCTCAAACCTCTGTATCGTATCGGCGGTGCCCTTAAAGTGAATGACCCTGTCCATGAAGGTGACGATGGTGCCCATGACGACTGAGGTAATGGCGATGGTTACAATGATCTCCAGCAGGGTCAGTCCCCCGGAACCTCTGAAATCGGCCGACGTCACCGTAAATCCACCATATCATAGAAAGAACACCCGGCGTCTGTTGCCGGCCTGGAATAGCGGTAATTCATGACCGTGCCGTTCGACATTTCCGACAGCATGCCTTCGGGGACAGCCTCTCTGAAGAGATGTCTGCCGTACCATGCGTAGTCAACGTCTGTGGCCGTTTCGCAGTCGAGGCTCGTGGAGACCGGGCCTGCGCGTATTTCAGAGACAAGGCCGCTTTCGTTGGGCATGAAAGCCCAGAGAAAGTCCACGTCGTCTTTGCCGCACTGTGCCTGCATCATAACGCACGTATTGACCATTGCCTGCTCGATCACGGCCTTGCGCCACCTTCTGTCCTCCTGTGTACCCTGACGTACAGGGAACAGATCCAATTCATCGGCCCTGACGGCTATCTGCCTGCCGAATACGGTAACATTCTCCGGCACCTGCCCCGTCTCATGAAGTATCGATCTGGCCCGGTCATTCGCAACCTTCTCGTATTCAGAAAGAGGTAGTCCATCTATGCCCGCAAAAACAGTTAGAAGCATGATAGGCAGCACGGCAAGCATGAGGAGGACAACGGAGGCTAGCATAAGAAATCGATAACAATTGTATGGACCACACCGTCTACCGGCATCGGGCGGTGCCTTTGAATCCGGTAACGACGCAATTGATCGCATTATCGTCACTTACATCCGAGTCAGATTCACAAATTCTCTGGTCGACAAGTCTGGTCAGGATAGCTTTAGCGGAGTCCTGGCTCTCGAACGTAGGGGTCTGAAGTACCAGATCGCTGGACTCACATTGATAACCATGCGCAATGGCGCCGGTTCTGAAATCCGCTTCAACATAATCGTCGAGTGCCGCAGGCCATGTGGCGGTCATGTCTGCTGCTACGGGCAATGAATGTTTGTACATAACATATTCGGTCAATCCTGTGGAAATAACCCTTATCCTTTCCTGGGCCGTTGAGAAATTGGCGGCGGCTTTGCCTTTCCCGAGAAGAATAGCCGTTAAGCCTATTAGTGCCGCCGCAAGTGCCACAACGACAACAAACTCAATCAACGTAAAACCATGCTTGTTTTTCAAAACTTTCTTCATAGCTCTTCTCCTTATATTTTTCCCTGATCGACCCTGTCGAGAAGCTCCATCTTAAGGCAACTGTCTATGATCCCCTTGCGCTCGAGAACAGACAGGGACATCTCGAAAGTTACGGCATTCCTGATCGCGTTGCCGCGAAAGGCGTTTTCCACCTCATTGTATGCTCCCCGTTCGATACCGGCCTTGATCGTTGGCGGGAAAAAGAGGACCTCGGGTACGAGAATATATCCCGTCCTTTTTGTACCCTTTGCCGTATATTCCTTGTGAATGAGCTTTTGGCTGACAATCGCCGTCAGGCACTGGGCCATCTTCTTGCGCCACGCATCTGTGTCCTCTCCGTAGCCGTCGAGAAGGCGCAGCGTGGTCATTGCATCCGGAGTATGGATGCTGGAGATCACAAGAAATCCTTTCTCCGCGGCAGTAAATAGCGCGGTGACCTCATCTCTTGTGCGTACCTCGCCCACAACGAGACCGGCAAGGTTGTTCCTTAACGCCATCCTTACGCCTTCCAGGATATCGGGAATGTGGACACCGATCTCGTATTGCCGGAAAACCGTTCTTTTGTTCTGATAGACATATTCTATGGGATCTTCGAGGGTGTAGACGGCGCCGTTCATCCGTTCCGCAAGGAAGTCGAGTTCCGATGCGATGAGTGTCGTCTTGCCGGAACCTACCACCCCGGTATGAAGAATAAGCCCGCGAGGATAGGAATAGGAAAAGTCGAAGAGGCTTTTGATGCCCGCGAGCATGTTAAAGGGATCAAGATCTTCGAGTCGCGGTATCGCATAGGGCAAGACACGGGCGGCAAAACCAAGACCCTCCTGTGAATTGGAGACGCTCATGCGGAACCTGCCTATGTCCTTCACCGAGAACGCATATTCAAAATAACCTTTGTTTCTGATGTGTTTCAGGATTGCCGTGCCTGCATCGCTATCCGTTTCCCCCTTGAACTTCCTTTGTCGTGTATTTGCGACAGCAGCGAGGATTTCCGCCTTGCCTGGTTTTACCACCACGCCCCCGGTTATCTCCATGACTTCACATTTCTTCAGAATGCCGAGCCTGACCGGGCGCTTTTCAACAGCGATAATATCGGTGGCATTCCTTTCTTTCGCGTAGATGAGAACGTCCCTGAACCAGCCGAGGTTCTCGATATTAAGCTCAGCGGCACCGATGTCGACAGTGCCTTTGTCTGTCATCGTGTGTAGCCCGGGATCCCACCCTGCCCGTTCCATTTTCATCTCCTTTAAAACATCTTGCCTGACGCCGATTTGTCGATGAAGGTGAAAAGCATCGTATACACCGGCGACATTATGACAACGATCTGGATAGCGACGACGGCAAAGGCAAAGACATTTACAAACGACCCTATAACGGAGAATTTCGAGATGGCGTCATCGATCATCTTCGTGCCGATCATCGCAAAACCCTCCGACATGTTGGCGGTATCTATCTTCACCTTGAGTAATAAATAGCTTTCAAAAGGCAGATATTCTTCGATCTCATCGATGACTTCCGAAAAACTTCGCGTCACCGATTCGTCGGCCACCATGTGGAATATCTGCATCCACATGCCTTGAGAGAAATCAGCCACGCGGCGGAAGGCGTTGGACGGTGAAAGACCGGACATCAAGGCGAGGGACACAACCTTGAAGGCCTGGCCGAGAACAAGGGAACCGTAGACGTTTCGGATCACGGGCATTTTGTCGGCTTTTTTGAATACCAGGGCGATGGCGCTGCCCGTAATTGCCGTGTACGTAAGGAAAAGGACATTGCGATGGGCAACGATGAATTTACCCGTTTTGAAGGAGAGTTCCTTTTCAATACCGGGAAGTTTCAGGGCATTGAGAATATTGGCGAGCACATAGGTGAGTCCGTATCCAACCGCTATCGATACCCCGATCACGAGCAGGGGATAGATCACCGCCGAGACGATCTTCTTTTTTGCCGCGGCAACCTCTTCTTCCATATCCACGAGTTCCTTGAGAACTGTATTGAGGTTTCCCGTCTGCTGCCCTATCTCGATAAGGTCAACATACTTTTCGAAGAGACCCACCTCACGCATCGCCTCGGGAAGCGTCCGCCCTTCCCTGCTCACCATATCTGAAGCAACCGACAGGCGGTCCGCCATTTCGCTGTCAGGAAGCTTGTCGGCTATCCTGCGCAACGCCTCCTGGATCGATACATTGGCCACCATAAGGAGGTGGAGACTCTTCATGATCGTAATATCGCCAACCTTCCTTCCTGTAAACCGCGAAAAAACCTGCATTACAGGAGCCTCAGTACCGCGTCCATGTCTATCGTCCCCAATGTCATCTTGTTGTATGCATCCATAAGGATGCTGTTGCTCATGTCGGCGGCCTCCACCTTCGCTTCCATGTGATAACCGGAGATCCTTCCGTCGGAAAAGTGGCCCGGCCTGAACTCGATCGCCTCGCCGAGAACCGTTCGGCCTGAATACCCCGCGGAGAGAACACGCCGCGCCATCCCCCGGCTGCCTTCCCCGATCGTCTTCCTGCAGGCATCACAGCCGTCGGACAGACTTGGGATATAGAATCTTTTTTCGCGGATATTGCTGAGGAAAAGGTCCCTTTCGGGATAACGGAGTTTTTTCATCCATTCCGGTATAGTGCCCAGGGGTTCCACCATCTCTTTTTTGCAGTGGTTGCAGAGCTTCTTTACCAGCACCTGGTTAACACCCATGATAAGATTGTCCGCCACGGCGTCGATGGAAACCCCATAATCCTCTATCAGCATCTGGGGAATCTGTGCGACCCGTGATACGTGGAGAGTTCCCAATACAAGATGCCCTGTTTTGGACAGGTGGACCGCCGTGCTGACCGTTTCTTCATCACGCAGTTCGCCTATGAAAATGACGTCCGGGTCGTGCCTCTTGAAGGCCCTCGCAAATTCCGGGAATCCCACCACGTGTATGCTTGTCTTGCTGCTCTTCTCGCTGCCCGCGTCCTCCACGTATTCAAAGGTCTGGAATTGGCGCCCGCCGGGGATCTGATACTCGATGGGGTCCTCGACGCAGAGTATACATTTTGTCGAAGACAGGCCCGCCAGAAGGGTGTTCACCGTTCTCGACTTTCCGCTCCCTGTGGGACCGGTGACAAGGATGATTCCGCGGTTTCGTCTGACAGCCGTCTCGAACATATCGACGTGGTGCTCCAGGTATCCCAGATCGTATAGCTTCTCGTTCCTGATGTCCGTTTTGGCGAGGACGCGCAGGACAACATCGCTGTTTACCGCGTCGGGTTTCCAGATCAATGACATTCTGAGGTCTACATCCGTATGCCATCCGACGTCTTCTTTTCTGCATATGATCTTTCCATCGAGAGGCCGTCTTTTTTCGTCAGTCTTCAGGGAAGGAGTCATTTCCTTTGCCCAGTTGATAAGCACATTGACGAGGGAACGTCCTTTCTCGGCCTTCAATGTATGGACGTCGACAAGATCGCCGAGGAGTCTGAAACGGATCTTGTATATATCCTGATTGTCCTGGGGAAAGATATGGATGTCCGTCGCCCCGTGAATGAGGGCATCCCTGATGAAAGGATAGATAAACTCTCTGGATACATTTCTGTCGGCTATGACGACTTTCGCTGTACCTGCCGGGTTTGCATATCCGCTCTTGATCTCGATGTTGTGAAAATCGTCCTTCTTCAGGAGGAAGAAACTGGTTTCATCAATGCGATCCTTCCCGAGATCTTTGAGGGCCATGGGATGCCAGACATATACGTGCATGGAGGAATTGCCCTCCGAGCCGTCTATCGTAGACGTGATGAGCCTGCCGTCTTTGATATGCCGGATGTGGCCCTCCACGTCCCGGGCGGCGGGGATGCCCGTGAGAGTCTGAAATACGCTGCGGAGCTCCTCATACGTCATGGCGTTCTCAATCTCGCAGATCACGTTATATACGCTCTGGTCGATCTGTTTTGCCCTTTCAAGGAAGATCTTGAAAGACTCCTGGGCCATACCCTTGATGTCGACAAGATACCGGGAGATCGCATTTTCAACACGTGAACGATCCAGTGATTCGATCCGGTTGGCGACCCGGCCAACCGTTGCGCATGTATCGGTACTGTTCACAGGTCTTTCCATCATTGTGCCGTTACCTTCAGTGTCCTTCCGCTCTTGAGGTGCACTTCATTCATCGTGATTCCCGCAACGGAGTCGCCATCCACTACCGAACCCACTTTCAGTTCGCCCTTGTTCGTCAATGCGATTGAGGTATTCTGTGTTTGTATGACCCCGACCACCTTCAGATCCCCGGGCCGATCGGTCCCGCCCAAGATCGACGGCAGGACAGCGAGTTCATTGCCGGTGAGGCCCGACGTCAATTTTCCTGCGTTGCCCGATCGTGGAGAACGCGAAGATGCGGCATTCTTTCGGCGAGTCTTCGGCGCCCGTGAGGCTTCAAATCTTTTCAGAAATTTGTCACGAAAAGGATTGTCATCCCTCAGCACCAACTGGTTGAGAAGCGTCTCGGGCTGAACCGGCGCGGCCCGTGGCGCCGTCGCCGTCCCCAAGGTCCGGACTGCCTTTTCGCCGGGTGGCGGTGAAACCGCTTTAACCGGAACGGACCGTTCCGCCGGCACGGGTTTGTTCTGCGCGGGTGCGCCGTTTGTGACGTGATCCACGACAGGTGCCGCTTGCGGGACCCGTCCGTTCGACGGCGGCAATTGTGCTGATTGCGCGGCGTCGCCCGGCTGCCCATCGATAAACTGCGTGTCCGGGGAGGATGGGGCGCCTCCTCCTTTCCCGAGATCGATACCCTTTACAAGGGCAGGGGGATTGGCGGAGATCCTCTTATTAAGCGACCACCGGGTAGAGTCAAGGTAGAAGTACCCGCCGATTGCAGCCGCAAAGACGATGAATACACCAATACAGAGGCCGATCCACGTCAGAATGCCCCCGCCCTTTTCGGCCGCCTTGTTTTGCAGGACGGGATACTCTTCCGCGCGACATTCATCACCGGATTCATCATCTCCGCCTTTCTTCTTCACAAATGGAAGTCTCATGCCTGTCTCCCGATTTAGAATCTGTGGCAGGTCAATTCCCCTACGGTCTTGTCGCCACTGACGGTCATGCTGTTGATCACGACCGGCGATAGATAGATGTCATTCAATATCCTCACCACATTCTTGTAGTCCTTTTCCACCAGCGTAAACTTCCACTCCTTATCACCTCTGGCTTCAACATCACAAAGGCCCACAATGGTCTCGAAGCCTTTTGCGTTCTGACGTGCGTGTCCCTCCGTCTTCATAGCCGCGGGCACGTCGCTTCTGCTTTTTGTGAAAACAAGCTCCTTTTCGAAGGTAAAGAGATCTCCGCTCTTCCTGCTTCCGCGAAAGGGATAGAATGATTCGAATTGAAAGGATAGCGTGCCCTTCAACTCCTGTTTACCGCCCTGACCGCCGGGCAGGAGCCGGAAAGAAGCGCTCTTCAAGGCAATGTCTTCAGGAAGTGTTTCGACATAAAGTTTATACTTGACCAGGGCTTCGCTGGTTATGAGTATCGACAATGCCCGTATCTCTTCACCGGTAAGGGGTGGTATTTCCCGCTTCACTTCGGCATACGAACGCGGCACCGCTGTCTTCTTCGAGAAGGTACCCGTATAGTACAGAAAGGCTCCGGTGACTGCTGCAACGATCAGGAGAATGACAGCCGCCTGAAAGGGCGTAACCCCGCTTGTCACTTCTTTGAGAAGTTTCTCATAGGGGATAGTGATAAAATCCGGCTCCAGGGAAAGGGATGCATCGCCGAAGATCCCGTCGTACTGCCTGCCCGCCATGGCCATGAAATTGCCGGGGCTGCTGTCCACGTTGGGCATGTATCGCGTTTCGATGGTCATATTGCCGGCCTTGATCTCCATGAAGACATGTTTGCCGTCACCACGGTCAAAGAATCCCGCCAGAACGCTCTTTTTGTTCTTCACCATGTAATAGGCCATGAGATACGCGAAGGATACACGGCGGGACGATATCCACCGGTCGCCTGCGCGATGGCACAGTTTCTCCCGCGGCTTGAGCTTTCGTATGGAGATGTGCCCGGCAAAAGGGATGATCCGCGCGCCCCTTCCGAGCCTGATCATCCCCGGATCGATCATTTTTTGCGCAAGGACATCGAAGACGAGATTGTCGTCAAATTTAACATAGAGTTTCACCTCATATCTCCCTATCTCCTTTCTCTTCAACAAAGTTGATGAGAACGGTGAGTTCCGACGTCCTGTCTCTTGAACTGTTGTATCCAAAAAGATAGGAAAGGACCGGCAGGTTGCTCAATACGGGTATCCCCACTCGTTTTTTATCGGTACTCTTGATCTTGAAACCCGATATAGCGACCATCTCGCCGACGGACATTTTGATCGGTATCGAGACGTAATTGCGCTCCACCTGCGGAAGTTCCATCTTCTCAACAACCTGAAAGCCAAGGAGATTGGAGAGGTCGACGCTGGTATTCACAAGGTATCCCTTCTCCAGTTTCAACGGGTTGACGGTCATCTTGATGCCAACCTCCATGCTGGACATCTGCGGCGTCGTTATCGTCTGGTCGTTGATGACCTGGATTATACTGCCCGTCGTGTACCAGACAGTCTGCGACATCTCGAAGGGGAGGATGGCGCCCGAGACTGCCCTCGACTCCCACGAATGGACCACATGAACATCGCCGTATGTTCCCAGCATCTTGATGAATCCTGCAAAATCCTCATCGATCACCAGCAGGGTGGCCACATTGCTGTCGCCCATCGTCTGCGTAAAATTAACGCCAAATTCAACGGATGGGGCCCTCGCCCTGAGTAGTGCATACCAGTTGAGCCCGGTCTCGTACTCATCTTTGTAGTCTATCCGGACAAGAGTGATCTTCATCGTGATGGTCTTGCGTTTCTTAATGTCTGTCTCGAGCATTTCCCTGACCATTTTGACCCGTGAGGGTATGTCCCGCACATAGACGAAACCGGTTGTCATTGGGGTAACCACCCCCTTTGTCGAGAGCATTTTCTTTATGCTCTCCATGATCTTCGACATCTCACGGTCTTCCGTTTTTTCCCCCGTCGATGAAGATCCCGATGAACCTGTAGATGTCCCCGAATTGGAATATCCGCCGATTGTCGAAGTCTGGGAGGTCCGTGTGAGCGAACGGTTGTTCGATGAAGCAGTGTCACTCAGGGATTCCTTCTGCGTAACGTACACATCATGAACATTCAGGATGGCCTCCTCATAAGGCGTTACGACATACGACCCTTCGATCACCCTCCTAAAGGCGTAGTCAAGACCGGAGACTATCGTCTCGATGGCCTCCTCGAAAGACTCTCCTTCGTAATAAGCACTCACCTTCACTTTCGAGGCGTCGATCTCGCGGTCGATGGTGATACTGGCCCCCGCTTGCCTTCCCAGGGACAAGAGGGCGTCGTTCAAGGGCACGCCATTGAAATTGAGACTGACCGCCTTTGTGCCCGTGTTTTTCACGACCGCTTCTGACAGCAGGGCTCTTTTAAGCGCGCCGTCCGCCGCTTCGGCACCGTTGACATCAGTAAGTCCTCCGGCACCCCAAATCAGGGCAAGAACCGCCATTAAAAAGCCCAACCTGATAATATTCTTTCCCGTCACTGAATCCCTCCTGCATCCGGCGTATACCTTTTTATCCTGCATACAAACCCGTCGGGCGTCAGGAATGTGCCCTCGCCGCCAGAAAACGCAAGGGAGACCCTTCTTGCGGCTTTTTGCGGTATATAGAGAACGTTGAAACCATCCCGTTCATTCATGATGGTATAGACCGTTCTGCCGGCGTCGAATGTCCCTCCCGACATCGGGACGACGCGTATCGACGGGACCTCTCCCGCGAAAAGCGCCCTGACTCCGGACCAGACGATCTGCCTCGCTTTGTGGACCACGCCTTCCTCGCCGGTATTATAGACGGCAACAACTAATTTGGTGCCGGGCGTCTCGAGCGTTTTGAGGGTGAGGCCTTCAGGCAGGGGTGCCTCGGGTATCTCAAGAATGCCGGCAAGCCTTGTCTGCCATTTCCTGCCTTCTGTTAATGGCGTTCTGTCCTTCCCTGCTCCATCAGACGCAACATCTTCCGGGACGCCTCGGGCATCCCGACTCTTGACGACCTTCGGTTTTTCGAGAAAAGCGTCTTCCAGTTCTGAAGACACCCCTCGCATCGACAGTGCCTGACTATATCCCAGACATGTGCAAAGGAGTATGCCTGCCGCAAACAGGGCCCCCGGAATATGCCTCATGGCTTCCCCCCTTCCCGGGCTATCGTGACGAGGGCAAAGGTGGAGCTCCACGAAAGACGCAGAACGTAATGCCGTTCATCTTTGTATTTCCCTTCTTTCCTGAGCCTTGTCACCAGCTTTTTAAGCTGCGGCATCGTGTCAAACGTCCCGAGGATCTCGCATTTGAGGCCCTCCAGCCTGTTTCTGGCATCCATGAACGCAACAAGTTTCTGCGTTTCATTCACATACTGCTTTTTCGTTTGCACGAGGAGATTACATTTTTGGTCGACGCTCAGGTCCATGACCGACGGAAACCAGGATGGACGGAATTCGACAGGCGTATAGACACCGGGGATGATCGCAAGCCTTCCACCGGCGGCATACCCGCCGCTGAAAGGCACGCGGTCGGACCCTGCCATGTCCAGATCATACGATCGACCCGGTACAACCTTTAGTTCCGCGCCGCTGACAACAAGCCTCATATTTTCATCGCCTCCCCGCGCTATAGACACGATACCCGATCCCCCTTCACGCCCGTCTGTTTCCACGATCCTGTAAAGATAGCGTGAATAGGGCCCTGCCGCCTCGGTATCACCAAGGATATTCGCCATGTCACCTGCCGTTGCCGTTGAGAATGGATCATCCGGGCCGTACCCGGCGTTCTCAAGGCCGCCGCAGGATGCGAGCGCTGCGCTGATGACAAGTGCCTGGAGGAGAAGTCTTAGGTCCATAGCTCTTTTCCCCCGTCTACGGCGTGAAGTAGATCAGGACGGGCACTCCCTTTTCCATGATGAGGGTTGGGTTTTTTTTCGTTGAACTTTCCACTTTCTTCGACAAACCCTGAAAGATCGTGTCACCGGCAGCGAGACCGCCTTCCCGCAGGCGGTCGTCACTTTTGGTCTCGCCCGTCACCGTCACGCCTCCGCTGGCGACCTCCACCGTCGTCGTGTCTTTTCTCAGTGCATTGAGAAAAGAGGATACACCGGCCATGACACCACTCGTAACCGTACCGGCTATATCCTCGTGTTTCACCACCGATACTATGCCGTCGGTTTCATCTATCGACGCTACATAGCCTTTCATTTGATGGTGCTTGTTATCGGGCCCGATAATTCCGGACACCTCCACATGGAAACGGCTGTCCGTGAAATTGGCTACCGCCTTACCCACAACCTTCCAGCCTTTCACCGGAATCTCGGTCCCGGTGGCAACAAAGACTGCATTTGTCTGTGCAGAGGTAAAGGTCCTATCCATGACAGCCCTGTAAGGTTTGTAATAGCTGACATTTGGTCCGTTGCCGCCGGTTGTGGCCCCTTTTTGTTCGCCCCCCTCGTCACCGACCGTTGCCTGCGCTTTGTTGATGAAACCGCCCGAGGTCTTTCGTATGTAGATATATTCCCATGCCTTTCTCTTTGATTCCTCCGGGCCCCCTTCCCCGCTCTTTTCGCCCCTGTCGTGCTGCGCCGCCTCATTATAAATACTTCGCTTCCCTCTGCGCCCGGGCATGGACGGACTTAGCGGATCTGAACCATCGGCCTCAGCCACGATTTCGTCAAGAAGGGGGTCGGGGTCCTTTTTCTTCTTCTTTGAAACGCCGACACCACCGACGTATCCGCCTTTCTCGCTTTCTTTCAGCATTTGTTGCTCTTTTTTGATTGCATCACCTATGGTACTTTCAGTCTTCTTACCCTCTTCGACGATTTGAGGCTCTTCGTTCTTCAGCCTCGCTTCCCCGGCGTCCTTCTGTGAATCTCCGGACCCATTTACCTCCAATTGAGAGATCCGCGTCTTCTTGGTTGTACTCTTCATAAGCACACCTACGACCACCGACATTACCACCGCCAGTGCGACCACGCCCAGCGTGATCAGGATTGCGGGTCTCGAAAGTTTCCTCACGGTCAAAGTCCCGACGCCACGGGCCTGACTATATATTGCGAACCCGAAAACAGTATTGCGTTCCCGCCGCGGATCCTGGCCGATCCAACGGTTCCCCGCTTGTCGTTGAAATAGATCGATATCGCTCTCTCGCCATCAGCCTTGACCGCAACCACGACATCTCCAAGGTCAAGGGGCTCCTTTTCATGGAGGCAGTAGACCACCTTCAAATTATGGTGTGATTGCAGATATTTGTACTCGTCGCGGGAGATCTCGCTCCATTTCCCGTCGATGACCGGCAAATGCTCGCTGTCAAAGACGAGGGCGACGATTTCACTGCCGCCGTGGGGAGAGAAGATCTCTATTCTTTCCGGAATCTCGTATGTGGTGCGCACCTTTTCAAGGAAAGGATCACCGCCGGGAAGAGCCTTTTTTCCTCCAGCAAGTGTCTTCATGCCCAGCAAGAGTTCCCCGAGGGCGTCCATAGCGGCGCCACCGGTCCCATGCTTCTCTATCGCACCTGCAGGCGACGTCGTCATCAGGACGATCATGATTGCCAATGAAATCAATACGTGAAGAATGGTCGGGCCTCCTGTTGTCATCTTTATAAGAAATAGCCGTCTGAATCGATCTTTTTCATTACGGCCCCGATATCAATCGATTGTCCGATACTCCCGAGGGGAAGCATGTCCGCCAGGACCTCCACGGCAACAGACTGTGCCCGCCTTTGCGATACCCCTCTTGACTTCAGCGTTGATGCGACGGTTTCCCTCAGGTAGCGTTCATCCTTGTGAGTCGTATATCTCCAGCGCGTTCGCGGGGTCTGTACATTTACGATAACACCCTTACCAATATCTTCGTTGAGCGCCAGGATCTCGGCATATTTGCCCGGATAGAATTTGAGCGAGAGAAGGAGCTCCCGCTCTTGATTCCCTAGCCCGATGATCTTCACGAGATTGTCTATGCCTTCCATGGTCGGGTTGTCGACGGAAACGTGGCGGGTGAAATACTTGTTCGAGGCTGCGGAAATAAAATGTTTACCTTTTTCCGCCACGTCGAGGATGTCCTGCGTCACCAGATACGTTGCAAGCCCGAGCGTTCTTTGCTGCCTTGCGTCCTTGTCGAGTACGTCGAGGATGGGTTCGCTGTTCTTCAGATTGTGGAATTCGTCGTACACAAATAACTTTGGCCTTTTCTGAGCGGCAAGGATCCACTCTATCGAGGTGGCGTTTAGAAAGGGGGGCATCTCGGTGGGAAGGTAGACTGCCTTGCGATATGCGAAGTCCCTGTAAAGGAGCAGAAGAAGGGCCAGGATTTCCTTTCTCTCACTGACGAGGCCCATGTGGATACAGAATATATCCCGATCCACGGAGAAATTGGTCACCCCGTTCAAGAGTGCCGCCTGTTCTCCCTGCGCATACAGGTTAAGGACTCTGCGCATCTCTTCGGCTATCTGCCGGTCCCTGGTATTCGTATTGATGGCAGGGTCGGACGCAAGGATTCTCATGAAATCATTCAGTGTCGGAGTGGCCAGGCACTGCGCCGTCTCTGCCCGAAGAAAATCCTTCTTGTCCCCTGTCGATAAGAATTGCCCCACGTAATGGTTGCGGTACTCGATATATGTATCGTATGAGGGAGCCCCGGCCAGCAGCTCTTCCTGGTCCTCGTTCGTAACCTTCACGTTCCGCACAAGGCGCGGTTCCTCCTTGAAAAGACTGTCGTACATCCTTTTGACCGCCCGTTCCAGGATGGACTGGGTCTCCTTCGCGATTCCCCTTCCATCCTCACCGAGCATCGCAGTGAAAATGGCATTCAAGGAAAGGATCTTCGAACCCGCGGGCTGTTCAAATCCTACTCTCAAGTCGAACATATTGACCCTGTTGTCGCTGCTGCCGAAGGCGACGGGGATGAAGCTGCCTCCGTAGTTTGAGACAACGGGTTCGTATGAGGAGGCCTTCGACATGTCTATGACCACAACGACAGGGTCATACGCCATGGCCCCTGCGATGATCCCATTCGTGAGAACGGATTTTCCACTGCCTGTCGGGCCTATGACAAGTCCCGCCCACCTGTTCTGCCTTGAGCTGAAAGGGTTCAGGGCCGTGACGCCGCCATACCGGTTTCTCAGCACTATTGCCGGTTCGGTACGGTCGCCCCGGTACATCCCCCGAAGAGGAACAAACTTCAGTACATCATGACCAAAGACGATGTGCGGATCGTAGCTTTTCGTGGGGCATCCCGGAAGCGACGCGATAAAGGCGCTTTCCTTTCTCATCCACTCGGCGAACACCCCCGCCCCATCCACTGCCCTGGTCACGGCCACGCGTACGGCCTGGATTTTTGCCTGCAAGTCTTCGACATTCCGGTCCCAGATGAGGTAGCTGTTGAAACATTTGACCAGTTTCCAACCCTGTCTGGCCCGATCCTGCAGGAGTTCGTCAATGGCGACGATCTTTTCCCTGTTCTCCACTGCCGCGGAGGTTCTTTTTCCGCTGAAAACATTAGCCATCAGTCTTTGACGTGCCAGGTCCCGCGTGATTCTCGACAGGTCTTCGCACAGAAGGGTGGTATTCATTACCATCGGGAAATCCACGTTCTGCAGTATCCTGGACCCGCATCCCACCGGGATGCTGTTGGGGATGGTATCCATTACGAGAGCTGCAAAATAGTACCGTCCATTGGACAAATAGTAGTCCTTGGAATAGAAGTCGGTATTGAACACCCTCTTTCTGAGAGGCAAAAGCATGCCGCATTCCGATATCTCCATCGATGGCGGCGGGTCTTCGGGGTTCGCGATCCTGGAGATGATCCGCATCATTCCTTCACCCGTCATATCCCTCACCTCATAGCCAAGGGGCACAAGCGTGTCCTTGAGCATCACCACCACCTCACCTAACCGTCTGTCCCGGTTCAGAAAATCGCCTTCATCGAACCCTTTCTTTTTCTTCCCTTCGATCGATGCTTCCGCGTTCAGGGGAACCACAATTGTGCAATACAGGGATGTGTCGATAACACCTCTGCCGGAGGTGAATTCCGCTATGTTCTCCCGGGCCATCGATTCAGATACCGGATCGCCGTTGAGGCGTCTGTATCGATCGAACAGCTCATCAAGATCACGGCTGAAGTATGTTGTGAACTGCACGAAAACATTCTGCGCGGTGATATTCTTGAGGAGTTCGGCACAGGTGTTGACTTCCATTTCCATGACCGACCTGTCTATCCCGTCGGCACCGGTCTGGACGATCTCAAAGCCCCTGGCCTTTTCGAAGTTTTCAAGAACAAGATAATCGCTGCCGATCATGTTGATCGGTATGCGCCGGTAGAACGGAGAAGATCTCCGAAACATCAGTCCATCTCCTCTAGAACCCCTCGGGCAATCCGTTGTCCTCGGCATACCGGATGACATCGGGATCTTCCGTGCCCAGTGATTCGGTCATGGCCCGAAGGGCCAGGAGCCTGAGCCTCTGATTCTCCAGGCACAGGAGGTAATAATTGAAGCGCGCCAGGTCCTTCCACGCCATGTCCTCGTAGTTGCCGTCGATGGCTCCCGGGTCAAATCCCGACAGTCCGGCCCTGATGGCTGAGGCCGTCTCCAGTGACGCCCGGGCAACCAGGTAGTGTTTGACCGCCAGTCTTCTTCGCAGCAACGATGAGTTCCTTCCGGCGAGGAGGACCGTTATTTTTTTCACACTTTCTTCGTCAAGCAGGGATGCCCTGATTTTCTCCATGGCGACGGTTCCAACCTGCCGGCTGTCTCGAAGGAGTTCATAGACCTCTTTTTCAATCCCGGCATAAAGGCGGTTTGCGGAGCCCTCTTTTTCTTTCTCCAATGCCATCTCCCTGTTGATGGACGAAAGGGCCGAGGCAATCGCACTCTTCATTTTTGCGGTCAACGAGATGCTGGTCTGAAGAGCAAGATCGTCAAGCGTGCCCGTGGCAGATCGGATGTGGTCCGATACCGTGCCCGCAGCCGCCTTGTTCACGCTTTCGATGATCCCGGCAATTTCCTTATCGGAGAGAGAGGCTTTGCCTTCCAGGGTGCGAACTTTATCGATCCTTGCCTTGAGATAATCGTTGCAGGAACTGCGAAAATCCCCGTTTATAGAATCCGCAATAGCAATCGCGGCGATCCCGGCCATATTCTTGAGGCCGCCCCTCGTGTGCGCGAGGCACTCCTCGAGCATCTGCCGGGTGTTGCCGTTACTCCCCGCCGTTTGCTTCCCCTGGATTCCATCGGTAATATCCATTTTCCCGGCAAGCACTGTCATCCGGGAGAGTAATTCTGCCGACGCCGGCAAAAACTCAGCCGCCATTGTCTGGAAATCCTTGACCTGGTTCGCGTAAGTCCCGACGGTTTGCCGGGAATTAAGGAATTCCTTCCCGTAGTCGGCAAGGATACTGCCAATCTGTTTCTCTTCAAGTCCACACTGCTTCAGTTCCTGACGCAAGACCGTGAATACGGCCTTATTAAGGCGGTTCGTGAACGCTTCGACACTCATACCCGACCTGGCGTAATTCAGCTGCGAATTGAGACCCGTATTGACGGGATCGCTGCCGGGAAGCTTCAGATCGGTGGCCTTCCGAAGGCCTCCTTCCATCGCCCTCAAATTGCCGGGCATAAACTCAAGGTTCAGCTTCTCCGAAAGGGAGAGTTTCAGCTCCGTAATAAGACGGTCCTGTATGAGATTCTTGAGTAACGCTGAAAAATATCCGTAATTCGTTACGCCGATAACGGGTGAACACTTGACGTAGCAGCCGCCCTGACCGGGAATGAAGACGGCGCAAATGATGATGCCCACCGCCGCGGCGAGAGATGCGAGAAGCAGTACTCGCTTATTGACACGAACCCGGTTCATTTTCTACTGATCCCCCTCAAGAGCATCCATCATTTTCAAAAGGGATAGCAGCCTGAGTTCCTGCGCCTGAATCAGGCCCCGGGTAAGGGCAAGCTTTGCGGCATCTTTCCGTGCCTGGCGCCCGGAGGAAAAGTCGAAGGCTGTGGGCGCAAAATTCCCCAGCGCCTTCTCCACCCGGGAGGCTCTGGATAAGGCTTTTTTTCCTTCGGCGTAGGTCATCAGGGCCGTTGTGGCTTTCATTACCCGCATCTTCGCACCGGTCAGCTCTCTGATACCCGGGTTCTTGAGATTGATACGCCGGGCAGCTTTTTCGATCCTCCTCAGAACATCTGAAACCACCGCTTCATCGGAGGTTCTCAAGATATCCGACAGCTCAGAAGCCTGTCGGAAAACACCTTTTGTGATCTTCTGCTTCAGCAGAATGTTGCGGCGTTCCTGAAGATAGCCGCAGTATGGATCCTTGAACGACGCAGCCCATTGCTGCGCCATCTGGCCCACGGTCGCGTCAGTGGCGACGGGACATGGTGGAATGACCGCGGATGAGTTGCCGGTAAGAACAATCGCCAGAACTGCCGAGGCAAGAACAATAATAACGAGAGTCCTTGAACGTGCGGGCAAACCGTGATCCATCGCTACCTGCCCTCAAGGGCCCGGCGCATCTCGCCCTGGGACATAACGGCAAGGATCTCCGATTGGAGCATGGTGTTGTAATAGGCGAGCTTCGCCAGATCCTTGACGGCTTGATCGGACTTGGCGCTGTCGATGCAGGCCGGATCGAATGAAGACAACTCCTTGTGAAACCGTGCGGCTACAAACGCACCCTCCGCCGCCTTTTCATAGGCTGCAACGGACGCCTGATTGAAAGTGTCGCGAAGCTTCACTGTCGCGTATTCCGCTGTCGTGAAATGCTTCATCTTGTCGGTACCTCCACCGGGAGGCCCGGCCAGCAGGATGGACACCTCGCGGACCTTTTTCTGGAATTCCCCGAAGTCGGAATTGACCGACGGGATGGTTACCGGCGTCTTGCTCTTCGCGGCCTCGGCAAAGTACTTGCCGTCGGCTTTCGAGAAAGCCCCGGTATTGTTCTTCATGTATTGCGATATCATCCGGTCCGTGTATGAAGACATGTTGTACTTGACGAAAGAGACGGCCTTTGTATTGATCATTCCCGGCTCGAGTTTGATCTTCACCTCCTCGTTCCATACCGACTTGATCTTGTCGGTGATTCCCTGAGTGACCGTCTTCTGGATCATGTTCATAAGAGCGGGAAAGTTGACAACCTGCACCGCGGTGCCGTAGGCGCTGGTGACAAGCCCGAAAATGATCATTACCCCGCAGATCACCCTCCCGGTTTTCATACCAAAAAACATTCGCAGTCCGTCTTTCATACTTTGTCCTCCGTATTATCTAATAGCCTCCGTGACAGGAATCCTGTTAAGACGGCAGTGATAAAATTGCCGGAGGCTGCAGGCCATCATCCTCGAGCGAACGATGCTACTCAGTCACATAGTTAATTCCGGAGGCAAGAATGAGAGATCATGGGATGACAGCGGAGGTTTTTTAACCGCCTTTAAAACATTGTCCAGAAAAGAACAGGGCATCTTCTTTGCGGAGATTATCAAAAACAAGCGATTACGCGAAGATCTTGTAGATATCGCTATTGCAGAGAGCAGGAAAAAGCATAAGAGCAGGCCTTTTCGCAAGTTTATCAAGGAGCATACGGGGTAGTGGGATATATCATTGAAATTGTCCCAGGAGCCGAAGAAGAATACCTCAAGCTCCCAGGTTCCATTCAATCAAGAATCAAACAAAATATTCTTTCCCTTGAAACCAACCCAAGGCCGATCGGCTCCAGGAAATTGCGCGAAAGTTCTTACTACAGGATCCGCACGGGGGACTCCAGATGTTTTCTATCCCAACGTTCTTCCTGGATACCGGCCTGCGCCGGTATGACGAGAAAAACCAGATGCAACAGAAAACAGTCTTTATCAACAACCCTTGAGACTCTGAAACTGTCTTTCCTGGGTGAACTATTTTTCATGACAGACCGCTGCGGTGAATACCAACCACATTAACCGCAATATGTGCGGATATTGAACGTTTACATTCACGAATTACCCGATTGGCCCCATTTTTTCTGGGACGAGAAACGTTTATCACGTCCGCTCGGACTGGTCCGCCACAGGCAGGGAAGGCTTATCGGCCGGATGGAGACCCTCGGCTTCCCTCTCCGTACCGAGGCCGTTTTGCGCACACTGACACTGGACGTTGTGAAGTCAAGTGAGATCGAGGGAGCGCTGCTCGACAAGGCTGAGGTGCGATCATCCATTGCCCGGCGACTTGGTGTCGATATTGGCGATACGGTGCCCGCGAGCCGGAACGTGGAGGGCGTTGTAGAGATGATGCTGGATGCCACGCAAAACTACGATAAGCCCTTGATCAAAGAAAGGTTGTTCGCCTGGCACGCCTCTCTCTTCCCCGCTGGCCGAAGCGGGATGAACGCAATCAAAGTGAGCGCCTGGCGTGACGACAGCAAAGGCCCGACGCAGGTCGTTTCAGGACCCCTTGGCCACGAACGGGTCCATTTTGAAGCCCCCGTTGCCAGCCGGCTGGAAAGGGAAATGACGGCCTTTCTCGACTGGCTCAATGCGGATGACGGCACGGATGCGGTCTTGCGGGCGGGAATAGCCCATCTCTGGTTCGTAACTATCCACCCCTTCGATGACGGCAATGGCCGCATCGCGCGCGCCATCGCCGATATGATCCTTGCCCGTTCAGAGGAAAGCTCGCAGCGTTTTTACAGCATGTCAGCACAGATCCGCAGCGAGCGCGACACCTATTATGAAAGATTGGAGGAGGCGCAGCAGGGAACGCTGGATATCACAAAGCACCTGGAATGGTTTCTTGAGTGCCTTAACCACGCCTTTGACAGCGTGGAGAGCACAGTTGGTACCATCCTCAATAAGGCCCGTTTCTGGGACTCCCACGCGGGAGCGGCCTTCAATGACCGGCAGCGGATGATGTTGAACAGACTCCTTGAAGATTTTGAAGGGAAGCTGACATCAACGAAATGGGCGAAACTGGCAAAATGCTCCCAGGATACGGCACTGCGCGATATCCTTGGCCTCGTCGGGAGCGGGATCCTGACGAAAGACCCCGGCGGCGGTCGCAGTACCAGCTACTCTCTTAAGAGCGACATAGACCGGTAACTGTCTAAAAAACAGCTGCAAAAATACCGCCAGGGGTCCGCATGGTATCGAGAAGAAGTCTCATTCCTCATACTCGCAAAGGATCGATTCGGGCAATGGTTCGTCGAAATCCTTTTCGATTCTGACTTTACCCTTTACCGTTCCTGCAACCCGCTCATGGGCTTTCTCCCGGATGGGACCGAGGCGGGCTACCGGTGTCCCCGCCCTCGCAATAGTAATCTCTTCGCCGCCTTCCACCCGGCTCTGCAACTCCGACAATCTCGTCTTGGCATCATGTACATTCACTTTCATAAACCCATGATAGGCTAAGCAATGGACTAAGCCAAGGTTCGTTACCTCCTGTCCCTGGCATTTTCTTGCTGTTTCCTGACTCCCGCTCTTTTCACTCCTGCATAAACAGAGCAGGATCGTTAGTTGCCTTGCGGGCGCCGGACTCCTCCACCTCGCCGGAATCGACGAGAACCCTCAGGCTCTGGTTGAGAGTCCAACCTATCTTCCCGCTTCTTTGCTGCCGGCGCAGAAGGTCGTATTTGCCCCTCAGCAGCAATTCCCGGGTGGCCGCGTCCTTCGTGTCCAGGAATTCCGTGGCAAGGGCCAGCCGGTCCCTCTGACGGCGGGACCCCGCCGTCGGCACCAGTACCTGCACCATTACGGCGAGCAGCACGTCCGCTAGTTCCCGGATCATCCATTCCTGTTTCTCCACGGGGAACATCGACGCTATCCTTGAGGGAACCTGTGTTGCCATGAGCGTGTGTATCGTCGTAAACACAAGATGTCCCGTTTTGGCCGCCTGAATTGCCGCCGATGCTGTTTCGGGGTCCCTGACCTCACCCACCAGGATCACGTCGGGCCTCTGACGCATTGCCGCCCTCAGCGCCCGTTCGAAGGACAGTGTCGTGGTCCCCACCTCCCGCTCGATGATGTTGCCCATCCCCTCGGGAATGTCGTATTCGATAGGATCTTCTATGGTGATGCAGTTGAGGCACCTTGACTTCACAAGGTATGCGATGATGGATGCAAGGGTCGTCGATTTGCCGCTGCCTGTCGGACCGGCAATGAAGATGATGCCGCCCCCCGAACTTTCAAGGACCAGACGGAGAAGGTCACTGGGAATCCCTAGATTGACGGGGTTTGGGTCCACCGTCTTGAGGCGCCTCATGACTATGGAAACCCCTTTTTTCGTCAGGCACAGGTTGACACGAAACCTGACCGTCGTCTTTTCTTTACCGGTGCCCGTTTGCCTGGTATAGGAGAGGTCTTTCTCCTCCCGGTCGTAGAGCTGGGCCCTGGCACCGGAAACCTTGAGGATTCTTTCTATGGCTTCATCTATCTCGTATCCTTGGGGCACTGCGTGATCGGCGGCGGCCATCCGTCCATGGACCCTCAGGAATAGCGGACTCTCCGACTGGATGTAGATATCGGAGGCATCCTCCCGGATTGCCGCATCGATTATTTCATCAAGAAAATTGTCCATTCGTTATTTCCGTATTTTTCCGGCAAAACCCTTCACCTGCAGCGCAGCCACTCGGTGCCGAGGAGATATGCCAGGTAGCGCCTGAGTACTCCGGACCGGCTGTATCCCCGCTGCCCCAACTCTTCCTTTCTTTTTCTGCGCGCAAAGATATACAGTGCCACGGACCCCGAGATACCCGTCGTAATCACGAAGACGCCGATTCCCTCCGAGATGTATGACAGGATGGATGCGATGCCGTTGCCGAGCATCGCCGGGCAAATGCAGACCAGGAGGTCTTCCAGGGATATATTGAGCCTCGGGACAATTATGGCGCTGTTTATATTTTGATAGTCATGTCTCGATTCCGGACCCACGGTGGTCTACCCGGCGCTGGCCGTCATCGTTGCCTTGATGATCCCGAGGATGGCGGAGGTCGATACCAGGCACCCTCCGAAAGCGACTTTCTTCCACGCACCCTGCGCACCCTGGGGGTTGCCGTCTCTGTTGGCCATCATGACAAAACCCCATACGATGAGGCCTGTTCCGGCGCAAAAGGAGATCGCCAGCAGGCCGTACATGATTATATTCGCAAGATTGCTCAGGAACTCACCGGCATCCGTGGTCTCCTGGGCCCACCTGCTTTCGTTGAACGTCTGCGCCCAGCTGTCTGTGACAGACAAAACCGTGCACAACGAAGACAGTGCGACAAAAGAATACTCCAAAAGCCGATCCTTCCCTGTTTCTGCTTTTTCCAGCATGGTACTAATTTCTCCTTTCTTTCGTGAGTATGTCGCTGAACATGGCCCGTTCGTCGTCAGACTGGAAATAGATGTCACCCCTATCGAAGGAAAGGCCTCCATAGAGGTGTCTTTCCACGGTTACTTTGAAAACCCAGGATACATACCCGACAAGGGCAAAGCTGACAACCAGTTGAATCATAGCCATGACGCTGAGGCCCGCCAGGCCACCCCCGTGGATCTTGAGTGCTGTGCCGCAGCCGCCGGCGCAGAAGGCCATAAGAAGAAGGAAAAGACCCCCCATCTTCATCCACGTCGCAATCTTTTTTTCACCGGACATGAGAGGAGCGCACCGCCCGAGCTCCACCTCCTGTCTCTTGCCGTCGGCAGTCTCGAAGACCAAACTTCCCGCACCCTCTCCCTCGCGCTGATGAATCACTATCTTTCTCTGAACAGGTACGGGAATCCTTTCGTCAAGCTTGCCCGGCAAGTACCTGACCAACATGTAAATTGCCTCCTACTCGACCCTGATCGGCTGACGCCCGAGCTTACGATAAAAACCCATGGCTCCGTCGCATTTCAGTTTGAAGGTCTTTGCGATGACCGCCCATTTTCCGCCGTCCCCATGGGGAGCGATGGTTACGAACACGTCGTCGGGCTTTGGGGACGTGCCCAGGAATGAAAAGGCCTCCGCCTCCGTTGAAAAGGAATCGACCAGAAAATAACAGAAATTGGCCCGGTCCTTGCTGAGCCAGTCTCCACCCGAATCGTCGGAGACGAACCGGGGCGGCGACACTATCTTCCATACCAGCGTCGGCGCCGAATAGCTGCTCCCGTCCTGGCTAATCTTTGCGGGATTATAAATGAGGCTGACCTGTGCCGGCAAGATGGCACCGCCTTTCGTCAACTCCAGATAGAGGAGCTCATCACGGTAACTTCGGACAAAATCCCTCAGTCGTGTCTCCAACTCCTGCCTGCACAGGTTCCTACCTTCCCTTCTGCCTTCCTGCCTGCCCTCTTCCCTGGCAATGCGGATCGATTCCGATTCGATCACATCTTCCGGCACCGCCCGGATGGTGGGAGCACACGCACCCGCAGCCAGCAGGATTCCTGCCAGGGTAATGACATTGACGAGCGAAAGCGAAAGACTTTTCTTTTTCATCATCACCTGTCCCCATTCCCTTGCCTTCTCATGTCATCGACGACCACACCGCGGGTCTTTCGAGGTGGCTCGTCCTGCCGGTACTGATAGGGATAGCCGACTGAGAAGGACTTCACGAAGGCGATCTGCCTTGCAAGGACACTTACCAGGACGGAAGACGGGATGTCCGGAGGATTGTCGCGTGCCTCCTCAGCCGTGAGCACCGTCCCGGCGCCGCATATGAGCGCGATAAGGGCGATGCAGCAGCTAACGCGCGTTAGTGAACGTCTTGCCATCCCCTACCCTCCTCACGGTTATTTCGCGGTCTCTCGAAGCCACTACGCTCGTCCCGTTGCCAAGATCCACACAAAATTCATGACCGCCGACAGGCATCACTTTTCCGGCGATCATGAAGACGTGAAGTTCGGGCCCGGACAGCTTCATCATCCTGATAAAGGGATAGGCCGCGAGCTCTGTCAGGGACGGCGACCTGCCCTCGAGAAGGATGTCCTCGGCGGTACCCTTTTCAGGGATGCGCCGGGTCGTGATGACACGCACCATCGCATCCGTCAGGTCCACCCCGGCGCCCAGGCTCCCCCGCTTTATATTAACGGTAAGATCGGCCTCGCCCGATGCCCCGTCCTCGACAAGAACATAGTGGTGCGGCACCGGTTCACCCTGTGATCTTTCGAAGACGACAATATTAGTTGATTTGAATTCACTCACCGGAAAGATGACGAGCGAATTGCCTTTTGTTTCGACGGTGAATTTCTCCCGCGCACCGATGGCAATATCATCGACAGTGAAAACGTAGGGGAGGTTGATAACGGTTCCGTACCCGTATGCAAGATGAATTCTGGGCACGACCCCGGGGACTTCACCGATGTCGCGCACCCTCATGCGGGACAGTTCCCGGTCTTTCTCGATGAGCGGCTTCAGACGCTGCACCTTCTCCTTGATCTCGCGAATATCCTCTTCGGGAAGATCGAAGGGAGGGATAGTTATCTGTGTCTCCGCCGGCTGTTTCCGGGCCTCCGCCATCTGGTCCGTTGCCGCGTCAGTTGCCGGCAGGTTCAGAAAAACGAACAATATACAGACCGAAAGGGTTCTCCACACTGCGTGCTCCTTTGTACAACTTTATCTCGTATGTTTTCATTTTGAGGTCTTCGCCGGATGCCTCTTCTCCGACAACGCGAACGGCGTTGAGTCGCACCGAGACGAGAATGACGGCTTCCCTGCCGCGTATCTTCGAATCTTTCAAGGCATTCCACTGTGCGGTGACGATAACCTTCTGATCCGACAGGGACTTGAGGTAATTGTCCCGGTACGGCTCGTAGAACGCCTTGAAAGAGGCAGGGTCAAAGCGCTTCGATACCCGGCCCATCCGGCTGGTAAAATCACCCTGCGACTTCACCTCAACGTACGTCCACCCGAGGATGTCCCTGATCGCATCCCGGCAGAAGATCTCAAGCTCCGGCCAATGGATCCTGTCGGGATCATCGACACGGACCAGGGATGGCCTGCCGGCGGCATCCATGAAAACGATCTTGTCCTTTCCTTTTCCGGCAGCCACTATGACAATCGATGCTATCGCCATGACGATGCCGAGGATCACCGCCGCCGCGGAAATGACAAGAAGCGCCCGGGAGGTAAGCCTGAGCCCCCTGAATATGCCCACTTCTATGGCAAGGGCCTGCATGCCGTCTTTCACGGTCCGTTTTTGTTTCTCCTTGTTGAATACCGTCATCCATCTCCTGCTATATGATAAATAGCGCCACGGAAAGGTTTATGGACCCATGACCGAATTAATCACGAAACTGATCGGCAACGCGCAGACCATGGTCTCCCCCATGATGCCCGTGCTGGGAACCTACCTCATCATCCGGGGTCTCATACGCCTCGCGAACGGCAATGACGCCGCCAAAGGAGGGGCGGGCGGGGGGAAAATGATCCTCATCGGGTCCTTCCTGACGTGCTATAAACTGACATCCTGGATCGTTATCACCACGCTCACACGATGCGGCCTTGGTCTCGGCAGTGCCGGTCTTTAAGCGGTCTAAGTCGGTCAATGCAGGCCTGCGGGCGCGTCGCCGGGGCGATTTTTCGGTACTTTCTTCACGTATTTCATCAGCTTTAACTCCTTCACATCGCCTCTAGGCGGAATATAACGTGTTCTGAACCGCCTTACTTCATCCCCGGCAAAAATATATCCTTCCCCGATGTGCAGCCCCGTCAAATCTCTTACCTCTATCCTGCTGCCTTTTTGAAAGGCATAGGTTCCATCCCAGTTGCCGAGACTCTCCATCATCGTGCTGTCATTTCGAATGTTGGGCATCATAAAGAACGATTCACCCGCCCGCTCCCCGAAAAATTTGGCCGTGTCCGTATCCTCTACCTTCATAACGATCTTATAGTTCGTATTGCCGATAAGTCTTTTCGCATCCGTCTCGGATGCCTTGAAGAGCGAGGCAAGCTCCTGAACGGATATGATGACGCCAAAGCCCAGCGAACGGCCCTGTGCCAGAACGGTATCGAACCCTTCCACGGCGTAAGACCCGTACTCGTCCGCAATAAGGGTAAAGGGAACCGATGGCCTTCGCCGGCGGACCTCGCGCCGTATCTCTTCATAATTGCCCTCGACCCTTGTGCCGAGCGCTGTCGTCAATGCGATTTTGAAGGCATTGAGGGTGAGCCTCCCCAAGGCCTGGAGGGTGGATATCGAGTATGACAGAGAGGGCAGGAGGACAACCAGGATGCGGCTGTTGGACACCACATCGACCATATCGATCTCCGGGGCATCGGTATCGAAGATCCGGTTGAACGTCCCGGCAAGAAGATCGAGCGGGGCACCCCACTGCTGAACGAAGAACCCGTACTGTCTCAGCGCCTCCCCGGCCGCCGGCGACATCCTGCCCTGACCCCTGGTACGATATTCCTCCCAGCCGGGCAGGTCACCCAGCAACCCCCTCAGGCGGGCCTTCACCGGCTGGCCGTCGTCGTACAAAGGGTATCTTTCGTCCGCCTCCAGGGCGAGGACCTCCTCGAAAGAAAGGTGCCTGCGCACCTGTGTGGGCGTGAGAACGTATTCACCGAACACCTCCGGGTGATCCCTGCGGTAAACAAGCTGCGTGAGAACCGCCTTCATGAGAATCTTGCCTCTCTCCTGCCAGTAAACCTGATCTCCCTCGGCCTGCTTTAAGAAACCCGTCATGATCTCGGCAAGGAAATCGGCGTCACCGTGGGTCATGAAATTGAAAGTATGCGACTGGGCGGGATTGAGAAAGTTGAGGACAAGAAGGTCTTCCACGCGATCGCACGCCTCGATGATCTCATAGAGCACTTCATAGGTATCGGTGACATCCGATTTGCCGTCGATGAAACAAAACCCTCCGCCGAGTCTCATGATCGAGTCCGCGATGCTCCTGATGGCCGTTGTCTTGCCTGAACCCGTGGTACCGATGAGCATCCCGTGGCGGGTGATCTCCGGGATCGGGAGCATTACCGGTATGCCATAGTGGTCCTTTCCCAGGAAAATGGCGGCCTCGCCTCGCCTGCGTGCGAAGACCGGGCCCGGTGAGTTACCCGAAGCCATGATTTGGAGTACAAGGCCGGCGACGAAGAAACAAACGGCCACAAAAGGGCTCAGAAAAACCATTGCAATTGAAGCCGCCGTCGTTGCAAGCGGGTTAATCCACCGGACCTTCAGCCAGGTTTCGGGACTTAGTCGGGAAGCGGGTGTGATCTTCGCCCGCTGCGCCCTCTCATGAATGGATTGTGCCACATTCTCAGGAATAGCTATGAAGATGGGTGATGGATGATGGGGAAAGATGCGGTGTACTTCCTATGACCCATAACCTATTGCCCATTACCCGTCTTTTGGTTATATTTTGAGTCTGCAGGGCATTAATGTGGTATAATTAAGCTTGTTTTTTCGTATGGTCAATATACATGCAAGGGAGGTTTTTGTGAAAAAGGTAAATATTCTCTTTTGTCTCATCATCTTTCTGATTTTCCCCGTACTGGTTCCGGCCGCCGGGGATGATTTTGTCTTTATGGCCAGCACGATAGGCCCCATCGATTCGGGGATCGTCAGCGTCCTTGAAGACCATTTCGAAATGGACGCGGGTATCCGCGTCCGTCATGTCGGTGCCGGGACAGGAGCTACCCTTGGTATCGCAAAGAAGGGCGCTATCGATCTCGTCATGGTCCACGCTAAATCCCTTGAGGAAAAATTCGTCGCTGAAGGGTACGGAACGGAAAGGATCGATCTTATGTACAATGACTTTGTCATCGTCGGACCGCCCGCCGACCCCGCCGGCATCAAAGGCATGAAGAAGGCCGGGGAAGCTTTGAAAACGATCGCGGACAAGAAGGCGCCGTTTTTGACCCGCGGAGACAAGTCGGGAACGCATGTGGCCGAGCTTCTTATCTGGGAGAAAGCCGGCGTGAAGCCTGCCGGCAGTTGGTACGCCATCTACGAAAAAGGATCGGAAGGAAATGTACCGACATTGCGCGAGGCCGACAAGCGCGGCGTCTACACCTTCATCGACAGGGCCACCTTTCTCGGCTTGCAGAAAGATATCAAGCTGGTGGTGCTCGTCGAGAAGGATGAAGCCCTTCTCAACTTCATAACCCTGATCCCCGTGAACCCGAAGAAGTTCCCCCGCGTCAACGCAAAGGCCGCGACGACATACGTCAACTGGCTTACGGACCCCGCCAAAGGACAACTGATCATACGCGACTTCGGGAAAGACAAATACGGAAGTCCGTTGTTTTTCCCCAATTCAAAGCAGTGGCGTCAGCTCAACACGACAAAGAAATAACACTCTAAGGAGGAGAAAAGCATGAAACGACTGTGCACATTTATGATCGCGGCGCTTCTTTTAAGTTTCGGGATGTTCCTGGCGCCCTTTGCCGATGCGGCACCTGCAGACAAGAACATCATCCTTTCGACAACGACGAGCACCCAGGATTCCGGGCTCCTTGATGTCCTGATCCCCATTTTTGAAAAGAAAACGGGATTTTTCGTGAAGACCATAGCCGTCGGCTCAGGGCAGGCCATGGCCATGGGGCAGAAGGGAGAGGCTGACGTCCTCCTCGTCCATTCACCCGACGCGGAAAAGAAATTCGTGGCCGGCGGATATGGAATCAACAGAAGAATAGTGATGCATAACGACTTCGTCATTGTCGGGCCGTCAGCTGACCCGGCGAAGATAAAGGGATCGAAATCAACCACGGACGCCTTCAAGAAGATCGCGGCCACCGGGGCGCTTTTTGTATCCCGCGGCGACAATTCCGGCACCCACGCAAAAGAAAAGGTGATCTGGAAGGCCGCAGGAACCAAATACGAAGGGGAGAAATGGTATCAGCAGACAGGCCTTGGCATGGGGCAGACCCTGAACGTCGCCACGGAAAAGCGCGCCTATACGCTGACCGACCGGGGAACCTATCTTGCCTTGAAAAAGAGGCTTGACCTTCCCATCCTTGTTGAGGGCGACGCCATCCTTCTCAACGTCTATCACGTCATCGAGGTCAATCCTGCAAAGTGGCCCAAGGTGAACGCAAAGGGGGCCAAAGCATTCGCGGACTTCATGGTCTCCCCGGAAACCCAGGCGATAATCAAGACCTTCGGCGTCGAGAAATACGGCTCCCCTCTTTTCTTCCCTGACGCCGGTAAAAAAGAAGAGGATCTGGGCAAGTAAATGGACCTTATTTACGAGGGCATCAAGCAGGCCATCATACTCCTCATCACCTTCGATCCAGAGGTGATGAGGATAACCCTGCTTTCCCTCAAGGTCTCGGGTACGGCAACCCTTATCAGCCTTTTCCTGGGAATCTCAACGGGCACCCTTGTCGCGCTGACACAATTTCCGGGGAAGAAGATCGTCGTCAGTCTCATCAATACCGGCATGGGGCTCCCGCCCGTTGTCGTCGGGCTTTTCGTGACCATCTTTCTCTGGAGGAACGGACCACTCGGTTTCCTGGGAATGCTGTACACGCCGGCGGCAATAATCATTGCGCAGTCGGTGATTGCAACCCCCATCGTCATGGGCATCACCCTCGCATCGATGCAGCAACTCCCGAAAAAACTGCGCCTCCAGATCCTCGCCCTCGGGGCCACACCGCTTCAGAGTGTCTGGGTTCTCATCAAGGAGGCCAGGCTTCCGCTCCTTGCGGCCGTGATGGCAGGATTCGGCGGAGTTATCTCCGAGATAGGAGCATCGATCATGGTGGGCGGGAACATCAAGGGATACACGAGGGTCCTCACCACAGCCACAGTCATGGAAACAGGCAAGGGCAACTTTGAGGTGGCCATCGCCCTGAGCATCATACTCCTTGCCATGGCCTACTGTATCAATTATATTCTTACCCACATACAACAGAGGGGGAGGCGTTTTTAAGAGAAGATGGCCCGAGAAGCAAGCAACATCCTGGAGGCCCGCAATATCCGCGTAGAAAACCGCGGCGTTGTGATTCTTGATGTCGCCAGTCTCCTGGTACGGGAAGACGAAGTTCTCTCCATCATCGGGTCCAACGGCGCGGGGAAGACAACCCTCCTTCAAAGACTTGCCATGCTCCAAAAATTGCGGCACGGCGAGATAATCTATCGCGGCAAAAGGGTCGGCCCCGATATACCGGTCACCTCTTACCGCAGGTCGGTCACGATGGTATTCCAGGAGACCCTTCTCTTTGACACGACTGTCTTTGAGAATGTTGCATCGGGATTGCATTTCCGTCATGCAAGCAAAAAAGAGATCGAAAAAGCCGTGATCGACAACCTGGAGATATTCGGCGTGTCCCATCTGAAAAACCGTTCCGTCCGGACACTCTCCGGCGGGGAGGCGCGCCGTGTCAGCCTGGCCCGGTCCTTCGCCGTCAAGCCCGACATTATCTTCCTCGACGAGCCCTTCGCGGCCCTCGATCCACCGACACATGAATCCATCGTCACGGACTTAAGCCATGTCCTCAGAAGATCAGGCACGACGACCATATTTGCCACGCACGACCGCTCCGAGGCACTGCGCCTGTCCGACCGGATATGCGTCATGGACCGGGGAAAGATACTCCAGGTCGGCACGCCGGATGAAATCATGAACCGGCCGGCTGACGAGTTTATTGCCGGTTTTGTAGGCGCCGAGACCATCCTGCCGGGTGTGGTTACGGATGCCAACAGCGGCACGATCTCCGTGGACGTCGGAGGGCGGCAGGTAATGGCCGTAAGCGATACCCGGGCCGGTCAGAAAGTCGTTCTGTGCATCCGCCCTGAACGCGTATCGGTGTCAATTGAGCCACGGCCCGACACGACAAGCGAACGTAACAGTTTCGAGGGCACGGTATCGGAGGTTACATCTCTCGGTCTTTACTATCGCGTAATCATCGACTGCGGCTTCAACCTCACCGCATTCATCACTCCCGGATCGCTCAAGCGGCTGGCCATCGAGAGGGGCAGAAAGGTCTATCCGTCCTTCAAGGCGACAGCCGTCCACGTATTGAAACGCTGATCCCGACCACGGCCGGTTGCCCTAAAGCCCCCGTCTCCCCACCCTTTGCTCTCCACGCCTATCGTCTATCGCCTACATCTTCTTGCTCACGGGCCGGATTCGTGGTAGATTTTTCCAGTATTCCAGATTGTCGAGACACACGCGTAACAGTCATCTGTCATTTCACGCAAAGGAGTCATCATGCTGTTTTCGAAAATGTTCATCCCCACCGTCAAGGAAGACCCCAAGGAAGCCGAGGTTGCGAGCCACCGTCTTATGCTGCGTGCCGGCTTTATCAGGCGCCTGGCATCCGGCGTTTATACATGGCTCCCCCTTGGTCTCAGATCGCTGAGAAAGGTGGAGCAGATCATCCGCGAGGAAATGAACAAGAAAGGCGCCCAGGAGATTCTCATGCCCGCCGTCCAGCCCAAGGAACTCTGGGTCGAAAGCACGCGATGGGAAAAATACGGCAAAGAACTCCTGCGCTTTGCCGACAGGAACAACCGGGAACTATGCCTTGGCCCCACCCACGAAGAGGTGGTCACCGATCTGGTGAGGAGAGAGGTACGATCCTACAAGGACCTGCCCGTCAACCTCTACCAGATCCAAACCAAGTTCCGCGATGAGATACGGCCCCGATTCGGCATCATGCGTTCCCGGGAGTTCTTCATGAAAGACGCCTACAGTTTCGACACCGACGAGGCGGGCGCCGGAAAAAGCTACATGGACATGTATGAAACCTACAACAACATATTTGAACGGTGCGGGTTCAGGTTCCGCGTCGTGGAGGCGGACACCGGTCAGATAGGCGGAAGTTTCTCCCATGAGTTCATGGTGCTGGCTGAAACCGGCGAGGACATCATCATATCCTGCGATACCTGCGGATACGCGGCAAATCTCGAGAGAGCCGAGGTCGGGGTAAAGGGAAAAACCGTCCCGACCGGAAAAAAAGATGTTCACAGGCGGGTCAAGACGCCTGACCAGCGGAAGATAGACGAGGTTTCCTCCTTCCTCGGGATAACACCCGACAAGCTCCTTAAGACCATCATCTATAATACCGACAAAGGTACGATCGCCGTTCTTGTCCGGGGCGACAGGGAGATAAATGACACCAAATTGAAGAACCTCCTCAAGCTCGACGAACTGGAGCTTGCCGACGAGCGGACCATCGAGGAGACAACGGGTGGGCCCCTTGGTTTCTCCGGTCCCATCGGCCTTACCATACCGCTTTACGCGGACATGGATCTCAAGTTCATGGAGGATTTCGTCGTCGGCGGCAACGAGCGCGACGTCCACGTGGTCGATGCCAATATGGCCGATTTCACGGTCAAGGGGTTCTTTGACGTGAAAGTCGCAGAGGCCGGCGACAGGTGCCCCCGCTGCGACACCGGGCGCCTGGTGACGACGCGGGGCATCGAGGTGGGACATATCTTCAAGCTGGGGCTCAAGTACAGCAAGTCCATGAACGCGACCTTCCTTGACAGTGACGGCAAGGAACATTTCATGGTGATGGGCTGCTACGGTATCGGTGTCGGCAGGACGGTCGCCGCAGCCATCGAACAGGGAAACGACGAGAACGGCATGATGCTGCCCCTGCCGATCGCACCCTTCGAAGTGGACGTTTTGCCGGTAAACACAACGCACCCCGAAAGCATGGCGATTGCCCGGGAGATTTACAGGGAACTCCTCGCGAAGGGCATCGACGTCATCCTCGACGACCGAGACGAGCGCCCCGGCGTCAAGTTCAAGGACTGCGACCTTATCGGAATACCCCTTCGTATCACCATAGGCGAACGAGGCCTCAAGGAAGGCCTTGTGGAGATAAAGCGACGCGACAGTAAAGAATTCGAAAAGGTGCCTGTAGCGGAGGCGGCCGGGAGGGTCATACGTTATGTTGAAGACGCTAAACACCGGTGATCTTACACCGAAGGAAGAAATAACATCGCGGATCGACAATCTTCGCATGAAGATGACGGAAAAAGGCATCGAGCTTGCCGTCATTCTCCAGAACGTCGACATCTTCTACTTCACAGGAACGCTTCAGCGCGGGGTTCTTGCGGTTTCGGCGGAGCACGGCCCGGCATTCTTTGTCGAGAAAAGTATCTTCCGGGCACAAGCGGAGACGCCCCTCGATATCATCCCCATCAAGCGTGACAAAGAGGTTAAAGACATTCTCATCGAAAGAAAGATGTTCCCGGCACGATGCGCCATGGAGCTTGACGTCATCCCCGTCGCGGTCTACGAACGCTGGAAAGCGATGCTCGGCCAGGACACCATAGGTGACCTGGCCCAGATCATCAGGGACGTCAGGATCATAAAGAGCGAATTCGAGATTGCCCAACTCAAGAAATCTGGGGAGATCCTGGACCGCGTCTTCAAGAAGGCCGGGGACGTCATAAAGGAAGGGATGCGCGAGGTCGATATCGATGCGGAGCTTCACGCGGAAGGAAGAAGGTGGGGACATCAGGGCTTCCTCAGGATGCGCGGTCTCAATCAGGAGATGATGAGCATCTACGTGACGCACGGGTATTCCACAACGATCACCTCCGGTGCTGACGTGCCGATAGCCGGTATCGGCCTGACCCACGCCATCGGTCAGGGCGCATCGGTCAATGTTGTAAAACGGGGGATCCCCGTTATCGTCGATTATGGCGGAGGGCACAACGGGTACATCACCGATGAGACACGCGCCTACGTCGCGGGGTCTCTGAAGGAGCTTTTTCAGAAGCCTTACGAAACGGCGCGGGATATCATCGATGGGATCATGGATTTCGCGAAGGAAGGTACGGATGCAACGGAGGTCTTTGCAAAGGCCTTCGACCGCGTGAAGTCGGCCGGACTTGAAGAGTATTTCATGGGCCACGGGGAAGGGCAGGTGACTTTCATCGGCCACGGCCTCGGCCTCGAAATCAATGAAATGCCTGTCATCACGCCCCGCCACAAGACGGTTCTCAAAGAAGGGATGGTTTTCGCCTGCGAGCCGAAATTTATCTTTCCCGGCGAGGGAGGCATAGGCATCGAAGTGGATTTCGTCGTGAGAAAAAATGGGCTTGAAAGGATCACCAGGACGCCCGTGGATATCATTTACGTATAGGCGACTGACGTATACAGGGGTACAAGGAAGTCATCCATCGGCCGTCACGGGGATTTTAACGGGACATCTCCTGTAACCCCTGCGTTTCGCTCAAACCCATCAACTCCTTGAACCGTTGCAGCGCGATCCTGCCCAGGTGAAATGGTTTTTCAATGCTCTCCATGAAAACATCGCCGTTTCTGTTTTTCTTTGTAAGAAGGCGCACGTGATGTTTATTGATCATCAGGGAGCGATCCAGGGCCATGAACATGTCAGAGGGGAAACGTGCCTTCCAGTCCTTGAGGGCCGATCGCACGACGAAGCAGTCACCGTTTGCGGTGAACACGCGTATGTAGTTCTTGTCCGCCATAATGGCGACTATATCTCCGACAGAGATAAAAGCCACCCTATTCCCGGCGTTGAGGCAAACCCGTTCACCGCGTGGCATGTCCATGGGTTCCGTCCGGCTACGGGGAGCAGACAGAAACCTCTCAAGCGAGCGGCCCAGACGGTCGGGATCCAAAGGCTTCAGAAGATAATCAAGGGCATTGCTCTCAAAGGCCCTGACGGCGAATTCATCGTAGGCGGTAACGAATATAATTGATGGCGCATCTTCGACCCTGTCAAGCAGGTCGAAGCCGGAGCCTTCAGGCATCCGCACGTCAAGAAAAACAAGATCCGGCCTTGTCTTCACGATCAGATCGCGGCCGGCCGTCGCATTTCCGGCTTCCCCGATCACATGAACATACGGGTGGTCTTTGAGAAGCTCTTTAAGATTTTTCCGGGCAAGGTTTTCATCATCGACGATTACCGTCCGAATCTCGGGTTTGGGATCTTTTGATATCATGTTCTCCCTTCCTTTTTGCTCTGTCGGATCAACACCGATTTACCGAGAACCCACTGTGCGAACAATTACGGCTGTCTTCATTGTAAAGAGTGCACCGGTTCTCTTTACAGCTAATTGGTACAAACATGTCAGAATAGGTGCCCAACCCATGTACAGCGCCTGTTCAAGCCTTCCCTTATTTCCTTGCCCATTCAATCCTGGACGGATATAATGGAACATCATGTCTCTGGAGGGGTTCCTGCGGGAGATCAAGGGATTTCTCAAGGACAGTCAGATTGTCCTTGATCGGGAAAACCTTTCTCATTTTTCCTACGATGCCACAGAAAGGCGGTTCATGCCGCAGGTTGCCATCCTGCCGGAAAACGGGTCAGAAGTGTCGCAACTTATGAAATGCGCCTGGGCGCATGATATTCCCGTGACCCCTCAGGGCGGAAGAACAGGTCTGTCGGGCGGCGCCCTGCCGGTCAGGGGGGGCATTGCCCTTTCTCTTGCAAGGTTGAACCGCATCATCGAGATCGATGAATCGAACATGTTCGCCGTCGTTGAACCCGGGCTTATATCGAACGATCTCCAGAAGGCACTGAACGAACGGGGTCTATTCTTTCCTCCCGACCCGTCGAGCACGGTCGACAGCACTTTAGGCGGCAACGTCGCGGAGAACGCGGGCTACACGAGGGCTGTGAAATATGGCGTCACGCGGGATTACGTGAGGGGCGTCGAGGCGGTCCTTCCCTCGGGAGAGGTGATAACCCTCGGCGGGAAGATGGTGAAGAACGTTGCCGGGTATGACCTGATTTCGCTTCTCGTCGGTTCCGAAGGCACGCTGGCTGTCATAACGAAGATCACGCTGCGCCTTCTCATGAGGCCCCATGTGAGGCGCACGATCATAGTCTATCTCAACGACCTCACCTGTGCCGCCGATCTTATCGTGGCCGTTTTCAAGTCCGGGATCATCCCCTGCGCGATAGAATTGATGGACAACATTGCCATCAACACCGTTGCCGATCACCTTCGCGCCCCACTCCCCAGGGATGCCGCCGCCCTCGTACTCATCGAGACGGATGGCCACTCCGAGAACGAGGTTCACCGCGAAGCACTGGAGATAGCCGGCCTGTGCCGGAATTCCGACGGCGTGACCGACGCGCGCCTTGCGGCCGACGATGCCGAGGCGGAGCGTTTCTGGACATTCCGAAGGGAGGTGCTGTCTTCGCTCAAGGCATTGGGCAAGGACCATCTTGAGGCGGACGTGGTGGTCCCGCGCTACAGCCTTCCTTTTCTTGTCAGGTTCATAGGAGGGCTCCAACACAGCGGCGCCATAAAGATAGCGACCTACGGCCATGCCGGGGACGGGAACCTCCACGTGACCATCCTTCATCGACGCAGGAACTTTGCGGAGCTTGACGAGGCGTACAGCCTCCTGGAAGAAATATACAGGGAAACCATCGCCATGGGGGGATCTCTGACAGGCGAACACGGCGTTGGCCTCACCGTCATGGATTATCTTCCTATGCAGATCGAGGGGGAGGCGCTGCCGCTCATGAGGCGGATCAAAGCGGCCTTTGACCCCAAGGGGCTGCTGAATCCGGGCAAGATATTCAAGGAATGACGGGTTAAAAAAATACACGGGGATCCATGAGCCCAGGCATGATGGCACCTGTTGGAAGAACAATGGCAACACTTTCGTACCAATGATATGATGGGTGACATTTAGGACAACATGGCGAAAAAGACAACGGAAAAAAGCAACGCCGACAGGACCCTCTTCGAATCGTTGGGGATCGCCACCCTTATTGCCGGGGAGGACGGGACCATACTCCGCACAAACCGGCAGTTCCTGGAACTTTCAGGATACCGTCAATCGGAATTGGAGGAAAAAAAGAAGTGGTCAGAGCTTATCGTCAACGGCGACCTCACCAGGATGAGACAGTATCAGGAATTCATAGACCATAACACCGCGGGCCCGGCGCAGAGCCGCGAATTCAAGCTGGCCTCCGGGAACGGCTCCATAAAAGATGTTCATATCTTCCGCAGCCCCCTTGCCGGAACAAACCGGGTGGCGGTATCTTTTGTTGATATTACCGACCTCCTAAAAGCCGGGAAACAGGTAAGCAGCAGTGAGGAAAAATATCGCTCTCTTATCGAATCCACAGATGACTCCATATATATGATAGACCGCGACGGTACGTACCTTTTTGTGAACAGGCAAGTGCTTGCAAGGCTTTGTGTGACGGAAGCGAACATCATCGGTAAACAGTACGGTGATTTTCACGACGCACAGGACACCTCCGAGTTCGCAGGCTACGTGAAGAAAGTATTCGAGACCGCAACGTCCCACCGGTACGAACACAAAAGCGGAAAAGGAGATGATCCGCGTTACATGCTGCGCACGCTGAGCCCTATAGTCGACGGACGCACCGGGCGGGTCAAGTTTGTTGCCGTCGTGTCAAAGGAAATAACGGACCTCAAGAAGACAGAAGAAAAACTGAAATATCTCAGTCTCCACGATCCCCTGACAAATCTGTACAACCGGGCCTATTTCGAGGAGGAGATGCACCGCCTCGACAACAACCGTTTCGAGCTTGTGGGACTTATCATGTGCGATATCGACGGCCTGAAGCTGATCAACGATACCCTGGGCCACGACAAGGGCGATGAACTGCTCGCCGTCGCTTCACGGGTCATCAGGAAGTCATTCCGTGAAAGCGACGTCGTCGCGCGCGTCGGAGGAGACGAATTCGCGATTCTCCTGCCGAACAGCCCGAAATCAAAAGCGGAAGAGATCTGCAACCGGATAAAAAGCAGCGTTATCGATTATAACCGGCAAAACCCCCATCTTCCCCTCGGCATTTCCACGGGATTTGCCATCCGTACCGGTCCCGGTCAGAGCATGGCTGAACTATACAGGGAAGCCGACAACAGCATGTACAAGGAAAAACTCTTCGGCAGCCGGCATGCCCGGAACGTCATCGTGAGGAACCTCATCAACACGATCGAAACCAAGGGCGTTACCACCAGACGATCCGTAAAACGCCTGAGGCGGCTGGTAACCGTCTTGGGGAGTGCCGTCGGCCTGCCCGATAAACGCCTCAAGGACCTCACCCTTCTGGCGCAGTTTCATGACATCGGCAATATCAGTATCCATGACCGGATACTCCTGAAAGAGGGAGGCCTTACCACGGAAGAACTCCTGGAGATGCGCAAACACTGCGATATCGGCCACCGCATCGCCCAATCGGCCACAAACCTGACACATATGGCCGACTACATTTTGAAACACCACGAATGGTGGAACGGCAACGGCTACCCCCTTGGCCTTGCCGGCGAGGAAATTCCTCTTGAAAGCAGGATCATGGCCATAGCCGACGCCTACGAATCAATGACCGGCGGGCGACCCCACCGCAAATCAGTATCGAGAGACGAGGCGTTGAACGAATTGCTTAGGTGTGCCGGCAGCCAGTTCGATCCCGATCTGGTGGAAAAGTTCGTTGAGGTAGTAGCTCAAACGTAGAAATCAACAGACGGTTTTCTTTTTAATGCGTCCTATAGGACTTATATGACCTATTGGACTTATTAGAAACCCGGGCTTGCCTGAGTTGTCTTTCTAGACAAACAATTCCGTGAAAGCAAAACGGTCGCCGTCAAAGAAACCCCTGTCGCTGAGCTTCAGTTTTGGAATTACGACAAGGGCCATGAAGGACAGCGTCATGAAGGGGGCCTCGAGAGTTGTGCCCAGGTCTGCCGCAAGCATGTTCAAACGGCCGTATTTCTGAGCGATGTCGTAGCCGTCTTCATTGGACATAAGGCCGGCCACCGGAAGGGGCAGAACAATTTTCATATCCTCTGAGACCAAGGAGATACCGCCCTTCTTTTCGATGACCAGGTTGACGGCATCACAGAGCATTTCATCGTTTACTCCGACGGCAATAATGTTGTGGGAATCATGGGCGATCGACGAGGCGATGGCGCCTTTTTTCAGATTGAAACCCCGCACAAAGGCAACGGCAGGGGGTTCGTCGGCATACCGGTTTACGACGGCTATTTTCAGTAAGTCCCTGCCGATATCGCTGACGACCGCATCGCCTTCCACCGCCGGTGCATCACTTTCAGCATCAGTCACAAGCTGACCATCGATAACCCTGATGATCCGGATGGCGCCCGATCTCCTGCGCACATGAAAATCCTCCGTCTTCCGGGGACTCGCCCGAAAAACATTAATCGGGGCGGTACTGCGATGCACGAGGCGGCTCGCGCCATCTTCTGCGACAGTCTGGCCGCGCACGATGGTTTTGAGAACCTTGAGATTATCGAGACTGTCGACGACGATCATATCGGCGGGGTCGTGCAGCCTTAGTAAACCAACATCGAGACCGTAGTGCATAACGGGGTTGAGGCAGGCACACCTCAAGACCTTCATAAGGTCCACTCCTTTTCGGATGGCCCCGGCCGCCAGCGCGTTGATGTGTCCTTTTACGAGAGAATCGGGATGCAGGTCGTCGGTGCAGAACATGCAGTGATCGGGATATTCGGCGATGAGTGGGTAGAGGGTATCGAAATTCCTGGCTGCCGATCCTTCGCGTATGATGATCTTCATGCCTAGGGAGATCTTCTCCCGCGCTTCTTCTATTTCAATAGATTCGTGGTCGGTGGATATGCCCGCTTCACTATACTTTCGCAGACCTTCACCACGCAGGCCCGGCGCATGCCCATCGACCGGCTTTCCCAGTCGTTTTGCAAGACCGATCTTCGCAAGCACTTCGGGATCGCCGTTTATGACCCCCGGGAAATTCATCATCTCGCTGAGATACCCGATGCTCTTCCCGGTAAGAAGCGCTTCCGTCTCGGCAACGCCTATCGAGGCGCCGGAGGTCTCAAAGTTACTCGCAGGAACGCAGGAGGGCGCGCCGAAAGCAAAGGTGAAGGGTATGCCGGCACTGTCTTCCATCATGTACCGTACACCCCGCGGCCCGAGGACGTTCGCTATTTCGTGCGGGTCCGAAACGGTGGCCACGGTACCGTGCACCACGGCGAGACGGGCGAAGCCGGACGGCGTGAGCATTGAACTCTCGATATGGACGTGGGCATCGACAAAACCGGGGAGGATATAAGAATCGAACCAGTAGCGCTCCCGTTCGATACCGGCAATGATGCCGTTTTCGATATGAATGACGCCGGGGAAAATGGTTTCGTTGAGAAGATCGACGATATTTCCGGAGATGGTCTTCATAAAAAAGGGGAGAGGGATCAGAGAATAAGGGTCTGTTCCCTGATCACCAATCCCTGAACCCTTTTATTTCATTCCGCTTCTATTACCGTTGCTTCGTTATATGCCCTTGTGTAGGCGTTGATGTTTTTCTGCCCGTTAACACCAAAGCGGTTGCGGACCGGCTCTTCGAGAGCGCTGAGTTCAACCACGCGGGTCGCCCGTACAAGCGCCCCAAGCATGGTGGTATTGGTTATGGGAACACCAAGCTCTTCCTTGGCTATTTTTGATGCATCGACGCTGATAATATTCTGTCCGGGGAATGTCTTCTTCAGTTCTTCCGCGGATTTGTTCGAATTGATGATAATATAGCCGCCTTTCTTGAGGCCGGCGGCGGGATTTGCGGAGGCGATGAGCGTCGGGTCGAGTATGAGAACGCTGTCCGGTTTGTAGACCTTTGACCTCAGCCTGATGGGTTTGTCGGATACGCGCAGAAAAGCCTGCACCGGGGCACCACGGCGCTCGGGACCGAAGCTCGGGAACGCCTGTGCGCGCATCCCCTGTTTTATCGCTGCCTGGGCAACTATCTCAGCGGACGTAACGGCTCCCTGCCCGCCCCTTCCATGAAATCTGACTTCTAGCATGTATTATCTCCTTTCAAGAAACTGAACTTTTTATCCGCCACTGTGTGCCTTTTGGAGTATCAAGGAGCATGATCCCTTTTTCCGCCAGCATATCTCTGATCTCGTCGGCTTTTTGAAAGTTCCTGCTCTTCCTCGCCTCAACGCGGTCGTTTATGGCCCCTTCGACAAATGAAGCGTCAAGCCCCATACGGGTCAGATGACGTATCTTTTCCCGGGATTCGAGGGATTCGAGATTGTCGCCCAGGAGCCCGAGTGTACCGGCCAGTGACTCAAAGACGGCTTCCGCCGACGCGATGAGGGCCGTTGCGCTTTCGTCCTTCTTTTCGACCATCCTGTTGATCTCCTTCGAAAGCTCGAAGATATACGAAAGGGCGGCGGCGGTGTTGAAATCATCATCCATCGCCTCGGCAAATTTTTTGGCTATCTCTTCTGCCTGAGGATAGGAACGAGCCTCGAAGGTCTTGCCGACCTGGGCCTCTTGCGCCCTTTCCCGCGTATAGTAGAGCCTGTGAAGGGCGGTATTCACGTCATCGATAGTCTGTCCGTTGTAATCGACGGGACTGCGGTAGTGGTTGGACAGATAGAAAAGACGAAGGACTTCGGGGTGGTATTCTTTGAGAAAGTCCCTGATCAAGAGGGTGTTGCCGATTGACTTGGACATCTTTTCGCGGTCGATATTGACGAATCCGTTGTGGACCCAGTAGTTGACGAATTTCTCCCCCGTGGCCGCCTCGGTCTGGGCCTTTTCGTTCTCATGATGGGGAAAGACGAGGTCTTTGCCGCCTCCGTGGATGTCAAAGGGGTTCCCGAGATAGAGGGTGCTCATGACGGAGCATTCTATGTGCCACCCCGGTCTGCCCGCTCCGAAGGGTGCGTCCCACGACGGTTCGCCTTCTTTGGAGGCCTTCCACAGGGCAAAATCGAGAGGATTCTTTTTCTTCTCGTCCACTTCGACCCTGGCACCGGCGACCATCTCTTCCAGCGGCCGACCGGAGAGCTGCCCGTAATTGCGGAAACTGTCCACGGAAAAGTATACATCGCCGCCGACATTGTACGCGTGGCCCTTCTCGATCAGGTTCTCGACGAGGGCGATCATGTCGCCGATATGCTGGGTGGCTCGCGGTTCATGATCGGGGCGAAGCACTCCGAGGGCATCCATATCTTCATAAAACGACTGGATGTATTTTTGTCCAACTTCCTGCCAGGGGATATTTTCCGCGTGAGACTTCCGGATGATCTTGTCATCGATATCGGTGAAGTTCCTCACGTAGGTGACGTCAAGGCCTTTTGAACGCAGATACCGGTATATGGTATCGAAAACGATGGCGCTTCGGGCATGTCCGATGTGGCAGTGATCGTATACCGTAACACCGCAGACATAGAGCTTCACCTTCCCCTCGGTCACGGGGACGAAGTCTTCTTTCCTGCCGGATATCGTATTGTAAACCTTCAGGGCCATAGTGTTGACCGTAATTTTTACCACAGCCGCCGCGGCGTTGTCAAAGCAATTGAATCAGCGGGTCTCTCGTACGTTCAGTCCTTGCGCCCCCTCGCGAAGGTTTTGCAGAAGACCGGCTATCATGTCTCGATAGTATGGCATCTCGCCTTCCGCCGCATCGGTTATCATTTCGTTTGCCTTCATTGCATTGGCGTGGTCGCGCAAACTCTTCGTATCGGGCATTTCACCGGGGCGAAGTTCACACTCCCTCATACGCAAAGCCCCGACCTGCCGCGGCAGCTTGCTTTCGTAGAGCATCTGGAATGCGTCGATCGCGGCCAGATACCTTTCCAAGGCGTCGGCGGGAAGCTCCTTTATAATGCCGTCTTTGTTGGCAACATGCAGATAGTTGCAGGCCATATCGACAAACCCGGCAAGGCCGATCATAAAGAAATCCAGTTTGTCCAGCGTCGTTGCCGACCCCCGGGCCCTTGCGACATTCATTACCAGCGACGCCACCTGCCTCACCTGCGGCATGAAGACCCACTCATTCGCCGTCGCTTCAGTGTGATCGAGAGTATCGCGCAGGAGCCGGTATATCTCCTCATCGGAGAGTTCCGCCAACCCTTCGCCGTGTGAATAGCTTTTCACCCCGCGATCGAAATCGCTTCGCTTCACCAGGGAAAATATTCCGGCGAAACGCCTTACAAGATCTTCCTGACGCTCGCCGGGGATATTGGCCATGGCGCTGCAAAGGAATTCAGGGATTCCCGATTCCGGGTCGGACAGGAGCCGGGAAAGAGAAGGGCACATCCCATACCTGCCGTTCGCGGGCCGCAGCTTCTCCTGAACATACTTTTGAAAGATCGGTTCGACTTTTCCGGTTAGGTCCATCTCTCTGACGAGATGACCGTATCTGCCGGGCTCTTTCCTGGCGGCGGTGACGATCTCGGTGGCCTTTCTCAGGGTATTCTGGTGAAGCCCGACTGCCTTTGCCGCATGAGACCGGGCCTGGCCGAATTTTCTCTTGCCTCCTTGCCGGGCTTCAGTGCTCATGCCGTTTTCAGGGTCCCCGGTGCATTCCATCCCCGGGGTATCGGAACCGCTCGCCGCCGGCAGGTCCCCCGAATCGCGGTCTTTGATTCTAAGGTCCGTCGGGCCGCAACCGCCGGTTATTTGCTTTGCGATGCTTATTCTCAACTGTTCCTCTTTGACCGCTTCAAAAATGGCCACTTTCTCAGACAGGGTAAAATCCTTTCTGCAAACATTCTCATCATGCTCGCCGCGTACGAGGCTGTCTATATCGATAAGGCTGATATGGATACCTTCCATGAGCGCGCCGATGCCCAGTTCCTCGAGGGCCTTCAGTCTGCGGTAGCCGGCGACGAGCTCCCTTGTCCCTTTTCGGACAACGATGGGCTGGAGGAGACCCAGTTCCGATATGGACCGTTTCAGTTCCTCCATATCTCCCAGGTCTTTCCTGTGTCGCCTGCCGATTATAATCTCTGCGATATCCATACCCTTCCTCCCTTTTGCATAGTCAAGGTAACAGCCCGGCCGTATGTCCCGTTTCGATCACGTGCATCATATACACTTTTTACGCGTCGCTTCCTTCCCCGTCGCCCGTCCAGTCCCGCGACTGCCATTGAAGCCTCAGCGCAGCCCTGTGTACAATTTGTGCAGAGGAGGGCAACAATCAGCCCCGGCGCGGATTCCCTTCCTGAAACGGTTCCCCCTGTGACGGGCAGTGTAAAAGGTGCGCCGGATACACATGAACGAGGATAGTATCCGGGACCGCCTGCGAAACCGCCGGGTTATGCAGACCGACAGCCCGAATCAACGTTCCCGTCATCACCTTCGGCTGCAGACACTGGCACCCCGCGATAACCCTCTTTGCCGGGCGGGGACCATCTCTCCACAGGAAGAAAATAGTACTGATTCTTGTTTCCCCTTCCCTTTCCCGTGCGCTGCACGGTTATCCAGTGCTTTTTCAGTTCCCTGAGCGCATCGATGGTCTTTCTTTTCGATATACCGGCCGCATCTGCAATTTGGCCGACTGACAGCTCCACACTTCTCACAAACCCCTTCTTTCTCTTTGTTTCAGGTGCACAGTTCAAAAGAAGGATGAAGAACACCGAACTGATATACGGTCCAAGCTCCGCCATATAGGAATCGACATAGGAGACAAGCATGTCCGTAACCCGGGGGTCGCTTATCCTCAATCTCTTGTCGACCGTCTTCATGACGGCGGCGCGACAGGTCACGAACCCTCCGGCCCTGGGGTGCCGAAGAGGGAAAGCACGTGGCGGTCGCTCTTTCGCTGACCATGGGCGACAACAGGGTTGCGCCTCTCGGCCGGGCGGGGCGTCCGCACATCGGCAAAGGTTCCTTCCACGATCCTGTCTGATGCACAACCGTCTTGTGACCATCGAGCGCTCAGCTTCGGTTGGCGCGTCTCATCAAAGTCGGCATTGTCCGTGGATTCCTCGAGGTCGACTGTCGTTTCCGAAAGAGAAAACCGCCAGCGCTGCTCTTTTCGGGCCGCCCTTTTCACCCTCTGCTCTATCCAGAGACAGACGTAGGAAGCGATCTCCCCGGCCGATTTCGTCAGATCGAACTTTCCCTGCCGGGCTATCTGCATGAGAACGACTACCGCATCGTGAATGTAATCGTTCAGTTGATCACCAACGAAGTGACCCCTGTCGATCCTTGCGAGGATTGCCTTTACGATATTATCGATGACCTTCTTCGCGTAGAGCCGTTCTACAAGACTTTGTTGTCCGAATGACCTGGCATCCTCAATCACCCGTGCAAATTCCTCGGAACTCATCGACCGGAAAAAAGCCCTCGCATAGGACGCCATTGCCTGCGTGCGCTCCCGGACACCTGTGACCGGCAAATGTTCATATCCCGTACCTGACATTATCCTTGACTGTCCTCCCATGACCCCCCCGTCGTTGCATCAACGGCGAAGCGTACGTGAACCTTTCCATACTCCAGGAGCGCCATGCGCTCCGGGGTGCCCTTCGGAAACAGACGCGCGACGGTGGAACAGGGGATATTCACCCGGTCCCGGGCAACCCTGAAGGCGTCGGCTAGATTCTCAGACGTCGGTGATTCCTTGAGCCGGGCCGCCATGCCCGGGTCAATATACCTTCCGACGATCCGGATAAATCCTTCGACTCCTGCCCTTTCCGACAAGCGGACATTCTCCCGACTGTCATGAAGGCGGCCATGCGCCCTGGCGGTTCGGATTGTTACGAGCGATCCCAGGGAACCCAGAAGAACGCAAACAAGGATGCGCATCGTGTTTCGTGTCTTTCCGGACGCGTCTGTTATTGCCTTTCTGAGAGCTGCCGCTCTGATCCTCTCATAGCTGCCCCTGCGTGCGACCTCGGTGTCGACGATCCTCGAGATATTCGCGATCCTGAGCAGTTCAATCGCATGATCGTCACCGGGCAGAAGGCTGAAGGTTTTCGCCTGCATGCGAAGGGTCGGAAGGTCAACCTTATGAAGGACCACGGCGCTTCGCGACGCAAGATAGGCAAGCAGGCCGAAGATGACGATACCGGCCACAAAGTACACAGCATGGTCTGAGACCCTGCCATCTTGTCGTTCCACGGCAATCTCCCCCCCCGGGACTGGATCGAAACAACAAAAAATAATCTGATAGGGATTATTTACGATGAAGTTACTTTTTGGAAATCTATAAAAATACATTTGGACCATGTTGTCAAGATAAAAAGGCCTGTTGCCCAAATCCCCCTTCCGAAAGACTTATCTCACGCCCGCTTTGCCCTTCGGGCTCGCTGGAGGCATTAAAGAGAGGATTGGAGGAAGACTTAAAAGAATTGCGTCCAGATCCCTAGAAAGACGGGATCAGGCCGCACTTTGCACGCCTTCGGCGGGGATTCACTATTGATGTATCCGGGTGGTGGTCATAGTTGTGGGACAGGTTTGAGTGAAATATCAGGTTCTTTACCCTCCCGCGTAGCGGGATCGAAGATTCCCGGGAATTTCAGTCTTCTCAAATTCCCGGGAAGTCGTTTGGCTTCCTCCTATCCTCTCTTTATTGCCTCCAGAGAGGAGCCTCAAGGC
>DIFE01000069.1 GCA_002418985.1 Deltaproteobacteria bacterium UBA5756
GACCGCTTAAGTTGACGCGTATGCGCCTGATGCGGGATAAACGTGAGACAGTCTTTTGTCTTTTGCCCGGTTTTACTTTATTGTTTCCATCCCATGCATGTAGGGCCTGAGCGCTTCCGGGATGGTTATCGTGCCGTCGGGGTTCTGGTAGTTTTCCATGACGGCCATGACTGTTCTTCCGATGGCGAGGCCGGAGCCGTTCAGGGTGTGGACCAGCTCTGTTTTTCCGCCCTGTCTGCGGAAGCGGATCTTTGCCCTGCGGGCCTGGAAGTCGGTGAAGCAGCTGCAGGACGATATCTCGCGATAGATGTTCTGCCCGGGAAGCCACACTTCGATATCGTAAGTCTTGGCGGAGGAGAAGCCGAGGTCGCCGGTGCACAGGGCACTTACCCGGTAATGGATGTTGAGTTTCTGGAGGACATCCTCCGCATCGAGAAGAAGGCCTTCCAGTTCCTCGAAGGAGTTGTCGGGGTGGGAGAACTTGACAAGTTCCACCTTGTTGAACTGATGCTGCCTGGTGAGCCCGCGGGTGTCCTTCCCATGCGCCCCGGCCTCTTTGCGGAAGCAGGGCGTGTAAGCAACATACTTGATCGGCAGATCCTCTTCCTTCAGGATCTCATCGGCATGGATGTTGGTGACCGGCACTTCCGCCGTGGGGATAAGGAAGTAATCAACGCCTTCGAGGTGAAACAGTTCTTCTTCGAACTTCGGCAACTGGCCGGTACCGGTCATGGACGTACGGTTGACCATGAAGGGCGGCAGCACCTCGATGTATCCGTGTTCGCGCACGTGCAGGTCGAGCATGAAGTTTATCAGGGCCCTTTCAAGGAGCGCCCCCTGTGATTTGTAGAGAGTGAAGCGTGATCCCGTAATCTTGGCGGCGCGCTTGAAATCGAGAATGTCGAGGTTCTCCCCGAGGTCCCAGTGGGCCTTTGGTTCAAAATCGAAGGGTGGTTTCTCGCCCCAGGTCTTAACGACCTTGTTATCCTCGTCTGAGGTACCCACCGGGACGGAAGCGTCAGGCATGTTGGGGATGACGAGCAGGACCTGTTCCCATTCTTCCTCCGCTGTCTTGAGTTCCTGTCCGGTTTCTTCGATCTTCCTGCCCAGCGACCGTTGGTACTCTATCTTCTCCGAGGCGTCCGCGCCGGATTTTCTCAGCTTCGCGATCTCGTTTGAGAGGGTGTTTTTTTCATTCTTCAGCTTTTCCGTTTCCTGGATAAGTCTGCGGCGCTTTTCGTCCAGGTCCACCAGTTTGCCGGCGTCGAAGGAGGCCTGTCTTTTTGCAAGACCGGCGTTCACGACTTCGATATTGTCACGGATCATTTTGGGATCGATCATTTAATCCTCCAGAATTTGGGAGTTGAATTCCATCGGCTTATAGGTATAGACGGTGCCGTTTACCGTTGAGAAGGCCTGACCCGCGGAGAGAAGCTGCACGTTTCTTGCTTTTGCGAAGTTTGCGAGAAAGGAATTGACGATGGCATAGACCATCTGTATCTCTCTGAGGGGATCAAGCTTCATGAGGGCTATGTCGGGTGTGAAATTGAGAATGAGAGTGCCCTCCGTATCAGTGGCAAAGTCGATGAGCGCCAGCGTTTCGGGTATGGTCTTACCGTCCCTCAGACCCGATATGATGGCGTCAGCCTTTTCCCTGTCCGTCAGGGTGTTCTTGACAGGAACGCCTTTTACGCTAAGTTTGGCCGGAGGAGAGGGATAGTAGATCTTGAGTTCGCTCGTCTCCTCGACGACGACCGTCAGGGGCGGTTTGGCCATCTTTACATAGCGGAAGGCAAAGAAACCGCCGGCCGCAAGGGCGATGACCACAAGAACAATGATATAGGGAGTCCGTATGGGTTTAGCATGAGAAGGGGGTTTTCCCCCGATGTAGATATCGTCTTTGTTTCTACTCATGGACTTCTCTCTGGAGTTGATCGATGAAGCCACCCGACGTCATCACCCGGAAGATGGGATACAGGGCCGAATTGCGGTATGCGTCGAGAAAGCTGTCGTGAATCTCCCGCTTGAAGGCAGCGCTGGCGTCCTCGAGGATAATGGTTTCGAAATCATTACATATTGCATCGAAGGCGGTGGCGAGGACGCAAAAATGGGTGTTGATCCCACCGAGGGCAACCGTGTCGACGCCAAGCGTCCGCAGTGTCTGATCGAGGTCCGTTTTGAAAAAGGCGCTGAAACGCCGCTTGTCGAGTACGATGTCCGAGTCCTCCGGTTCGAGTTCGGAAAGGGGTTTCGTGCCTTCGGTTCCCCGAATGGCGTGGGGTTTCATACGGCCTCTGAATATGAAGTCTTTTTCCAGGAAACTGTCGCAGGCAAAGATCACCGGGATATCAAGCCCCCGGGCCCTCTTGAGCAAGTCCCTCACGACGGGAACGATCTTTTCCTCTTCCTTGATCCCCTGCAGGGGTTTACTGTAATTTCCTTCAAGCATATCGATAATGACTATAGCCGGTTTCATGACCTGTCCTTTCGTGGGTTCTTGAGAAAAAGTCTGACGAAATTGTCGCGCATGACGGCGGCCAGCGCCTGTGTATCCTTGCGACGCTCGCGGGCGACCGTCTCGATAGTTATCTTCACGTAGTAGGGGACGTTTCGCTTCCCCCTGTGCGGAACGGGCGAAAGAAAAGGCGCATCAGTTTCGGCCATCAGGCGATCCTCGGGAATGTAACGAACCACCTCCCTGAGACCGGCGGCTGTCTTGTAAGTAACGGTTCCAGGAATAGAAATGTAGAATCCCATGTCCAGAAATTCCTTCGCCGCCGCAAGATCATAAGAATAGCAGTGGATCACTCCGTATCCGCCCGGATATTCGCTCCTCAGGATGTCGAGGGTCTCCTGCCGTGCGTCACGGGAGTGGACGATGATGGGCAGGCCCAGTTCATGAGCGAGGACAAGCTGTCTGACGAAGACCTTTTTTTGCACGTCCCGGGGAGAGTGGTTCTTGAAGAAATCGAGCCCGACCTCTCCGTACCCGACAATCCTGGGATGGCTCGCCGCGTCCCGTATAACCTTTTCAACCCTGTCGTCAAAATCCTTCGCATTATGAGGGTGAATGCCGATGGCCCCGTAAATAAAGGGATAGCGCTCGACGAGATTTCTTACCTTGCCGAAATAGGATTCCTCCGTGCCGACGGTAAGGATATACTCCAGCCCTTCGTCCACGCTCTTCGCGATGACCTCTTCGAGATCGTCGTCAAAGGATTCCATTTCAAGGTGGCAATGAGAATCGACAAACATGAATTCTTATAACATATCAGGGGTAGGTCTTCAATGAAAGAGGCGGGTAATGGGTGATGGGTAATGAGGATGGGTTATGGGTAATAGGTTATGGGCACACCTGCACATCTGTCCAAGATAATTGTAAAGGTCAACCTTTCTCCGAAGCCTCCGTCATTCCGCCCCCTTAACTC
>DIFE01000102.1 GCA_002418985.1 Deltaproteobacteria bacterium UBA5756
ACGGATTATCCTGGACAGCAGTGATTAGAAATAATCTCTTGATATCGGACCTGATCTTATGGTTCTTTTAGTTATTCAATCTTCAATAAAAAAACGTGATGAGGTAACGTAAAAAAAGGAGGGACTATGGCGAACAAACCTGTAGAAATCGTTCAACTGGCTGGCGATGCTGGCAAGTACAAGGCTAACCTGACTCCGGGCAACTATCTCGTGCGCAGTTTCATGGCAGGGCTCTTCATTGCAGTTGGAGGCGCTCTGGCCACGATATGTTCCACGGGGCTTGAAACCTCGGTAGGCCCTGGATTCAAGTCGATGATATCGGGGGCCGTCTTCCCCGTCGGCTTGATTGCAATCGTTCTTACCGGCATGTCACTCTTTACCGGCGACACGATGTTGATCCCGATGGCCGTATTTCAAAAGAAGTCGACCTGGGGAAAAGTTATAAACGCCTGGTTCTGGGTTTATATCGGAAACTTTATAGGTTCGCTGTTTTGGGCGTATCTTATGTCCGTAGGGCCGTTCAGCAAGGGTGGTGGGGCCGAGTTGACCGCGTTTGGTCAGAGTGCTGTAGCAATCGCCCAGGCGAAAACGCTGCCGTACATGGCAAACGGTGGTGCGGGTATGTGGTCGGCTTTCATGAAGGGGATTGGATGCAACCTTCTCGTGAACCTTGCAATTCTCCTCGCTCTTTCATCGAAGAACATGGTCGGCAAATTTTTCGGAATATGGTTTCCTATCATGGCTTTCGTTTCATCCGGGTTCGAACACTGCGTAGCTAACATGTATTTTATTCCTGTAGGTATCATGCTGGGCGCGAACGTGACCTGGGGACAGTTTATTTATTGGAACCTTATCCCCGTCACCATCGGGAACATAGTCGGTGGGTTCGTCTTTATAGGGGCGGTGTACTATATCTCTTTCAAGAAAGAGCTTTCTTCAATGTCCCCAACCTAACACTGCTGGAGTAAAAAACACCCCTGGGGAGTACTCCCCGGGGGTGTTATAAAATACCTTTTCTCTTATCTGCACAGCCGATCTTCGGCAGCCTGCAGCGTCTCCATCTTCTTTGCAAAAGCAAAACGAACGGTTTTCTTACCCATCCCTTTTGTTCCATAAAAGCAGGAACCGGGAACAACCGCAACCCCGAGGTTTGCAGGAAGCCAACGGGCAAAGGAGTAATCATTTCCGTCAAAATCCCAGCCACTGAAGTCCGCCATCACGTAGAAGGCGCCTTCGGGGGAATGCGCCGTGAACCCCGCTTTGGTAACAATGGACATCATCTTGTCGCGTCTCTCTGTATAGTCTGCACGGAGCTTTGTGTAGTATTCATCGGGCAGACTGAGAACGGCTGCGCAAGCCGCCTGTAGAGGGGCTGGGGCGCAGATGGTCATGAAATCATGAACGGTCCGCAGAATGGTGCTCAAAGGATTAAGGGCACACGCGTGTCCCAGCCGCCATCCTGTCATGGCAAAGGTCTTGCCCAGTCCGCTTATCGTAACGGTGCGTTCGGCCATTCCTGGGATCGCAGCAAGAGGGATGTGGGGATGTCCGTCGTAGATGATGTGTTCGTATATTTCATCGGTTACGGCCACCACGTTGAATTCCTGACACAATTCGGCGATGCCCTCCAATTCTTCCCTGGTGAAGATATGCCCCGTGGGATTGTGGGGCGTGTTTATGAGGATTGCCCTGGTGCGGCTGTTGAATGCGGCGCGAAGCACGTCGAGATCAAGAGCGTAATCCGGGGATTCAAGGGGCACGAAGCGTGGCACGCCGCCGGCGAATACGATCGCCGGAAGATATCCTTCGTGATAAGGCTCGATGACGATGACTTCATCATCGGTATTGATAATTCCCATGAGCGTGGCCAGTATGGCTTCCGTCACGCCGCAGGTGACCGTTATATGCTGGTCGGGGTCGAAATCGAGGCCGTACCACCGCTGCATCTTCGCCGCAATGGCCTGTCGGAGCGGGGGGGTGCCCCAGGTGATCGTATACTGGTTGCCGCCGGATTCAAGCGCCTGGTGGGCGGCCTCGATCGCCTCCCGGGGGGGATCGAAATCGGGAAACCCCTGTGACAGGTTTATCGCGCTGTGCGTGATGGCCAGCCGCGTCATTTCGCGAATGAACGATTCCCGGATCATGTGGAGGCGTTGTGCTCCTCCTCCCTTGACAGGATCGAACCTCGCGTCAAAAGGCGATCCTTTTGTGGTCTCGAGGATATCCATGATTCGCGTATCCTGTCGGGCCTCGTGCTCGTCTAGCCGTTTCATTGTTTCCTCCCCTTAATTGATATTGTTTTTCTGTTTCCCATAATAGCCTCCTCCTTGATTTTGCCCAAAAAGAAAGGGCCATGGATTCGGTCCATGGCCCTTAAAATTAAAAAGGCCATGGGTTTTGCACCCATGGCCCCTTTCGTTTACCCTGTCAGGCGAAAGTTCGACACGAGTGCCCCTTCGCGTAATAATAATAGTAATAATAGGAGTTGTTGAGATGGAGCGTGTCGACTTTCATCATAGTGGTATCAGTCTATCGGAGGTTGAAAAACTTGTCAACAAATTTGTTCCTGAGCGATTTTGTACGTGTCAGCTCACGAGCCCTGGTCCCGTCAGTCCCTCTTGCTGCTTGACAGCCAGAAATATCACTGTCTGAAGTTCTTCCGGGGTTGTTGTTCCCGGGTCATTGAGGTAGAACTCGTAGCTGGTCCCTGTGGGCTCGTAGCCGTTCTCTTTCATCCATTCGGCCAACGCCACGTAGGCCGATTCAATCTCTTCGTACGGCCCCGTATGGATGGTTGACGCGGCATGTGCGATACCTATCTGCCCTGCTGTGATTTCTCCTTTACCGGGGAGTGTCTTTGTTACCGGAAGACCCATCTCGACATCGAGATCGTCCATCGCCACGTTGTAGTAGATAGCGAAAGGAGGCCCGGCTATGTCCTCACCGAGTTCCTCCAGATACGCCACGAGGGATGCAAAGGATGATTCAAAAGTATCGGGCAGTTCTTCAACGCCCACCCTGGACCTGATGGTAAGAGCGGGCTGCGGCTCTATCGTGCTGATCTCACAACTGTAGGACATCCAAAAACCTCCTGCGAAACATGGTGCTTTCCCATTCGGAAAGAGTTCCATTATGGTACATGAAGACCCTTTTTAAAGCAATTTAAAAGCTTTACAATGCGAAATGAATGTGGCAGCAACGCGCTACCTGAAAGGAACCGAAAATTATTCGAGTGAAGCGGGTGCGAGACAGTCTTTTTCAGCTTTACGCTGATCCCTCGTGGATGTTTGTGATAGCTTTCAGGAATACTTCCGGCACGTGGGCGAGGCGGTGAATCGTGTAATCGAAGCTCATGACGCCGGTTTCGGCGAGGGCAACCAGGGTACCCTTTTTTGTCACGCGATGGAATATTCGGAAACCCCCGGAACGAATCTCTCCGATATGTGTATCGATCTGGAGTTCGTCGAAGATAAAGCTCTCGGCCCTGTAATTCATCACGAGATCACTCATGATGATGCCCGTCTTGCCATCTCCGAGATCCCCTTCGGCGAATCCCACCGAGTGGAACATCTGCGCCCTCGCGCTTCCAATAAGGATAACCAGGGAATCGTTCCCGAGATGCCCCCCATAATTAATGTCCCGGGGATAGAGCGTCACCGGAAACGTGAACTCATACATCGACTGTTCTTCAAGCTTAATACGCGGCATGCATCCTCCAGCATGAAAAGCATAAGGTTCCGTCTTCTTACTTTGCCATGTCTTTCAGTAGTTTCTCCAGCCTTCTCAACTCCTCGCCGTAGCCTGCCCAGTCACCCTGGCGTTGAAGCTGCAACATTCGTTCGAAGGTCTTGTTAGCCTGTTTGGCGAGGTCGTTGATGCCGGGCGCAGGTCCTGGTGTTTCTTTGGACTCAGGTCCGGGCGTCGTTCTCCGGCCGCCGAATATCTTTTGAAAGGCCGCTTCGAGGGTGTCCTCCATAACGACGTTGTTCTCGTATGCCACGATGATCCGCCTGAGTTCGGGAAGGCCGCCCTTGTCCTCGGCTGCAAGGTAGAGCGGCTGAATATAGACAAGAGCGGATTCGATGGGAATGATCAGGAGGCTGCCGCGAATGACCTGGGAACCTCTCTGCCCCCAGAGCGTAAGTTGTTGTGATATGTATGAATTCTGATCGATGCGTGCATCGACCTGCCTGGGGCCGTAGACAAGGCGGTCTCTGGGAAAGGTGTAGACGATGAGTTTCCCGTAATTGGGCACGTCGCACCGTGCGGCGAGCCAGGCTGCCAGGTTGTCCCGTTTGGCCGGGGTGTAAGGTGCAAGGAGGACATATTCCTCACTCTTTTCTTCCGGGATCTTCATGATCAGGTAATAGGGTTCCATTGATTTTTCCGCATGGGAGGGGATCTCCCAGAGATCTTCCTTGTTGTAGAACGTTTTCGGATCGTCCATGTGATACGTTGCGTAAAGGGATGCTTGGGTCTTGAAAAATTCTCTTGGATAACGGATGTGTTTCCTTAAGTCCTCCGGCATTGCTGACAGGTCCTTAAAGAGACCGGGGAAAATGGCATTATATGTCTTTGCTATCGTGTCATCGGGATCGCTGAGGTAGTAGTTGATGGCGCCGTTATAGGCGTCTATGGTCACCTTGACGGAATTTCTCATGTAATTCAACTTGTTGCGCAGTTGTCGGGAATAGGGCAGGCGGGTCGAAACCGTGTAGGCGTCGATCATCCAGAAAAGTTTCCCCGCATCGGATATGACGATGTAGGGATCCTGGTCCAGCGAAAGGAAAGGGGTTATCTTACGGACCCTCTCCGTTATGTTCCGAAAGTAGAGTATCCGGCTTTCCCTGGTGATGTCCGACGACAGGAGTATCTTGGCATCCTTGAAATGGGCTGCAAAGGCGAGCCTTTTGAGCGGAGAGCTCAAGGCGACGCCGCCTGATCCTTTGTATGAACCATAAACATTCCCCTCGGCGGTGGGATAACTGAACTCCGGTATCCGCGTATTGGCGATGGCGTAGCTGCCCGTGAGTTCGCCGAAATAGATCTCGGGTGTCGAAATCTTTATGGATTTTGTAATCGACGCCGGCGGTATATCCTTTACAATAAATTCGGGCAGGCCCGCGGGAGTAATCTTGCTTACATAAGCCAGTGCAACCCCGTTTCCGTGGGTGAATACGAGCTTTTCATTGATCCATGATTTGCTCGGCAGGTCATCATACGAAAGCTCCCGTGCGGAAAGCATTACCTGACCGTACTTGCCGTCGATAGTATATCTGTCATTGTCGATGCTGGAAAATTTATAATAGGTCCTTATTTGCTGGAGCTGGCTCAATGTCTTGAGGAGCGGTGCCTCATCCCACAGCCGGATGTTCCCGATCGTCGTGTCATTCTTCTGGATGTCCTTCGCCGTAAGGTTATAGGACACGTTAAAGGGTTTGAGATCGATCTTTTCGAGACCGTACCCGTACCGGGTGAATGCGATATGATGCTGGATGAAAGGTCTCTCTAGGTCCAGTTCGTTGGGCGTTACCTTGAAGTTCTGAAGCAGCCCCGGGTAGATGACCATACCGATGATATAAAAAGCAATTACAGCGCCGACGGGATAAAAAGCGAACCTGACCGCGCCTCTGGCAAAGCCGATAATGAAGATTACCCCCGCGATGATGGAAAGAAATACCAGTATGTTCAGGGCAAAAACCCTCGCGTATACATCGGCATAGCCGGCGCCGGTTATGATCTGGTGGACCGAGTAGAGGAGTTCGAACCTGTCGAGATAGAAACCGAAGGCGGTCTTGAAAAGCACCAGTGCGACGAGAATGCCGAGATGGAGGCGTATCTCCTTTGCTATGAAGAGACTGAAACGGCTCAGGTTGACGACGCGCTTGGCGGCATAGGCTACAACACTTGCGAGAAGCGCCATAAAGAGAAGAAATCCCATGAAAGAGCTTAACGATTCATAGAAGGGAAGCCTGAACAGATAGAATCCGACATTTTGGCCGAAGATCGGGTCGGCAAGCCCCCCGTTGACCCCGTTCAGAAAGAAGAGCGTCTGGTCCCAAAGACCGGCTCCCCACAATGCCCCTATTACGGCGACAAAAATAGAGACCAGGAGCCCCATGATACGGGACAGCCTTGTCAGCTGCAGGGTATTGATGGGTATTGTCGTGTAGCCATTGACCGAGATGCTGGCGGCCGGGAACTGGATCCTGTTGATAAGCCTCATATTGGCGAACATGAAAAGGAATGCGAAAAGGCCGCAGCACAAGCCCGAAAGGAGCTGAACGGTGATCATCTTGGAAAAGACAAATTGATATCCCGTTTCAAGAAAGAACAGCCAATCCACGTAAAGCCCGACAAGCCGCGAAAACGCTATAAGGAGGATCAGGATCGCACCGATCAGGACGAGCCGTGTCATCCGGTTTCTTGTCATTTCAACTCCTCGCTGGTACAGGACTAAACTCCGTAAAGACTAAAGACTAGCACCATTCTACCACGATGGAAACAGTTTCTTCTGTAAAGCGAGATACAATGAGGACAGGTAATGGGTTATGGGTAATAGGTCACATCTGTCCAAAACAAAGTAAAGGCCGACCTCTTCCCTGAGCCTCCGTCATTCCGGCGCAGGCCGGAATCCAGGAGAAATTATGGATAAGGAATCATCATACGAAGGGATATCCAACCGTTCTCTTTAAACATTGTACGCTGT
>DIFE01000085.1 GCA_002418985.1 Deltaproteobacteria bacterium UBA5756
CCTATTTTAACCGGACAGTACTGACTCACAGCATTAAATCCCATTGGAACTACCTGCTCGCGATAGAGCGGGATCTTGAGCAGATATCGAGATTTGTGGAATTCGATGAGAAGAACTTCGACTGCTTCTCAATCGAGATCGCCAGACTTTTCCTCGCATCTGCTGCCGAAGTTGACGTTGTGTGCAAGCAGATTTGTAAAATTATTAACCCGAAATCAAGGGCAGACAATATTAATATGTATAGAGCCGACATAAAAAGCGCTTTTCCAAATATTCCGCAGATTGAAGTCATTCTGCCACGTTTTGGTCTTACACTTACTCCATGGAATGAGTGGATCAAGCCGGATGGAATTCCTTTGTGGTGGACTGCCTATAACAAAATCAAACATTCTCGAGACTCCGAGTATCATAGAGCTTCCCTGAAAAATCTGCTCAACTCTGTGGCAGGTCTCTTTATCATGGTGCTCCATCTCTACAAGGATAAAGCCAATCGAGTACGCTTGTCTCCTTTTCCACAACTGCTGAAACTTGATGATACTCACTATGCGGGTTTTGAATTGGAACCGTTAAGCTATGTACTTTAATACCGCCGACCTGTCAATACGAGGGGTGCGGTGAAAACTGTCCTCCGGTGAGTTAACTGCTATGTGCCGAAGAAAGGAGCAACAATGTCGCGTGACATGACGCTAAAGTGTGAACGCAAAGCTCAATTTAAAGTCAACGATGAGAAGATTTGGAGGTGGGTAGAAGTTGATGTCGCCGATTTGCCAAGCGGTGGGCAACCGGAAGTCCGATGTATTCATTGTCACGGGCGGGTTCGTGTCCATAAACAAAATGTCGCGCACGGGCCACAGGATCACGTTGAGCATATGTCACGTCAAGATTCAGAGAACTGCCGAGGAGGTCATTATTTCAAAGGCGAGCATAGGATGTCTCTCCAGCCGGTTTCCTAATCAGTACATAACAAAATGATAGATAAGAAGGAGAAAGAAGGGGCCACGGTGATAAAAGAGAACGACAGTTCAAAGCTTGATGATCATATAGAGGACACTTCATTGGCACGATTTTGTATAGGTTGCTGGATTTCAAAGGTGAGTTTGAATGGTTAGTTATCAACCCACCGAAGAAGAACAGGGTATCCTCTCGGAAATTAATGAATTCCGGAAACTGGTGAAGAGTTGGAGCAGCGGGCGGCAACCCGAACAACGTGATAACGTGCGATCAACAATCAATCGGCAGGTTGAGAGGATTGAGGAGATCGTTAGGCTAGCTGGGTGTCTCCGCACTCTGACAATCTCACCCCCACCATTTATTGGCGGATTAATAATGCATGAAGTCAACCCGTTTAACTATGTTTTTGAAGATGTCTATGGCGAATATTTGCACGCGCAGCTTTTCGACATGCTTGACAAAACGATCGGCGTAATCGAAGCGGGAAAGTTTAACGAAAGAAAATCGCGTCTTAAAAAGACAACAGGATCAATGGGTCCCATATCAGGAAAGAAGGTCTTTCTTGTTCACGGTCACGATGATAGTGCTCGAGAAAGTGTGGCACGGTTTTTAGAGAAACTCAGCTTAGAACCGATCATCCTGCATGAACAACCGAATGAGGGCAAAACCATAATTGAGAAGGTTGAGAGACACGCTGAAGTAGCACACGCAGTTGTTCTGCTTACGCCTGATGATGTAGGAGCTGTTACTACCGAGAGCGAGAATCTTCAGCTCCGTGCTCGACAGAATGTTATCTTGGAGCTTGGCTACTTCCTTGGAAAGCTTGGCCGCAACCGCGTTGCGGCTCTACGCAAAGGCGAACTTGAAAAACCATCCGATTACGATGGTGTGATATATATACCACTCGATCCTGGAGGCGCACGCATGGAAGCTCCTACTTGGAAGGGAACTCAAGAATGCCGGTTTGAATGTAGATCTTAATGATGCAATGTAGATGAAATCTCCGTTAATGGGTTATGGAAGTTGTCGGCATGATCAAATAATTCTTGATAATATCAAGCGGTTTTAAAAAGTCACTTATAACAATAACGGCTCCCGACTTATAACACGCGGCTACAAAAAGAGATGCAGCCGCGTGTCACAACTGCCCTGCGGAGATTGCTATAAGCCGGTTCGCGAAATCGCTTGACCGCGGCCGGTGCCACCGCGACGACGCTCTCCGATGGTTATTGTCCCGATGAAGCTGCCGGGGGAGGGGGTGCGGGAGCTGGAGAATAGTTCCTTAAGTCCTGGCTATCTCTTCCATGATGACGATTTCCGGTTTTCCCCGGGTAAATGAGACGCTTTTTGCAAAAAATTCTTTGAAATAAGGCGTGGATGAATGAAACTGCAAGGAATCTTTGTCCTTGTACTGTTCGACTACAACCAGGGTGTCGGGGTTGGCCTTCTCTACGTTGAGAGAATACAACACCGTTCCTCCTTCTTTTGCTACGTTAGAGATTAATTCTTTAAACTCTCCTAACGCTTCATCCATTTTCCCTTCCATAACAGGCAACCTGGCGATAACCGTAATCAATGTGATACCTCCTTTTTTTATATCGATCAGGTGATGTTTATAACACGACGTGCGGACTATTATCAAATGCTACAAGGCTGGAAATCTTCAGGTCGGGCGGTCATCTTTGCATCACGTCCACGGTGAGCGTCGAGGATATGCAAGGCATATGTCGAAAACGCTTTCTTCTTATCCCTCGTCTGGTATAATCCTTGCATCTGGAAAGGCTGCATTGAGGCGTCGATAGAAAAATCGGCTGGTGCACCATTTCACTTTATCTTTAAGAAGGAGGGTACCGTGAGAGTCGGCTGTTCCTATCTCGTTTTTTCCGTCTGTTTATTCTCGGTTCTGCTGGCGGCAGGCGACGGGTCTGCCGGGACGACGGTCCAGCAGCAAATGAAAAGGGCCGCCTGCGCAAAAGACCGCAGCGGGACCCTGTACTGTCAGCGGATCGCGCCGCCGGGGCGCCCGGCGGGCCACGAAGGGGTATACACCGAGAAATCGGAAGGAAAGGTCTGCAAATGGAAATGCAAGACACAGCAGGGCGTCGAGACCTGCCAGGCGAGCGGTTCGGAGTGCAGCGGCAAGATGCCGCCGCACTGGAGATGAATGATATAAATATTACGTTATTTGTCGTTGTTGCAGTTCAGTGTAAAATTCGCCTTCTTGGATTCCTTGGGATCGGGCGAGATGATCTTGAGTGCCTGCCACCCGGAGGTGGAAAAGCCGGGGCCCCCTATGTGCCAGGTGTTGGTGACCGTCTGTGCACCCTGTTTCGTAAAAGTTATCGTTTGAACCGGACCGGTAACCCCATCGCTGCGAATGAACGCATACTTCACCGTGACAGGTTTTGAAACGCTGATCATCCCTGCGGCGGCTATATGCCCTTTGAAAGTAATGACCGTCGGGCATTTGCCTGCATACGACTCGGGCTGGGCTGCCATCATCGTCACCCCTATCTTTGGAATAGGGACGACTTTTTCCATCTTTTCGACTGCCGCCGGTACCTGGGGTTTCTCCGGCAGCTGGCCGGCATCGACGAGGGCACTGCAGACCGTCAGGGAAAGCACGGTTGCCAGGAGAACGAAGAATACTTGTCTTGAGGACATAGGTCCCTCCCTGTTTGTTTTTTTGTTTCCGATTGCGTGGCTGATGAAGCTATTGTAAGGTCAGACGTGACGCGATGTCAAACAAAACGCACAGGGGCTTGCACTTAAGACGGGCATGCGGGGCAAGGCGACGACGGACGCGGACGGACGGATCTGCCGGACCCGTATGCTAATTCTTTGAGATGATCCCGGCTATGATAGCCAGTCCGCAAATGAAATAGGCCATTCGGACGTATTTGCCGTGGAGGTCGAGGAGAACCCAATCATCGCATCTGGCGACGATGCGAATGAGCTTGACAACGAGGAGTACGCCGATGAACGACGCAAGTCCCCAGGATGACAGCAGCCCCGCGAGGACGAGCCAGAGGATGCTTCCATAGACGAGGATGAAAAAGATGACGAGCCCCGCCAGGGCGCCCTTTCTGCCCAGCCGGACGGCGAGAGTTATCTTTCCGGAGGCCTCATCGGTCTTCATATCGGGCAGGCTCTGGTAATAAAGGATAGCAGCCACCATGATCCCGACGGGTATGGAAACGAGAAGAGGCTCGATCGCCGGGGCCCCCGCCACTACCCAATAGGTTCCGGCAACCATAACCGGTCCCATGTTGATCCCCACGAAGAGCTCGCCTAGCCCATGATAGCCGTACTTTATGGGCGGTGCGACATAGAAATAGCTGCTGAAAGCGGAGAAGAGGATGGGGATGGCAAGGAGATGGAGCCCGAACTGAAAAACGATTACGGAGGCGATGGCAAAGGCGATGACGTAGAGCGCGATTATGACCCGGAGCATGAGCTGCGGGCTGATCTTCCCCTGCTGGATGACGCGGGAGCCCCCGATGGAATCCCCGGCATCGGTTCCGACCACGTGGTCGAAATAATCATTGGCGAGGTTCGTGATAAGATGCACGATGAGAGAGCCGAGAAGGACAAGGAGAAAGCGCCCCGGTCTCATGAATCCCGTTGCCTTGACGGCCATCGACCAGCCGATAAAAAGGGGTATGAACGTGGCCACGAAGAAGGGCGCCCTGCTTGCCTGGACCCACGCCTTGAGGGCGCTTTGTGTCATTATGCCCCTTCCTCCGGTTTAATCCCCACATGCAGGTATGTGACGCCAAGGGTCAGGGGATATTTCGTCACATTGACCATGCCGGCTTTTTCCATCATGGCCGCAAAGGCGTCAGGCTGGGGAAAGTTCATGATGGAATCGGCAAGGTAGTGGTATGCCGCCGGATTGGGGGAGAACCGTTTCGCGAGGCGTGGAAGGATATAATTGAGATAGATATGATAGATCAGCTTGAAAAGACGGTTTTGTATGAAGGTCATCTCGAGGACCATGACCGCGCCCCCCGGGACGGCTACGCGAAGCATCTCCCTGAGAGCCCCTTCGCGGTCCGGGATGTTCCTGATGCCGAAGGCTACGGCGACAACGTCGAAGGAATCGTCACAGAAGGGAAGCTGCAGGGCGTCGGCCTGTGTGAGGGTGATGCGCCGGTCAAGTCCCTTCTTTTCGACCTTCGCTTTGCCGAGGTCAAGCATCTGGAAGACGAAATCAATGCCGGTGGTGCTGATGCGGCCGTGTTTTTGCGCGGCATCTATGGAAAGGTCCGCGGTTCCGCAGGCGACATCGAGGAATCTCCCCGTCTTGAAAAAGCGCATCTTCTTCACCGTAAAGCGGCGCCATGCGATATCGCGGCGCAGACTCAGGAGGTGGTTGAGAAAGTCATATTTCCTGGTGATCGTGGAGAACATCTCCTTCACCATGCCGATGCGTTCTTTCTCTGAAACCGCGCGCACCGAGGGATACTTATTATTTACAGGTTTTTCCATTTACAGAATTTCCTTTCAAGAAGCTCGAATATTTCATACATGACGATGCCGATAATGGACAGGGCGATAATGCCGACGAACATGGTGGCATATTCGGCGCGGCCCCAGGCATCGATGATGTAGAAACCCAGACCTTCGCTTGTCGCTATGGATTCAACGAGAAAGAGGACCGCCACCGCTGTCCCGACGCCGATGCGCAGGGATGTGAAGATGCCGGGCAGGCTTACCGGCCAGACAACATGGAGAAAGAAATCCATTCTGGTGCCGCCCAGGGATTTCAGGGAGTAGGTGATCTCCCTGTCAATCTTGCGTGCGCTGTCGCGCGTGGTAATAAGGAGCTGGAAGAATACGATCATGGTGAGAAGGACGATCTTGCCCGTATCGCCGAGACCGAAAAGGACAAAGATGACGGGCATGAGAACGACCTTCGGGATGGGGTAGCCGAGATAGATGAGTGGTGCGAAGAGCCTGTCGAGTTTCTCGTTGCTGCCGAGGATGAGCCCGGCAGGCACGGCGAGAATGAAGGCAAAAAAGAGCCCTGCAAACAGCCGAAGAATGCTTGCCTCCACGTGGACCCAGAAGGCACCCGTCGCTATTTCCTCGAAACCCCGCACGAATACCTTGAAGGGGTCGGGCAGGATGTTGCTGCCGAGCAGCAGGGAAAGGGCATACCACGCGAAATAGATAAGGATGATCGTGGCGGCATAGACCGCGATGCCCCGCCTCTTCATTCAAGACCCTCCAGAATACCCCTGAGTTGTCTCGTGCGCTCAAAGAAAACAGGATCGTTCCGGTAGTGCACGCTCCCCATGCCCGGATTCTCCATGACGGTTTTGATTCCGTGAGTGCCGTTATCGAGAACAACGATCCTTTGCCCCAAAAAAACGGCCTCCTCGATGTTGTGAGTGACGATAATGAAGCTGAACCTTCGCTGAGCGAAGACGGCCAGAAGATTGTTCTGGAGTCTCTCCCTGGTGACCGTGTCGATGGCGGCGAAGGGTTCATCGAGGAGCAAAAGGAGCGGGTTGAGAAGCAGCGCCCTCGCGAGTGCGACGCGCTGGCGCTGGCCGCCGCTCAACTGGGCAGGGTAAAGATGGTCCAGCCCTTCGATGTCCAGCTCTTTTTTCACCGAAGCCAGCCTTTTTTCGGACACATCGATGCGCTGAAGCCTTGCTCCGAGGGTAATGTTGGCCGCAACGGTCTTCCAGGGAAACAGCCCGTAATGCTGGAGTACGAGAGCTATCCTCCGTTCGGGGGCCGCGAGGGGATTGCCCTTGAACCTGACGGTACCGAGCGTCGGTGTGAGAAGCCCCGCGATGGCCAGCAAAAGGGTTGTCTTACCGCATCCCGAAGGGCCCACGACGGCGAGGCAGTCGCGAAAGGCTAGTTCGAGGTCGATCCCCTCGAGGACGGCCTTTGTCTGGTTCTCACTCTGAAAAGTTTTAGAGAGCCCCTCTACAGAGAGGAACCTACCGGATGTAGCCATCCGCCACCAGGTCTTTGTAGACCAGATCACTTTTTATGATCTTTTTTCCCCTGAGCCACCGGTAGACATCCATGACCTGAGTCTCAGCGGGAACGGTCAGTTTAGGGAAGCGCGGTATGGGGAAAGATCTCCGGAGTGCCTCCGGGACCTTGCAGGCCTTGTTCATTATCCCCCGCACTTCGTCGGGATGTTTGTTTATATAGTCGGAGGCCTTGTCGACGGCTGCAAAAAATGATTTCACAACAGCGGGGTTGCTGATGAGGAAATCGGTGTTAAAGGCAAGCACGGTCGCCGAGATTCCGTACCCTCTGTCGTCAACAATGGCCTTCGCCCCTTTTGTTTCCGCAAGCGTCGCCAAAGGCTCGGGCAGAAGAGCCGCGGGAATCTGTCCGGAAAGGAGCATTTGAAGACGAATGGGTATGCTCTTGATGTCAACCAGCTTGATGGATTCGCGAGGTATCTTCTTTGCCGCCAGAAGGCGGATGATAAGATATTCCGTTATGGTATTGGAACCCGTTGCTATTCCCGATCGTGCGATGGCCGCCGGTTCCTGGTCTTTCGCTTTCGGTGACGCAAGGACTGCGAACATCCGCTGATCGGCCGTAGTGTTGAAGCTGGTTGCCGCCATCCTGATCTTCGTTCCGTTCGCCGCAAGGACCATTGGCGTCATGATGTCGCCGAAATACCCGGCGATCTGCCCCGAGGTGAAGGCGATGTCTTTTTCCATCGCCGAATTGAAGAGAACGATCTCCACGTTCAACCCCTGCTCTTTGAAGAATCCCTTTTCGGAAGCGACGAAAAGCGGCAGGGATTGGAGCACGGGGATGGTGCCGAACTTGAAGGACTGAGGCTTCTCGGCGGCCCCGCCGGTGACGGTGGAGACAAGGATTATGAAAAGAACGAAAATAACAGAGAACTTTGCCAATTTCATAGGGGTCTCCTTGATACCTTTCGAGTCTTTTGGTCTATTAGTGTAGTGCTACGGTGCGGATTTTTCAATTGAAATTGAGAAATCCGCCGGAAGGGGAAAGACCGATAGGCAAATCTCAACGGCCCTGTTGCCCAAACCGGTCCTCCCT
>DIFE01000154.1 GCA_002418985.1 Deltaproteobacteria bacterium UBA5756
TCCCCGCCGAAGGCGTGCAAAATGCGGCCTGATCCCTGCTGTCCGGGATCTGGACGCAATTCTTTTAAGGCTTCCTCCTACTCTCTCTTCTATGCCTCCAGCGAGCCCGAAGGGCAAAGCGGGCGTGAGACAGTCTTTTAATCTTTTGCGTTTGTTACGGGATAAACGTGAGATAAGTCTTTCGGAAGAGGGATTTGGGCAACAGGCCGTCAATTCGTGTCTTTATTGCGGCTCCGGCCGGTTTTTGCCGGGGTGTGCGCGGTCGTCTCCCCTCAGGGCCACTGGTTGCCCGGTCTTGCCCAATCATATATATTGTACTTGCCCATGGGGATCTCGGACATGGACATGTAGGCGAGCCATTCCTCGTCCCCTTTTATGTTGTGCAACTCGGGATGGGTGGACATATGGGTCTGGAACATGGCGGGGTTAAAATTATACTGCGGCTCCACCGTGTCGGGCAGGCCGTCGCTGTCGCTGTCCGCGGCCTGGATGGCCGGCAGGCTTTTGCCATACCTGAAATTATGATAGCACTGCCAGTGTACGAATTCATGGATGACGGCCTTGGCGAAGGTGTCTATATTCCTCGAGGTCTCCCAGCCAAGGTGATAGGGCGCCTGTAAACCGAGGACGGGAAAACGGTTCTGAAACTGCTGCCCGAGCCTGACAAGGTTGCATACGTGGATGGTGGCGTGCCCCGCGCCGGGAGTGAACTGGGCGGGAACCTTCGGGTGGATGCACTGGTCGTAAGTGTTGCCCCCGTATTCTATGTTGACCAGCTGTCCACGCGGCCTGGCCGCCGGAGTCTGCTTCCAGTAGTAAAACCAGTTGGGATATTGACCTTCGGGGTTGTTCTTCAGATCCCGGGGAAAGAAGAACTGCACCTCCCGTGTCTCCGTCGCGGTGCAGGTGCCCACCTTCAGGGTTGCCGTCACCTTCTTCCTGCCGAACTGGTTGTTGTCCTGCGGCATCTTCTCGTAAACGACGTCAAGGTTCCTGCCCCGGGGAGCCCCCTGGGTTATCTTGCGCGTCACACCCTCCATCTCGGGGATCGTCCATTCGATGGAGTCGGCGTACTGTTCCGGTTTCGTCTTTGCCTCCAGCCTGAGTTCGAGGGTCGGCGGTTTCTGGGAACTGTAGACATAGCGGCTCCTATCGCCCGGTACCACGATCGTAAGCTCTATGGGATCTTTCGGCCCCTCGGCGATGACACCGGTGAGGACCGGTTCGACGGGGCTTTCGAGATGGAACTTCCAGGTCATGGTGCTGCCGGCGACCTTGCCGTGCCATGGCGCGGTCCGCTCCATGCGCACCTGATTGTTTGTCACCTCGAGGAACATGGTGTCGGAAACACTGCGGCAGTTCACGACGTTTCCGCCTGTGGTGCACGTGGATTGCATCTTCACGCCGTTGCCCAAATCATGGATGTCATTGGTGGCGAGGGCGACACCCAATGCCCATGGGTAGGTTGTGATCTGCTCGAAAAGGTCGATCTTCCACCGCCCGTTGTAGCTGGCCCCGCCGCCGACCTTGTGGGCCTCGAGGCGCTCGGTATAGGCCACACCCATGTTCACGGTGGTTCCTTGCATGACAACGCTGTACCGCGGGCATTGCGCCCGTGCTCCGAAGGTGCAGACGGGTGTCAGCAAGAGGACAATGATCATGAAATATTTCATGGGGCACCCCTTTTCGTTTCCGGTTTCGTGTTTTTTTAAATGTTTGAGATTAAAGGCGCCGCGGTTTTTAACGAACCGCACCGCTGAATCTTGCCATGCGGGCCTCGGTGGCCCTGGGATGTATTTGAGCGGTTGAGGGCATCTTGCCGGAGATGTTCTCTATCCTGTCTGCGGTGCCGGGGTGTGTCTGCATGATGCCGCCCCCCGAAGACCTGCCCCTTTGCTCGAGGCGTTTGAGGAAAGACGGCAGCGCCCTGGGATCATACCCGCACTTTGCGAGTGTCTGCAGGGCCCCTTCATCGGCTGCATACTCCTGGGACCGGCTGTACCCGTTGACGACGAGAGTCTTGAAGATATCGTCGATGCTGCCCTCAAAGAGGCCTACCAGTTGAGAGACCTCCCCGGAGGTATAATTTTTCGCAGCGGTGGTCCCGATGAGGGTGACCGCCTGAGTCCAGCGCGCGCTCTTGATGGCCGAGATACCATCGCGTTTGGCGATGTGCGCTACTTCATGGGCGATGACCGCGGCAAGTTCATCCTCGCTTGCAGTTGTTCTGATCATTCCATGGGTGATGAAGATCGTTCCGCCGGGAGCGGCAAAGGCATTTATCTCGTTCGTTTCGAGGATGGCGAAATGGTAGCCGCCATGCGTGAACGGTTTGTCCGAATTGAGGGCAACCGTCTTCCCGACGAGATTGACGTACCGCGTGAGGACGGCGTCGGTTGACAGCTGATACGACCCCAGTATCTTTGCCGCCACGGCGCGGCCCACATAGTATTCCTCTTCTTCCGAGATAGGACGGGCCGCCTTGGACGTGGCGTCCGCGACCGTCATCGCCGTGCCGATATGCTGGGAAATGTTGCCGAAATTGCTTGTATCACAGGAGACAAGGGTAGAAACCATGAGGACCGAACAGAAAAGGAGAAGATATTTTTTCATCATGGCTGTCTCAACCCCCCGGCGACGATGAACTGGACCACGTCACGGTCGGGGACCGGATAGCGTTCGACGCTGTCCACGAGATAGAATTTCATCTCGGGGTGCTGTTTCTTATAGGACGCTTCTACCTGCGGGTTGAATCCCTTCCCGGCGAGCGCGGCTTCGCTCTCGCTGACAGAGGAGCCTTTGCGGGAATAGGAGGCGGGTGAAGCGACTGTCCTTTTTTCCACGGCCGATCTGTGAATATATCCGATCGACGGGCCGTATTTTACCTTGTACCAGTCGCCCTCGGTGGCGAAGGCCTCGAGCCTGTCACCGTATCGCACGTTGGCCTTGACGGGAGCGAAAAACTTTGCGTATTCACGTATGGCGTTCTCTTTCGTGATGACCGTGACGGTCTCGGCAAGGACCGCGCTGGCTATAAACGTGAGAACCAACGACAATAATAGCGTTCTTTTCATCATTTTTCGGTCATTCTAATAATATCCCAGCCTTTTGTCAAAGAAAAACCGTCCGCAAGGGCTTGCGCTCTTCTTCTGTAAAATTCCGACGGGCCGTCAAGGGGGAATTCCTTGAGCAGGGCGTCGAAATGTTCGACAGCCTCCGGGAATCTGCCTTCCCGGTATATGCCGAACGCCTCGTTGTAAAGGTCGATCTTTCTCCTCACCGATTCATTGACATCACGGTTTTCACACAGGACTTCGTGGACCACGACCGGCTCCGATTTCCCTTTGACCTCTATGGGTCCCAGGCTGCGCGAGACGAAGAGATCGTAGGTGTTCGCAAGGGTCTGTTCGCTTGCCATGATACTGGTGCCGAAGACCTTGTTGACCGATTCCAGGCGTGAGGCGAGGTTGACCGTGTCGCCGACCACGGTGAAGTCAAAGAGACGGACGCTGCCCATGTTGCCTGCAATGGCGTCTCCGGTATGGAGACCCACCCGTATGGCGACGGGAGGGATGCCCTCGCCCTCAAAAATGGCATTGATCCTGCCGATGGCCCCGATAAACTCGAGGGAACACCGGCAGGCGTTGATTTCGTCTTTCGGCATGGCCAGCGGAGAACCCCAGAAAGCCATGATGCAGTCGCCGATGTACTTGTCGACGACGCCCTTTTCGGCGATCACGACCTCCGTGAGTTCGTTTAAGACCCTGTGAAGCATCAGGGCCGTATCCTCGGGTGAGTTTCGTTCCGAGATCGTCGTGAAACCTGCGATGTCGGCGAAGAGCACGGTAACGCGCGCCTTCTTGCCGCCGGGTTTTACGATGTCCGGGTTCTGAAGGACATGATCGACAATAGTTTTATCCATATACTGCGAAAAGGTCCTCCTGATAAACTGTCTCTCCCGGCCCTCCAGGGCATAACTGAAGGCGACGGAAAGGATGAAACTGAAGATCAGGGTGACCATGAGGTATGTCGTCGGCAGGTAGTAGTGATGGGTAAAGAGGACCGCCGCGATCCCCATGATAAGAACGGCGCTTGCGACAAATGCCGACAGGTTCTTCACTATCGTGTGGAAGGTGAGCACGAAGACCGCTATGAACAGGCAGATAAGGAGCATGAAAAACGCAACCAGAGATGCCGCGACGGGACGCATGAACGTGCCCATATCGAGGTTTTCCAGGAGCGTCGCATTGATGTGGACCCCTGTTGAAACGGGGATCGTCGGAGTTGATTTAAGGTCCAGAAGGCCCGGCGCCGTCATTCCCAGGAAGACGACCTTACCCTTGAAAAAATCCCGGGAAAGCGTTTTGCTCTCAGAGGCGCCGGAGCCTCGGTATGCATTGAGGACGTCGACGGCGGAGATAACAGTGAAGGGCTTGCGCCCGCTGGGAAAACGAAGGAGAAGTTTTCCATCGATCAGGGGAAGGGGCCTGTTTCTCAGCATGATCCTGCCGGAATCTATTGTCGCCGTGCCGTTGCCCGTAAAAGAGGAAAAGACGAGGCTGGGGAGCATCATATCCCCCAGACCGAATACAAGGGGAATTTTCCTGTAGACTCCATCGTCGTCGGGACTGATCGCGACGTTTCCCGAGCCTCTCACCGAGTGTCTTATCGAATCGACCGGAGCGGTGGCGGAGCGGTATGTCTTTCCCGAAGGATACGTCCCGGCCATGGCGAAGCGCTTCAGGTATGCAATATCCTGGGGGGCAGCGCTCCTGGCGTTTCCCGAAAGGAAGAACGGCAGGTAAACGTTCGACGCCTTCCCAACGGCCTCGCCCAGGATTGCATCGTCCTCCTGACCGTAGGAGGATGGCTCGGTAAAGAGGATGTCGATGAAGACCGCGTCGGCAAGAGAGGTAAACTCGACAACAGGGGCATATATCTGCCTGGGCCATGGCCAGTTGATGCTCTCGGCGCTGAGCGCATCTATCGACTGCTGGTCTATCTCGATGATGACGATGCGGTCCGACGCTTGCGCGGGATTCAAATACCGGGAAAAGAGATCGAAGGATTTGTTTTCGTACGGGGCCAGGATATCAAAGAAAAAGAGGACAAGACAGACGGCGAAAGACACCGAGGTGAGAAGGACGATATTGCGCACGCGACGTTTCTTTTTCGGCACGTAGTTCTCCGGCGATTTTTTTTGTGTGAGCATTTATACCATACCATGGAATAAAGGAACAGGGAAGAAGGGCGTCCTTACTTTCCCCTTGAGCACTATCGCGGCAATTTTGTATCATTAAGATTCAAGGAGAAGCCAACGATGAGACTTCAGGATAGAGTTGCCCTATTGACTGCCGCGGCGGGTGCCGGGATCGGGCAGGCGACCGCCCGGGTGATGGCAAGGGAGGGTGCGTCAATCGTCATCACCGACATACATGAGGACCGCGCAAAGGCTGTCGCGGCGGAGATTGCCTCAGAATTGGGGGTGAGGACGCTCGGCCTCAAATGCGATGTAACGAGCGCCGTCGATGTAACGAGTGCCGTGGATGAGACGCTCGAGACTTTCGGACGTATAGACATCCTTTTCAACAACGCGGGGACGAACCGCCCGACACAGGTTGTCGACATAACCGACGAGGTCTGGGACCTTGTGATCGCCACATCGCTCACAGGCACATTCTACTGCTGCCGTGCGGTGGTGCCGGCGATGAGGAAACAGAACGGCGGCCGGATCATCAGCGTTACATCGGTCGCGGGTTTTCGCGGGCTTGCTGGCGGCCATGCCCATTATGCCGCAGCCAAAGCGGGGGTCATGGCGTTCACGAGGTGCCTTGCCATGGAGGTCGCACCCTACCGGATAACGGCAAATACCATCGCACCGAGCTTCATTTTCAACGAATTCATCCCCCATATCTATCCGCAGGACGAAATAGACCGCATGTTTGAAGAGATACCTTACCCGCGCAAGGGTACACCCGAAGACGTTGCCAACGCGGCTCTTTTTCTTGCATCCGACGAAGGCGAATATATGACGGGACAGACCCTATGTGTCACGGGGGGCAGCTGGATGAGGTGAGAGACCGTTCATAAGATTATTTCTCCCACGGGTTGAATATTCCCGATGAGGTGTTATTTTCTATATAACGAATCCGGAACCGCAACACCGAACTGAGAATACAAAGCCAAGGAGGTATCCCTTGATCACCAAGTTAGAACCTGACCAGCTGTACAAAAGATGCGATCCCGCTTCCTTCACCTTTGCGAGAACCGATGCGATCGCCGAATTACCGATGACGATCGGCCAGGAGAAGGCTTTGAGATCCCTGGACTTCGGTCTCAATATGGACAGCAAGGGGTTCAACATCTTCGCCATTGGTGAGAGCGGTACCGGGAAGATGTCGACGGTCATGTACATGCTCAAGAAAAAGGCCGCCAACGAGGAGGCACCGGCAGACTGGTGCTACGTATATAACTTCAAGGATCCCGACAGTGCGATCGCCCTCTCTTTCGGGCCGGGCATGGGGGTGATCTTTCAGAAAGATCTCGAGGAGATGATCAAGATCCTCAAGATGGAGATACCTAAAGCCTTCGAGTCGAAAGAATATGATACGCAGAAAAGCAAGATCATCGATGAATTCCAGCAGAAACAGTCGGAGTATCTGAACCGTCTCGATTCGGAGGCCAAAGACCGCGGTTTCTCGGTGAAAAGGACCCCTACGGGCGTTCTTATCGTTCCCCTCAAGGAGAATGGGGAGCCCATGGCGAAAGAGGAGTTCGATGCTCTCGACGCAAAGGCCCGGACAAAAATGGAAGAAACAGGGCGCCTCTTTCAGGAGAAACTGAATGATGTGGTCCGCATCCTGCGGGAAGCGGAGAAGATAGTCAGGGAAATGGTCACGCGTCTCGACAGGATGGTGGCTCTTGATCTTGTAGGCCCCATGGTCGATGCCATTCAAAAGAAGTATGCGGAGCGGGAGAAGGTTGTAAAGTACCTCGGGGATGTGAAAGAGGACATGCTGACTCACCTCGATGATTTCAAGGCAACCGAGGAGCAGCCCTCGCCCCTTCCTTTTCTCAAAATGCCGAAAGGGGAGAGTTCTTTCGCGAGATATGCCGTCAATGTCGTGGTAAACAACGGGGAAAGCACGGGGGCTCCCGTCGTCTACGAGAGCAACCCTACTTACCTGAATCTCTTCGGAAGAATGGAGTATAAGGTCCAGTACGGAATGGGCACGACTGATTTCACGATGATCAAGGCCGGATCGCTTCACAAGGCCAACGGGGGATACCTTGTTGTCGACGCTCTCGAGCTCTTGAGAAACCCCTTTTCCTACGAGGCATTGAAACGGGCCCTCAAGAACAAGGAGATCCGCATCGAAGACGTCCTCGAACAGTACCGCCTGATCAGTACGGCGGGGCTCAAGCCTGAGGCGGTGCCGCTCGATGCGAAGGTGGTTCTCATAGGAAACCCTTACCTTTACTATTTGCTTCACGCTTATGACGAAGATTCCCGTGAACTTTTCAAGGTAAAGGCCGATTTCGACAGCCGGATGGAGAGAAACCCGGAGAACATGGACAAATATGCCATGTATGCCGCCCAGTGCCAGAAGGACGAAAACCTGCTTCCCTTTGACAATACGGCGGTTGCCCGGCTGGTGGAGATGGGTTCCCGCTTTGCCGACCACCAGGAGAAACTTTCGACGCGCTTCAGCGACATAGCCGACCTTATCAGGGAGGCTCATTACTGGGCGAAGAAGGACGGCAGCGACACGGTCGGTGCCGGGCACGTGACGCGGGCGGTCAAGGAGAAGATCTTCCGCGTGAACCGCATTGAAGAGCGGCTGCAGGAAATGATGCTCGAAGACACGCTTATCGTGAATACGTCGGGTGAAAAAGTAGGGCAGATCAACGGTCTCGCCGTTCTGGACATCGGCGATTATGCCTTCGGCAAACCCTCGAGAATCACGGCCAAGACCTACATGGGCCGCGCGGGCGTCGTCAACCTGGAGCGTGAGACCAAGATGAGCGGCAAGATCCATGAAAAAGCGATCCTCATAATTACCAGTTATCTCGGCAGCAAGTATGCGGTGAAGAAGCCGATAAGCCTGTCCGCCTCCATTACATTCGAACAGCTTTACGACATGGTGGAAGGCGACAGCGCGACCTGCGCCGAGCTCTACGCGCTCCTGAGCAGCATCTCCGGCGTTCCTCTAAAACAAAGCTTTGCCATAACAGGCTCCATGGACCAGAACGGGGACGTCCAGCCCATAGGCGGCGTGAATCAGAAGATAGAGGGTTTTTTCCACCTCTGCCGGATGCGCGGTCTTGACGGATCTCACAGCGTGATAATCCCGAAACGCAATGCAAGAAACCTGGTTTTGAGCGACGATGTCATGGAAGCGGTACGGGACGGACTTTTCACCGTCTATACCATCGACCGGATGGAAGAGGGCCTTGAACTCCTGACCGGCATGACGGCGGGTGAGCTTCGGGAAGATGGGACCTATCCTGAGGGGACCATCAATTATCTTGTGGAGAAACGCCTCACAGAGATCTCGGAGGCGATGGAAAAGAAAAAGGAAAACGGTGAGGAAAGTCTTTTTAAGACGAAGAAAGATGACGATCAATGAGAGACCATAGCGCTTTGCACTATAGTCTCGTAAAAGTCTTCAGGCGGTTCTTCGTAAAGCTCTTTGATGACCCTCAGCTTTGCTTCCTGAATGAGCTCCGGATCGTCGATCTCGTCGTCGGTGACAAAATCGGCTTCGCCGTCCCTCAATTCAATGGCTTCAAGTGAAACCTCATACCACTGCGCGACGAAATCGTCTATCGCGTCATTGGCCGTTCTTTCAACGACGGTCTTGTCCGGTTCGTATCCCTTAGCCTTGAGGAGGGCCATCACTTTCTTGACAACCTCGCTCACCAGTTTGTCCCTGAGGTCAGGAGTTCCTCCCTTTTGCTTTTTTTTCATTGCTTAACCCCTCCGAAGATGCCCCGTATGGCAGGCTATCCGTTCCCGCAGTTGTTTTTCTTCATTTTTACACGAAAAAGAGCGCGGAGTAAAATATTTTTTATGCGCCTGATCTGGCATGAGGTTTGCGTTATAATGGCATGCCGCGACCGCCGGAATGATCCCCCGTGGCCGTGTCCCGTTGGCGGGCGCTGCTATCCGGCCGGGTACGATCGTGTACAGGATTGATTTTGCAGGCATCTTCACGTTAGAATACGTGATGCTCACGGCCATCAGAAAGCGTCTCACGGGCTATGCACCGCGGAAGATCCCATGCGACCCGTCCGTTCGGGCTGCTACTGCGCTCCTGGTTTTTGAACATGAGGGCGCCGTGTCCTGCGTGCTTACAAAACGTACCGACACCGTACGGCATCACAAGGGCGAGGTCTCCTTCCCGGGCGGAATGTTCGAACCCGGCGATGGAAATCTGGAATATACGGCCTTGAGAGAATCCCATGAAGAGGTCGGCGTTCGACCTCAAGACGTCGAGATCATCGGCAGACTCGACGATTCATGGACATACACGGGGTTTGTCATTTCCACCTTCGTGGGGGTAATTCCTTACCCTTACGACTTTACCACGAATCCAGGAGAGGTGGCCCACCTTATCTTCCTCCCTTACAAGCACTTAAAAGGGTCGGAGCTTGCACCGGAACAATGGGGAGAACTGCATTACAATGGCGACAGGATCTGGGGCGCAACATGCAGGATCCTTCTGACGTTCAGGGACGTCGTTGAAAATGAGACAATTTAACCTCAGGGTGCTCCTGATACTTTCCCTCGGCCACCTTGTGGTTGATATCTATCAAGGGGCGCTTCCGGCCATTCTGCCGTTCCTGAAAGAGAAGCTCGAATTGAGCTACGCCCTCACGGGAATGATCCTGATGGCATCCAATTTTACCTCGTCCATACTTCAGCCGCTTTTCGGCTACGTCTCGGATAAGAAGGCGATGGCGTTCCTGCTGCCCCTCGGGCTTCTGGCCGCCGGCGTCGGATTTTCGCTGCTGCCGCTTTCCGGGCATCTCGCCCTGATCCTCGGCCTTGTGGTCATAAGCGGGCTGGGGGTGGCATCATATCACCCCGAAGGTTACAAGACGGCCCATTTTTTCACCGGGCAGAGGGCCGCGACGGGTATGTCCATATTCTCTGTCGGGGGGAATATCGGTTTTTCCCTGGGTCCCATTTTGTCGATGTACATCATTGATGCATTCGGATTTTCCGCATTGCCCGTCATCGTCGTGCCGGCCCTTCTGTGCGTCGCCGTCGTTCTCGCAAACCGCAGGACGATCATGATGCCCGTTGCCGTCCACAGCGAAGCAGTCAAACGCGATGTCCCCGGGACATCCAAACTGGCATACACCTCATTGGGTATGGTCATACTTATCGTTGTCATGCGATCCTGGACGCAGATCGGGCTCATGACCTATATCCCCTTTTACTATATCGACTACCTGAAGGGGGATCCTCTCTTCGCCGGAAAGCTTGTTTTTGTCTTCCTCTTTTGCGGCGCAGCGGGAACATTGATCGGTGCCCCCATCGCCGACCGTTTCGGCCACCGGCTCTTCGTTCGGATATCGATGCTGCTGACCACTATCACCTTGCCCGTCATTTTTATACCGGCGATCGAGAAAAGCATCCTTCTCTTCGTAGTTTTGGGAATCCAGGGCATGCTCCTGGTTTCAAGTTTCTCCGTCACCATCGTCATGGCCCAGAAGCTTCTTCCGAGCAAGCTTGGCATCGCCTCCGGTCTTATGGTAGGCTTCGCCATCGGTACCGGGGGTCTCGGTGTGACGATCCTCGGGATTGTCGCCGACCATTACGGTGTTCCCACGGCTCTTTACTCCATTGCCATTCTGCCCCTTGTGGGTTTTGTCTTGAGCATGTTCTTGAGGTATGATGACTAGAAAAGATCCTCTTATTAGTATCGTGGGAAGGCCAAACGTCGGCAAGTCGACCTTTTTCAACCGGGTCATAGGATACCGTAAGGCCATTACCGAAGACACTCCCGGCGTGACACGGGACCGCAACTATGGTTCCTTCGACATGGGGGGGCGCAGTTTTCTCCTTGTCGACACCGGCGGGTTCTCTTCGTCGGAAGAGGACGGATTTTCGAGGCTCATCATGAAGCAGATCGAGGCCTCCCTGGAAGAATCGGGGGCGGTGATATTCCTTCTCGACGGCAAGGAAGGAGTAATGCCGGCGGACCGCGACATCGCCCGGATCCTGAGGAAATTGCACAAGCCTGTTTTTTATGTCATCAACAAGGTTGATTCGAAGAAGCGTGAAGAGAACCTCATCGATTTCTATGAACTTGGCGCCGACAAACTCTATGCGGTAAGCTCCGCGCACGGACTCGGTATCGGCGATCTTCTCGAAGACATCTGCAAGAGGGTAGAAGAAGAGGGCGCTGCCGAAGACCTTGAGCGGGACGAACAGCTTCCCGCCACGGTCACCCGGATCGCCCTCGTCGGAAAGCCCAACACGGGAAAATCCTCCGTTGCCAACTGCATCCTGGGTGCGGAGAGAATGATCGTCAGCGACATCCCCGGCACTACCCGCGATTCCGTCGACTCCCGGATCACCTTTAACGGAAGGGAACTGGTCCTTATCGACACGGCGGGCCTGAGGAAAAAGGGAAAGATCTACGAGAAGGTCGAGGAATACTCTGTATCGAGCGCGGTCAGGAGCATCGAACGCGCCGATGTGGTGAACCTCATCGTAGATGCGGAACAAGGCCCCGGCCACCAGGAAGGCAGCATCGTTCACCTTATCCTGTCGCGGGGGAAGGGCCTGTGCATTGTTATCAATAAATGGGACCTCGTCGCGGACCAGTTTACCTATGATACATATCGGGACATGGTCTACGAGAGAATCCCCCACGCCTCCTTTGCCCCGGTGGTTTTCTCCTCGGCCAAACTGGGCACCGGGATAGACGGTATCCTTGATATGGACCTCGCCGTCTACGAGCAATTGACGACCAGGATCAGCACGGCCGCTCTCAACAAGGCGTTTGCAGACTTTTTTGCCCGTCACGATATTTCCTTTCAGAAAGGCAAGCAAGTAAAGATATTCTATGCCAGCCAGGCAAAGGCCATGCCGCCGACCTTCGTCCTCTTCTCGAACCAGCCCCGCCTCGTACCCGACCACTACCGCAGGTACCTCGAAAACAGCCTCCGCGAAGAATTCGGCTTCATGGGCGCACCCATACGGCTGGTGCTCAAGAAGAAATAGCTTGAACCGTTTGAAGTGTCCACAATTATGCATCGCTTATGATGCGTTTAGTCCTTGACTTGACTATATGCATTGTATATAATGCAATCATGCTTTTCTCTATCGGCAAAGAGATTCGGAAAGTCAGGAAGGGTCGCAAGCTCTCCCAGGCGGATCTGGCGAGGCATGTCGGCATGAGCCGTACCACAATCGGACAGATCGAGAACGGCACCGTGCAAGAGATCGGAGTAAGGAAGTTCATGAGGATTCTCGAATTCCTTGGCCTGGAATTGCGGGTGCGGCCATCAGGGGCGCCTCCGACGCTGGACGAAATCCGTGAGAAGGAGGGTGGCTGATGCCTGGCATTCCTTCGCTTGCCGTATGGGCCGCAGACAAAAGGTCAGGGATTCTGGCGCGGGAGCCGCGAAAGGAGTATGTGTTTGCCTATTCGCCGGACGCGGACGCCTCAGCTCAGGTATCGCTGACCATGCCGGTCCGTCTGGAAAGCTGGGTGAGCCGCGACCTCCACCCTGTATTCCAGATGAACCTGCCGGAAGGGGCGCTGCTGGAAGCGATCCGCCGTGCCATTGCCAAGGTGGTGGGAGAGGATGACCTTTCCATTCTCCGCGTGACCGGGGGGAACCAGGTGGGGAGGAACCGGTTCGCGATTCCCGGCGACGAGTCACCGCGCATTGCCGAAACTCCGGAATCCCTCGATGAGTTGCTTACCTATCCGGATACGAGAGAGCTTTTTCATGAACTTGTGGCGAGGTATGCCCTTCGTTCCGGGATATCGGGGGTCCAGCCGAAGGTTCTTCTGGAGGCTTCGGAACGCGGGGCGCTGGCATCTTCCGGCTACATTGTGAAGTCCTGGGGGACCGATTACCCTTTCCTGGCCGCTAACGAGTATTTTTGCATGACGGCCGTGAAACGCGCCGGACTGCCGACGCCGGAATATTTCCTCTCAGGCAACGGCGGTCTCTTCATAATGCGCCGATTCGACGTCGCCCCCGACGGCACCCCGATCGGATTCGAAGACATGTGCAGCCTCCAGGCAGTCGGTACCGCACAGAAGTATTCCGGCAGCTACGAAAGGGTAGCAAAGAGCATCCGCGACTATGTCTCGGGCGACCGTTTGATGCAGGCCAGAGAGCAGTTCTTCGCCGCGCTTCTCCTGTCGGTGATGCTTCGGAATGGCGATGCTCACCTGAAGAACTTTGGCGTCCTCTACACCAAACCCGGCGATACCGTGGAGCTCGCGCCAGTCTATGACGTCGTCACCACAACGGCTTACATTGCCAATGATGTGCCTGCGCTCACCCTGGCGGGCACAAAGAAATGGTGGCCCCGCAAAGCCCTGGAGCGTTTTGCCGTCGCTCACCTTTCGCTGCCCGTGAAAAAGGTTTCCGAGACATTCGGCCGCGCCGCCGAAGCCGTTATGGAAACCAGGGAGATGATCCCGGCTTACATATCGGACCACCCGGAGTTTCGTGAGATCGGTGAGCGAATGATGGGGCAGTGGGAAGAAGGGGTGAGGGGACTGGCAGAGGCGGTCTCAAGAACCTGGACGGTGTCTTGAACATTGCACTCTTACGTATTTCGACTGACACACCGTAATGCCGGCGGTATCATCCGGTCATGCTCGTCAGTCCCACCTCGTACTGAAAAAAAAACAGATTTTAGTCGATGCTCCAGTAAACGATCTTTTCTCTGGACCTGTGAAACCCTGAACGTGAAACGGTTTGAAACTGTTTATTAAAAAGGAGGGAGGGATCAGGGGAGGAAGGGGTAACCCCTGAGCCCTCGTGAGGCATGATTAGCCTCGGGATTGACTAATTGAGTCTGCCTGGTGTATCAACGGCCGCAACGGCAGATGATGCGTTCCCTTGTGAGATCTTTTACTTCCGTATATTTTAAAGGGGTTGGTCATTGTTCTGTCCTCTCAAGCAACTTGCGTGCCATTGCTGATCTGTTCCCAATAGGTTTATGATATCTGGACGTTACGCCGATGAACGGATTGCATGGCTGCGGGGATATCAGGCAAGATATGTCGAAGGCCGCCATGGGTATCGACAAAGATGTCGAATTACCTGCCGTGACGGCCACGGATGACACGGGGCTCCAGGACCGCGCGGACTGCGGGCAACAGGGGAATTTCCTTGATTATTTCCGTGAAAATTATACAATAGTAGGTCTATGGACAAGCAGACCATCAAGGTCGTCGCGAAGGAATTCTACCGGTATCTCGACAACGAGAAAGGCGCTGCCTTTAATACCAGAAGGGCCTACCGGAGCGACGTCGAGGACTTTATCCGGTTTGTGGAACAAAGCGCGGCCGATGCCGTCGATCACGACACCATACGGGCATACATAGTGAACATCTACAAAGGGCTCAAGAAATCGTCACTGTCGCGGAAGGTGTCTGCCATAAAGATGTTTTTCAAGTTCATGAAAAAGAAGGGCTATATCGACGAAAATACCGCCCTTATAATCCGCAGCCCCAGGATAGAAAAACATCTTCCCAAATTCTATACGATTGACGAGATGTTCCACTTTCTCGATTTTCTGCCCAGGGACGGATGGCTCAATATTCGCAACAGGGCGATCTTTGAACTCATGTATTCCACGGGTATGAGGGCGAGCGAGGTTCTTTCCATGGACTTCGAAGACCTTCACCTTGACGGCATGTGGGCGAGGGTGATGGGCAAGGGTGGGAAGGAAAGGGTCCTTCCCTTTGGAGACAAGGCAAAAGAGGCCCTCGAAGCATACCTGGCGATAGTTGGGAAGATGGACAAATTCAGCACGAATAAGGCCCTTTTTATTAATTTTCGCGGTGACCGCCTTACGTACCGGGGCCTTTTAAGGATAATGAAAAAGCACCAGATCAAGGCGCAGCTCTTCAAGAACCTGTCCCTCCACGGGATCAGGCATTCCTTTGCCACGCACATGCTGGACAACGGGGCCGATCTCAGGGGCATTCAAGAGTTGCTCGGCCATTCCAAGCTTTCCACAACCCAAAGATACACCCACGTCTCCATGGATAAGCTCATGGAGATTTACGACAAATCCCATCCGAGAAGGTAAAAATGGAAGCCACAACTGTTTTGTGCGTTAGACACAATGGGGGAATTGCTATTGGAGGGGACGGGCAGGTTACGATGAATACCGTCGTTATGAAACACACGGCGAAAAAAGTGCGCAAGCTCTACCAGGACAAGTGCCTCGCGGGTTTTGCCGGGGCAACCGCGGACGCCTTTACCCTCTTCGAGCGTTTTGAAAAGAAACTTGAGCAATATAATGGCAATATCATGCGCGCATCCGTGGAACTGGCCAAGGATTGGAGGACAGACAGGATGCTGCGCAAGCTCGAGGCCCTGCTTATCGTCGCCGACAGGGACCATACACTCATTCTCTCCGGCAATGGCGACGTAGTCGAGCCCGACGACGGTATCGCGGCCATCGGTTCGGGCGGTCCTTACGCCCAGGCGGCGGCAAAGGCGCTGGTCAAACATACGCAGCTTTCGGCGGCTGAGATCGTCCGGGAAGCAATGGCCATCGCTTCGGACATATGCATTTACACGAATAACAGGGTAAACATCGAGGAACTTTGATGAAACAATTAACACCGAAAGAGATCATGGAAGAACTGGACCGGTTCATTATCGGCCAGAGCAAGGCGAAAAGGGCCGTCTCGGTGGCGCTTCGCAACCGTTGGCGGCGCCAGATGATACCCTCCGACTTGCGCGACGAAGTGGCTCCCAAGAACATCATCATGATAGGCCCGACGGGGGTGGGTAAAACGGAAATCGCCCGCAGGCTCGCGAAGCTGGCCAATGTCCCTTTCCTGAAGATAGAGGCGACAAAGTTTACCGAGGTGGGATATGTCGGCAGGGACGTGGAATCGATGATCAGGGACCTCACGGAACTCTCCGTCAATATGCTGAAGAAGGAAGAGCAGGAACGGGTCAAGGAAAAGGCCGCGATGATGGCGGAGGAGAGGATTCTCGATCTGCTTATCCCGAAGAGGCGCACCAACGCGGCCGCGGAGGAGGAAGAAAACGCCGACCAGTCGCGTGAGAAGATGCGCATGCGCTTCAGGGCAGGCACCCTCAAGGACCGTCCCGTGGAACTCGAGGTCCCGGACAGGGCGCTTCCCCTCATAGAGATATTTTCTTCACAGGGAATGGAAGAGATGGACATGCAGCTTCGGGACGTATTCGGAAACATGATGCCGCAGAAGACGAAACGAAGAAAGATGAAGGTGGGCGAGGCATACGATCACCTCATTCAGGAAGAATCACGGAAGCTTATTGACATGGACCGGGTCACGTCCGACGCCGTCGATCGCGTGGAGCAATCGGGGATCATCTTTCTCGACGAGATCGACAAGATTGCAAGCCGCGACCACGGGCACGGACCGGACGTGTCACGCGAAGGTGTCCAGAGGGACATTCTGCCGATCGTTGAAGGGACCACGGTCACCACGAAATACGGAATGGTAAAAACAGACCATATACTCTTCATCGCCGCCGGCGCCTTCCATATGTCCAAGCCGGCCGATCTCATCCCTGAACTGCAGGGGCGGTTCCCCATCCGGGTGGAACTCGACGCTCTCAACGGGGATGACTTTTACCGGATTATTACGGAGCCCGAAAACGCACTCATAAAGCAGTACAGGGCGCTCCTCAAGACGGAGGACGTGGAGCTCGTATTCGACGACGAGGCGATCCGGGAAATCACCGATATCGCCCAGCGGATCAATGAGATGACGGAAAACATAGGTGCGCGCAGGTTGTACACGGTGATGGAAAAGCTCCTTGACGATATCTCTTTCACGGCACCCGACCTGAAAGGCCAGAGGGTCGATGTTTCGAAATCCTATGTCCTTGAGAAGTTGGGAGAGTTTCTGGACAAAGAGGACCTGAGCAGGTACATTCTGTAACGATACCGGGGTATATGACATGAGTGAAAAGATACAGACGCTGCTGGAGGCACTTCCTTACATCAGTAAATTTGCCGGATCCGTCTTCGTCATAAAGTACGGCGGCGCGGCAATGGAGGAAGAGTCGTTAAAGAAGGAATTCGCCAAGGACGTGGCGCTCCTCAAGTATGTCGGGATCAACCCCGTTATCGTTCACGGCGGCGGGCCTATGATCGGCAAGCTTCTCAAGGACCTTCAGATACCGACACGTTTTGTCGACGGCCTTCGGGTCACAGATGAGAAGACCCTGCAGGTGGCCGAGATGGTGCTGTCGGGTCTTGTCAATAAAGAGATCGTAAAAAATATCAACGATATGGGAGGCAGGGCGATCGGCCTTTCGGGCAAGGACGGGAGGCTTCTCGTCGCGAAACAGGTGGAACGCAACGACATCGGGCTCGTGGGCGAAATAACCTCTGTAGACACCGCGATCATCAAAGACATCAGCAAACATGGTTATATCCCCGTAATAGCACCGATAGCCGACGGAGTGGACGGCAAGTCATACAATATCAATGCCGACACGGCCGCGGGGAGCATTGCCGCGGCCCTCTCTGCGGAGAAATTCATACTCCTCACCGATGTCGAGGGGGTGATGGGACAGGACGGAAAGCTTATTTCCGTCTTGAAACGATCTGAGATAGAAAAGCTCATAGACGACAAGGTGGTGACGGGCGGGATGATCCCCAAGGTGACCTGCTGCACCGGTGCCCTCAAAGGGGGCGTACGGGAGGCGCATGTTGTTGACGGCAGGGTCCCCCATGCCATCCTGCTCGAGGTTTTCACCGATTCCGGAATAGGCACAGAGATCACAGGAGATTAGAAGAATGCAGGAAGAATTGATTAAGAAAGCAACACAGTACATTGCAAATACGTATACACGTTTTCCCATAGTCATCACCAAAGGGGAGGGATGCTGGTTGTGGGACGTTAATGGAAGGCGGTATCTCGACCTTCTGGCCGGCATTGCCGTGTGCAACCTGGGACACGCCCATGAAAACGTCGTGGAGGGACTCAGCGCCCAGGCAAAGAAACTCTTTCATGTTTCCAACCTTTTCTACATGGAGCCGCAGATAAAGGCGGCGCAGATGCTTGTGGAACATTCCTTCGGCGACAAGGTCTTTTTCTGCAACAGCGGGGCGGAGGCCAACGAGGCCGCCATCAAGCTCGCCCGAAGATATTCATGGAACAAGCATGGAGAAGGGCGCCATGACATCATCACCATGGAGAATTCCTTCCATGGCAGGACCGTCAATACCCTTGCGGCAACGGGGCAGAAAAAATTCGGCGTGGGTTTCGAGCCGCTTACAGAGGGGTTTGTACATGTTCCGTTCAATGATATCAACGCGGTCAGGGACGCGATCACCGACAAAACATGCGCCGTCATGCTCGAACTCATCCAGGCCGAGGGCGGCGTTTACGTGGCGGACAAGAACTATGTGACTGAGCTCAGGGAACTCACGAAGGCGAAGGACGTCCTCCTCGTCCTGGATGAGGTGCAGACCGGTATCGGCAGGACGGGGGCTTTCTTCGCCTATGAGCATTTCGGGATCACGCCGGACATTATGAGCCTTGCCAAAGCGCTGGGCAACGGCTTTCCCGTTGGGGCGATGGTGGCGACGGATGACGTCATGTCCGCCTTTGTACCGGGAACCCATGCATCCACGTTCGGAGGCAATCCTCTCGCATCGTCGGCCGTAATCGCAACGCTTAACACCCTGATAGATGACAACGTGATAAAGAAGTGCGCCGAAGCGGGCAAATACCTGCACGGGCGCCTGCTCGAGATCCAGAAGGACTTTCCTTTTGTGGTCGAGGTAAGGGGAATGGGTCTTATCTGGGGCATCGAACTTTCCATAGATGCCGACGCGATAGCGAAGGAGTTTCTCCAGGAAGGCATCATACTCAACTGCACCAAGGGAACGACCCTCCGCCTTGTCCCTCCGCTCATCATCAAAAAAGAGGAAATCGATATTTTTCTGGAGACTGCAAAGAGGATATTTGAAAGGAAAATCGGGTGAAAAGAGACTTTACCAAACTACTGGACATTACGAAAAAGGAGTGCGATTTTCTCCTGAAGAGGGCAAGGCACATCAAGGGACTGCGGAAAAAAGGGAAACCCTGGCAGCCCCTGGCGGGCAAAAGCCTTGCCATGATCTTCGAAAAAGCCTCGACGAGGACCCGCCTGTCTTTTGAGGCGGGTATGCATGAACTGGGCGGCCATGCGATCTTTTTGAGTCCCTCGGAAACGCAGATCGGCCGCGGAGAGCCTATCCGGGATACGGCCCGTGTCCTCAGCCGCTACGTGAACGGTGTCATGATCCGGACCTATTCACAGAACATCGTGGAGGACCTCGCGAAATGGGCCGCCATACCCGTCATCAACGGGCTTTCCGACCATTGCCACCCCTGTCAGATCCTTTCCGACATGCTGACGATACAGGAATACAAGGGTAGTCTCAAGAATGTAAAAGTAGCCTATATCGGAGACGGCAACAACGTGGCGAATTCATGGCTTGAGGCCGCGGTACTGATGGAGATGCCCTTCTCCATCGCCACGCCGAAAGGCTATCTGCCCGATCGGGAACTGACGGATCGGGCTTCCAGAAACAGCGATTTCACCATTACCGACGATCCGTCGGAGGCCGTGCGTGACGCGGACGTCATATACACCGATGTATGGGTCAGTATGGGTCAGGAAAGTGAAAAGACGGCGAGGAAGAAGGCATTCAGGGGATACAAAATAGACGACAAACTGCTGGGGCATGCACGCAGGGACGCCATCGTCATGCACTGCCTGCCGGCCTATCGCGGTCAGGAAATAACGGACGAAGTCTTTGAACGCTTCAGTGAGGTCATATTTACTCAGGCGGAGAACAGGCTGCACGCGCAGAAAGCGCTGCTCGAGTGGCTTCTCGGGAAGCCGTCCAAAGCTTCCGTCGAATAAAATGGAGGTCAGGATGAAAAAGGTTAAGAAAGTGGTCCTTGCGTATTCGGGAGGGCTCGACACATCGATTATCGTGAAATGGCTCAAAGACGTGTATGATTGCGAGGTAATCGCCTACGCTGCGGACGTCGGTCAGGAGGAAGAACTTGTCGGTTTGGAGGAAAAGGCCCTGAAGACCGGTGCGTCAAAGGTTTATATAGAAGACCTTCGGGAGGAATTCGCCCGGGATTTCATATTTTTTGCCATAAAATCGAATGCCATTTACGAAGGCAACTACCTCATGGGTACGTCCATCGCACGGCCGCTCATCGCGAAAAGGCAGATTGAGATATTGAGGGAGGAAAAGGCCGATGCGGTTTGCCATGGATCTACAGGCAAGGGCAACGACCAGGTCCGTTTCGAACTCACCTTCTATGCCATGGAGCCGAACGTCACGATAATAGCGCCCTGGCGGGAATGGGAATTTACGTCACGGGACGACCTCATAGACTATGCAAAAAAGCATGACATAGAAGTCCCGGTGACGAAGAAGAAACCCTACAGCATGGACCGGAACCTCATGCACATCAGCTATGAGGGCGGCATCCTGGAAGACCCCTGGTCGGAGCCGAGCGAAGACATGTTCAAGACCACCGTTTCCCCGGAAAAAGCCCCCGATAAGCCGTTGTACGTGGAGATCGCCTTTGAGAAGGGCATCCCCGTAGCGATAGACGGCAACAAAATGTCCGCCTTCCAGATCATCGATCACCTGAATAAGGCCGGCGGGGCAAACGGCATCGGGCGGGTCGATATCGTGGAGAACCGGTTCGTGGGAATGAAATCACGCGGCGTGTATGAGACGCCCGGATGCACGATCCTCCATGCGGCGCACCGTGCCGTCGAGACATTGACCCTCGACAGGGAAGTGATGCATATTCGCGACGGTCTCATCCCTAAGGTCGCCGAGCTCATCTATTACGGGTTCTGGTTCTCCCCGGAGATGAAGGCGATCATGGCCCTGACGGACGAGATCCAGTCCGTGGTCAACGGCACCGCGCGGTTGAAACTCTATAAGGGCAACTGCATGGTTGTGGGACGCAAATCGGATAATTCCCTATACATGAAGGATTTCGCGACCTTCGATACCGACACCGTCTACGATCAGAAGGATGCCGGGGGATTCATACGCCTTAACGCCCTGAGGCTGCGTATCGGGGCAATGCTCGAGAAATAAACGGATTCAAGCCCGATTTACTACGTCTGGAGAATGATGATGAACCCCTATGAACCGCATGCGATCGAAGAGAAATGGCAAAAATTCTGGGAAGAGCGGGAGGCGTTCCGTGTAGACGAAGACCCACCGAAACAAAAATACTACCTCCTTGAGATGTTTCCCTATCCCTCGGGAAAGATCCACATGGGACACGTAAGGAACTATTCCATCGGTGATGTCATAGCACGGTACAAGAGAATGCAGGGCCTTAATGTCCTTCACCCCATGGGGTGGGATGCCTTCGGCATGCCCGCGGAGAATGCGGCCATTGAAAGAGGCATACAGCCGGCGGCGTGGACCCACGAAAATATCGATTATATGCGGCAGCAATTGAAGCGCCTCGGATTCGGCTACGACTGGAGGCGCGAGATCGCCACCTGCGACGTTGATTATTACCGGTGGGAACAATGGATGTTTCTCAAGATGTATGAAAAGGGCCTGGTTTACCGAAAGAGCTCACCGGTCAATTTCTGCCCGAAATGTCAGACCGTGCTTGCCAACGAGCAGGTTGAGGGCGGCAGCTGCTGGCGCTGCGGTGAGGAAGTCATCCAGAAGGAATTGACGCAATGGTTCTTCGCGATTACCAGATATGCCGATGAACTTTACGAATATTGCGACAAGCTGCCCGGTTGGCCCGAGAAGGTCACGAGCATGCAGAAGAACTGGATAGGCAAGAGCTATGGGGTGGAGGTCCATTTTACCCTAGAGGACGGCAGGCGTTTCACCATCTTTACAACCCGGCCCGATACCCTCTATGGTGTGACCTTCATGGTCCTGGCGCCGGAACACCCGCTGACCCTGGAGCTTTCCCGCGGGACCGCACAGGAAAAGGACGTGGCTGCTTTTGTGCAAAAGGTCAAGTCGCAGGACAGGAGCTTCCGGGGTGAGATCAACCTGGAAAAAGAGGGTGTTTTCACAGGGAAATATGCGATCAATCCGCTGACGGGCAACAAGATACCCATCTATGTGGGGAATTTCGTTCTCATGGAATACGGCACGGGGGCCATCATGGCCGTTCCCGCACACGACCAGAGGGACTATGAATTCGCAAAAGAGTGCGATCTGCCGATAATTGTCACCATCACCCCGAAAGACAGGCTGCTCGACCCGCGGTCTATGGATTGCGCTTATGTCGACGAGGGTGTTCTTGTCAATTCGGATAGGTTTAATGGTATGAACAACCGCGAGGCAATCGGGTCCATCATAGACTACCTGGAAGAGACGGGGTTTGGAACCAGGACCGTCAATTATCGCCTGAAGGATTGGGGCATCTCGCGTCAACGGTACTGGGGCAACCCCATCCCGATCATCTATTGTGAGGATTGCGGGACCGTACCGGTACCCGAGAAGGATCTGCCCGTCGTACTTCCCGTCGACCTCGAGATCAAGGTCGTGGGCGGCTCACCGCTTGCGGACCATCCCGCATTCTACGAGGTGGAATGTCCCATCTGCAAAAAGAAGGCACGGCGTGAAACTGACACGATGGACACATTTGTCGAGTCCTCATGGTATTTCCTGCGATACACCTGTGCGGATTACAATGAAGGCGCGCTTGACAGGAAGCGTGTCGATTACTGGATGCCGGTGGACCAGTATATCGGCGGTATCGAACATGCCGTTTTACACCTTCTCTATTCCCGTTTCTTTAACCGGGTCCTCAACGAACTCGGCCTTGTCGGCGTCCGAGAGCCTTTCGAGAACCTCCTCACCCAGGGGATGGTCATCAAGGACGGAGCAAAAATGAGTAAATCGAAGGGCAATGTGGTCGACCCCAACTATCTCATTGAAAAATACGGCGCTGACACCGCACGGCTCTTCTGTCTTTTTGCTTCCCCTCCCGAGCGGGACCTCGATTGGAGCGATCAGGGCGTCGAAGGCAGTTATCGTTTTCTTCAGAGGGTCTGGCGGCTTGCCGCCGAGCGGGCGAAGTCTCTTGGCGGACTCACTGCAATCAACCAGTTTCCGGGGGCTGGAGGCGATGAAAAACAGTTGATCCGTAAGATTCACAAGACGATCATGAAGGTCACCGACGACCTGGGGCGTTTCCATCTTAATACGGCTATCGCAAGCATCATGGAACTCGTCAACATGACGTATAAGTTTGTTGAGAAGGGGGCCGCTGACGAGAGGGCACGGGCACTTCTCAAGGGAGCCATCGAAACCATCCTCAGGCTTCTCTTCCCCTTTGTGCCCCACATGGTCTCAGAGCTATGGCAGACCCTCGGGGGAGATGTGGCATACCTCGGCTTGTCCTGGCCGACATGGAACGCGGACCTCGTAAAAGAGGAAAAGGTTATGATAGCCGTTCAGATTAATGGTAAGCTCAGGGACACCTGTGAGGCAGACCGTGACATGGAGCAAGAGACGCTCAAGGACATGATCCTTGCCCTTGAAAAGGTGCAAAGGCATCTTGAAGGCAAGACCATCCGGAAAACGATCGTCGTGCCCAACAAGCTTGTCAATATTGTCTGTGGATAGAATATCGGGCAACGGTGACAGGGATGGGCAAGGTGGCACAGTGAAACAAATAAAGATAACCGGGAAGCAGCATGAAAGGTAACACTATGAAACGAACAGGAATACTTTTTATTGGAACGATTTTGCTGATCATCCTGGCAGGATGCGGATACCAGCTTATCGGCGGCAAGGGCATCTATGGGGGAGATATATCCTCAATCTACGTATCTGTCTTCAAGAACTCAACCTATGAACCCGCCATATCCCAGCCGGTCACGGATTCCTTTTCGAAGGAACTCCTCATGACAGGACTGTTCACGCTGAACAAGGAATCAGCCGACGGCTACCTGAGAGGTGAAATCACCGATATCATAACCCAGCCCTCGTCTCTCGGTGCCGATGGTGTTGTTATTGAAAAGGTTGTGTCGGTAACACTCAGCACTTCCCTGTTCCAAAGGAACGGCAAACTGGTGAAGAACTTTACGCTTTCCGATTCTGAGATCTACAAAATACAGAACACAGCCGAGGAATACAACCGCAGAGAGGCCATCCGCAGGCTGTCCGCCCGCCTGGCGAGGAGATTCAGTGCTCAATTGCTCCTGGAGTATTGATCCTGGAACTTATGCCTGCTGGCTCTTGTGAAGTTTCCTGGATAACCTGGAAATCTTTCTTGACGCATTATTTCTGTGAACGACTCCCTTGGAAGAGGCCCTGTCGATAGAGGACACGGCATCCTTGAAGAGCGCTGCAGACTGTTCGTCTTTTTTGTCGATGGCACCGATGGCCCGCTTGATCTTTGTCTTCATCGTAGATTTGAAGTGGGAGTTTCTCAGCCTGCGTTTCTCAGACTGTACAGCTCGCTTGATGGCCGATTTATTTTTCCTCAAAGGTTGTCCTCCTCTTTAAGACTTGTCATTTTTTACCACCCATCGGACCGAAAGTCAAATGGTTCTGCATTATTGAATAAACTCTCCTTGCTCAAGACACCCGGATGACCCGGCCTGCGAGTACAAAAACACAACACATATAATCCGGGAATCTTTCGCAAGATCCTCTTCGATTCGGGCAATTGTGTTGTATGATCGAGCGATCCGCAGGCCGTAGGTACTACTTCTTGCCCGCAGCCCTCTTAGACGCTTTGAGAGGGTTGATCTTTTCTTCAACCTTGGCCGCTTTTTTCACGTGGGTTGACATCGGACAGGAACCCTTCTGCCACTTCTGGGAAGGAGCAGGGAAGCTCGTGCAATATTTTCCGGTCTCGAACTCGATGACCCTGGTACATCCCTCGCAATTCTCAACGATCGTAAGGCATTTTCCTCCGCTGTAGGAACACCCAGTTTTCTTCATGAACAGGCATTCGATCCCCGGCTTCAATGTTGCGCATACCATAACGGCATCACCTCCTTGATTAATAAAAGCGTTTTATGTAACTACATTTTAATCGCCATTGTCAATATGTTATGTTAATGCATGCGAACTAAAATGTGATATTGCTAAGGAATGTGTTGACATGCGGGGGCAAAATATTTTAATTAATTATGTTTTGTTCGTACGGAACTTCATATTGATTTGCGGATGTTTCTTGTAGTATAATAACTATTTTGCTGGTGTAGCTCAATCGGCAG
>DIFE01000008.1:0-19725 GCA_002418985.1 Deltaproteobacteria bacterium UBA5756
TGTCGATCATGGAGGAAAGGCCTATTTCCACGTCTTCCGCCTTCGGTTCCTCCTCTATGTCCTCTTCCCGCTCTTCGTACGTCAGGGCATCGGTTATGCACCATTTGACACACAGGGGCTCTTCCTCACCTTCGCACATATCGCACTTGAGGGGAAGGCCCGAATCGGGTTCCTTGAATGAAGCCCTGGAAGGACATGCGGCCCTGCAGAAGGCACATTCATCGTATTCCTTGCCGTCGATGATATATTTGTCCCTGCCCATGCACTCCGCCGGGGTGTATTCGCCGGCGTAGACGGGAACATATATATCCTTTATCGGTTCACGGATCATGCGAACCCGGGACCTTGCCGGATTATTGCTGCTGTATGGCGGGTTGGCGTGAAATGCGGAGCAGATCACCTCGCATGCCCGGCAACCGTTGCACTTGTCAAGATCGATCTTTATTGTTTTGATTTTCTTCTTTTTTTTCTCGTCCATGTCGGTTACCACCTATCTTTATTTGTCCTCTTTTGCCGAACCAGCTTCGGCGTCATCTTTCAGAATGCCCCTCTTAATAAAGTCTTCGGCAACAAATCCGAGGCCTAATTTTTCGAGGGTCTCTTTCGTGGGAATACCGTCATTGTTCCAGCCCTTGAATTTGTAGTATGTATCCAGAAGCTTTGCTTCGAGTTCGGGGAACCTTTTTTTCCAGTGGTCTGCCGGCGGTACCTCATCGGCTCTCCTTAATCCTCTCCTCGTGTTGATGGCCCTGACAAAGTTCCTGTTTCTCCTGTATATTTCCGTCAGTTTCTCCTGATCCATCTCTATCCCGGTCGCCGCGGAGATGAACTTCGGGTAGTTATGCATGTGATAGGGGGGCTTCAAGGGAAAGGATGACAACCCGGCGCACATCCCGAGGGCGTCATCGATGAAGTGCATCATCTCCTGCCAGTCAACTATGTCAGTGGCTATTTCAGGCGTAGGGTAAGTCGGATTTGCAAATTCTCCGCGCATCTCCCAGTCAAGCAGGTATTTCTTGAATTTCTCATCAGGGACCTGGATCCAATCCTTCACGAAGTCTAATCTCTCCTCCATGGTAGGAAAGGGCGACTGCGGGAACTGCCCTTCGATCTGGGTGATGTTCATCTTCTCGCCGGTTGAATACATAAGGTAATAAACGGGATTGAGCATTCCCAGCTTGAGAGGCAGCTGTTCGTGTTTCTTGATGTTGTTGTGGGCATATTCCTCTGCGCCGTTGCCGATCGCCTTGGCCGCCCAATATGTGCCGTTGGCCAGAACGTCTCCTATGCCTTCCCGGCGGGCTATCCTGTCGAGAAGCCAGTAGAACCTCCCCGCGTTATCTTTCGGACACGCTTCATACGCGTCTGTTCCCTCGAAGTCCTTATCGGTCAGAATGCCGGCATTATAGAGTTCCACGGCGAAGGCCATCGCCTGCGGGGTTGAGAATCCGTCGACCCCGTATTCCGTGGCACGCTGAGCGATCCTGAAACCGAAGTCCAGGTCCTCCACATAAGCAGCCATTGCATAGGTAAGTTTTGAGAAGCATTTCATCATGTAGGTTGACATCCCGGGAAGGGATATTATTGCCCCGCACTTCATGGGACAGTTGTAGCAGCTTATCAACCGCTTGCGGGCAGTCAGCTGTGTCTTGTTCCATTTCTCTTCGATTTCCTTCGTCCAGAAGTCTCTTCTCCGCTCGCGGGCATTTCCCCAAACGAAATTCTCGGTATGCCACTTTTCGTCGATGTGCTTCATCTCCTGGGGTGAACCAAGGCCCGCCAGAATGGGCATTACGCCGGGAACCGGCTTCTCTTCGCGGAACTTTATGTACTGAAGCACTTCGTTGCAGAGCTGGTAGAATTCCGCCGGTTTGGCAATGTTGACATCCTTTGTCCCGCGGACGGCTATCGCCTTTATCCCTTTGTCGCCCATAACGGCGCCGACTCCGAGACGGCTGGCGCTTGAGCGCCCCTGCTCGATGGAGGCCATCCAGACCTTGCTCTCGCCGGCGAGCCCTATGGCTGCCACCTGGGCATCGGGCTCATTCAACTCCTGCTTTATGAGCTCCTGTGTCTCAACGGCGCCCTTGCCTTTCAGATGACTTGCATCGCGTATCTCCACCTTGTCGTTGTTTATCCATATGTATACCAGTTTCGCCGACTTACCGGTGAAGATGAGCTTGTCGTAACCGGCAAATTTCAATTCAGGAGCAAAAACCCCTCCCATCATCGAATATGCCATGAACAGGGTCTGAGGTGAATAGGTAGTGACGATGGTACGATTCGCACCGGGAGCAGGTGTGCTGCACAGCAAACCTGTACTGAATATAAGGATATTATCGGGAGAAAAAGGGTCGACATCAGCAGGAACCCTGTCCCATAATATCTTGGCGTTCGTACCGAGACCCCCGAGATAAAGTTCCGTATCCTTCGGGTCGGTCTCTACCCTCTCGATGCTTCCGTGGGTTAGATCGATCTCTAAGTTATATCCTGTTTCTCCGTACCTCATTTTTACTCCTCCAAGAGTATCTTCGCATCCCGATATGAGTCGGCGAAGTTTATATTTCTCGCTCATAAATTAACAAGTGCCAACATCACTTGTCAAGGCAAAATAATGAAATAATTCACAAGGTTACAGACAATCGTTGAGACTAAAACTGTAATTTTATGGCAGTATCAACGTATCTTGTTCCGTATATTCCTGTATATAGTAATAAACTAATTACTTTATTATGATATAACAGCATATGCTAAAAACCACGGCTTGCGCTTCCATCGACAGGGTTTCGCTGTGTGTTTTCTTGTGAATGGCTTGTATTTGAGTCTTGAAGAGAGCTGCCGGTTTTACCCGCGAAGACCTTGGCATCAAGGATCATCATAAGCTTCTGGACACACAATTCCCTATTCCTCTTGAGAGTATCCTCGCCATAGTTGGGAGCAAGGGGCGCTGGGAGGGTGAACTGGTCCAGACGACACAGTATGGACGGAGAATCGTCGTACTCAGCCGCTGGGCGATGCGCCAGGGCACAGGCGGGACCACGGGGGCCTGAACCTGTTTTTTACCCCTGAAACTTTTCCTGGATTGTGGTAGTATCTATCGGCCGGTCCAGCGAGATACGCTTATGCAACCTCAGGAAAAGGTGTGCCGCATGAAAAGCTCTCTTATATTCGCAGTCCTGGCAGTATCTTTGTTCTTCGCAGGCATCGTTCAGGCTGCCGATACACTCATCGCCTCCGGGCACCCTCAATATGCACCGATCATGTGGAAGGAAAAAAACACCATCACAGGCGCCGGCCCGGAGCTCGTCAGATTGCTCTTTAAGGATCTCAACGTGACGGTAAAATCGCCCTATCGCGGTGACTGGGACAAGGTCCAGGAAGAGGCGAGAGAGGGCAAGATCGATGTGCTCGTCGGCCTTTACATGACAGAGAACAGGAAGGCGTTCTTTGAATATTCCAGTCCCTACGCCAAGGATCCCGTCGTGGCATTCGTGGCTCGGGGCAAGGGATTTGCCTATTCTAAATGGGACGATCTGATCGGAAAAAAAGGCACTACTACAAAGGGCGACAGTTTCGGCCAGGCGTTTGACAGTTTTCTTTCCGCCAAGCTCACCATCACCCGTTCGCCCAATGTGGAACAAAGCTTTGCAAAGCTGATAAAGGGGCGCGTGGATTATTTTATTTACGCGATGTACTCAGGCCTTTTCGAGGCTGACAGACTCGGTATAACGGACAAGGTGGAGCTTCTTCCCAGAGAAGTTTGCGTGGAAAATTGGTATATCGGGATTTCCAGGAAATCTCCCTACGTAAAATATCTTCCGCAAATCAACAAGAAGCTCGGTGAACTTATCGATAACGGGACGGTGGACAGGCTGATCGAGACGTATGGAAGCCAGTACAGAAGATCGATCGCCAACCAAAAACCAAGAAGGGGAACCCTGCAAAGGTAAAGCAGTGGTAGTGGGGGTAGGGGTCTTCGACTTTCCAGGTATGCGCCGCGCGGCAGGTCCATCGTTCAGGCTTTTTTGCAGCGCGGCGCATCACCTGGAACACTATCGGTTTAAATCCGCGCATCTTTAGACATTACACGTTTCGCCACCCGTTTCGCCCTTCCGGTTCGCTTAAGGCACACTCGGAACCGAGGAAATGTCATACTATAAAGACCGCTACAGAATTTCCATCCGATCAGAAACGATATTCCAGGGTCAGACAGGCGCTTGCCTGGTCCGACCACACCTTGACTCCGTGGGTAAAGCTCATATCGACATTAAAGGTTTCGTTGAGAAGACGGTGATTGCCGGTGGTCGATATGGCCAGATAATCGACATCGAAACCCAGCGTAAAATGTTCCGACAGATCCTTTTTGAGACCGACAGAGCCATGCCAGGCGTGGCCGTACGTGTTTTCGCTCGTAAACCGCCGGCCCGCCCTGAGCAGGTGGTTGTCCTCGTTAATTCCTTCCACGTATGCCCAGTCGAATTGTGCGAGAAACCTCAAAGAGGCTACGCCGGTAAGCTGCGTCAGACCGATATCCGAACGCACCCCCGCAAAATATTGCCAGTATTCCTGTTTGAAACGAATCGATTCCCCCGGCAGGGGCAGCGGGGGATCTCCGGACGGGTACGAGTACTGTACGCCATCGTGCGCCACAAGATTGAACCTTTGCCACCGTATCCCTGTCACCGGCCTTATGCTCAGCCACTTCGGCAATCCGAGCCAATCAGAGACTTCAAGGTCCGCATCGGCCCTGACCATATAACTGGGACCGACACGCATTTGCGATTGACTGTAGATAGTCTTCACATCGGGCCTGGCGTCATCGTCCCAGTCAGAATCCTCCATTTCACCGTGGGCATTCCGGGACACGTTGGTCAGCGCCTCCATCCCCAGTGAGAGACGGGAAAGATTAAACCTCATTTCAACTCCACCCCACCATGAGTCGAGGGGAAATTCCAATCGGCTCAACGGTGCCTGATAGGGAGGGAAGGGGTTTCCGAACTCATAGGATGTGTGACTTCTGAAAAGGTATTTTACCTTCGCACCCAGGGAGAAGTATTCCGTCAGAGCGACAGGTTCTTTTTGTTCGAGGGCCGATGCACGAGAGTTTGAAATAACAACAAAAAGCGGGAGCAAAAGAAGCAGCACCCACAGGACAACTTTCCCGACCGCGTACAGCAAGCCTGTTCCTTTTGTTTCGTTCATCGCGGGCCCGCTCATGGTACCATATTGTAGTAAATATTTGTACAGGACTTCGTCTTTAGGCCCGAACAATTCTTGACAATAACGTACTATCTCCCGATCACCGGATCGTCAAGAACCCGTCCGGCGCCAGGCTCGTCGCCAGCATGACCGTGTTGATGTCGCGGTGTTCTTTCCACGCGTCCGTTTTCTGATTTTGAGCATCAAGCCAGAAAGCTTCGATCTTTTCCCCCAGCGGCAGGAATTTCCAGAGGGTCTTTAGAAGAATGGCGATATCTTTGTCCCCTTCAAAAACGGACCGGTTTTCCTTGATGATCGTCTCCAGTCTCTGAAGGGCATGCAATCCTATCGACAGCCCAAGCTCCCGAAAGGCAAGCCTGAACCGTGCGGGAGCATAAAGAAAATTTTCCCTGTTCGGGTATCTGAGCCCCGGCAAGGACGCGTCGAGGATCACTCTCAGCGAATCAGACCCCTCAAGTGCTCCCCCAACGAAAAGCTGCGCTACCCTGAACGCATCTGTCAGGAGGCCGCCGAGACCAAGCAGATCATCCGTCTGCCAGTCTATCCCTTCGCACATACGTGAGAAGTCATCAATTTCTGCGGCAAGATCAAGGGATGAAGGCTTTTCAGGATCCTGCATCCCTGTCGCCTGGAGCTGAATGCAGGTTATGAGGCCGTCGAGCGGATCATGGTGCCCCATGGAGGCCACAAGCGGACGGGACAGGTCGATGCTCATTTTCCAGTACATCCGCTTTATGTCCGTCCCCGAAACGGCGTGGACGAATCCGCGATGGGCGGCCTTTGCCAGTTCCGTCGCCCATCTGTTGTATGTGAGATCGCCGGTAACAACACTGACCCGGTTGAGTGCATGCATCCACTTCGTCAGGTAATGGTAATATTGCCCGTCCCTGTCCCATTCCCTGCGCTCGTCAAGGGGTTCCGCGGGACCACGTTCATCGAGCGCTTTGCCGATTCTCAAACCCCCTTTCGCAGGATGGGCCGCGCCATCTTCGTCCCCAACGCCGCTGATCCAACCGGTCCGCGGACCGCCTTCACGATACCTGCCGAGCACGGTGTGTACCTGATCGACAAGCCGAAGCGCCAGGTCCCTGTACCTGACGTCCCCGGTTTCTCCATAAAGCCCCAGAAAGTTGCAGACCGCGTAGGCGTCGGTCCAGAGGTAGCGCTTCGGGGATTTTCCCTCCGGCGAAAGCCCCGTCAGTTCCGCAAAGCGTTCCATGATCCTGACGGCGGTATCGATGTGTTCTTCCTTTCTCATACTCCTGTCACCTCTCTGGCTTTTCGGCTCCCTCGCAAGATGGTTCTTCCCCGCAATTTCTGTTCACCCCTCCGGCAAAAGCACGGGGGGCTTTGCGATTATTCTAGCATCAACGCCAGATTCGCGTCACAACATTTCGGCTCGCAGCACAAGAGAAACTTCAAAAGGCTGCGAACTGTGACGCTGACGACCTTTTATTTTGGACAGATGTGCATATTATGCTATAAACAATGAGTGAATTCACGCAGAAAAAATCACTAGTGGCATCAGCCCGGGCTCCGGGTTTCAATATGCCCGACAGCAAAACAAGGGACATGTTGCCCGGGAAAAAACAAGAGCCCGAAACGGAGGTTCCAATCCGATGCTCAGGGCCAAACCCAACGGTTTCTTTTCATGGAAGTTCACAATTTTCGACGAAGCTGACCGGAACATCGCCGGGATCGATATCCGGTGGGTGCGCGAGGCCGGCGAAGTGCGTCTCAACGGAAGAACGCACAGAATTTACCGGGAGCGTCTCCTTCGAGGCGCCTTCGTCCTTGAAGAAGACGGAAAAGAATTGGCCCGGGCCGAAAAACCGAGCGCGCTGCTTCGGTCGTTCGTGGTCAGACATAATAGCAGGGAATTTCTCCTTCAGGCCGCTTCCCCGGTGGTCCGCACCTTTGTCCTGAGCGAAAACGGCCGTCCGATCGGGACCATCAAACCGGAGCATGCTTTGACGCGCAAGGCGCTAATTGATCTGCCGACCGGCATGGCACTGCCGGTGAGGATATTCGTGGCATGGCTTGTATTCGTCCTCTGGAAGAGAGACGAGTAATCCCCGTCATGATGTCTGCGAAACTCGGCCTTGGGCGGCGATGGACCATGCACGCCGGCCGCTTTGCTTCCGGTCCAACACCCGGTTATTTGCTCCGGATTACGGTACCGTAATACTAATTACAGCTGATGATAGCGTTGGAGAGCCGCTCATATGCGGCTTCTCCAACGTATGAGCCCTATATACGGCTATCTCGATTGCTGTCTCGCTATACCCTGATAGCCCCTGATCTTCCCGTCAACACCACGCAACGGTGTTCCGTTGAGAAGGCACTCCATCACCGTTCCATCTTTTTTCTTCAATTTTACCGCAAAATCTTCGACAAAACCCTCTTCCTCGACCTCTTTCATATACTTTATGCACTCGTCCTTGTTTACATATGTATCAATAGCACGCAATCCATCTATCTCGTCATTCTTATAGTCAAACAGCTTCAGAAAAGAGCGGTTCACATCGGTAAGCCTTCCCTCATTATCAGTAATAAATATGGCATCTCTTGACTCCTCGAAAAGTCTCCTGTATTTCTCTTCGCTTTCTATAAGTGCATGTTCCGATTGGACACGTTTCGTAATATCGAGCATGACGCCGAGGACTCCCACTATTTGACCGCCCTCCCGTATCGGTGTCGTGCTGATATGGGCCCACGCGATTTCGTCAGCGGCTTTGAGAAAGGAGAACTCGTATGGCGCTACCTGTTGTTCCCCGCGCACCGTCGCCTGGAAATGTTCCCGAACCGTATCTCTTTCCTGCGGCCGCACCACATCAAACAAGCTTTTCCCCACGTACCACTCCCGTGGATATCCTGATCTTTTCACTATTACATCATTGACAAAGGTAAATCGTCCCTCCGGATCAAACGTGAAAACTCCGTAATGCATGTTCTTTAAGACAGCCCTGAAGCCTGGGTCGCTCTTCTCAAGGGATTCTTCTTCTCTTTTGAAATCGGTAATGTCCTCGGATGCCACTACTGCGTGGGTAACGTAGCCTGCCTGATTGAAGTACGGTGAATAGGTAACGCGGTAAAATTTTGCTTCCTCGCCGGGAAATTCCAGCCAGTTTTCATATCGCACGACATTGCCGGAAAAACACTGGTCCAGATGTTTCCTGATAAACTTGAAGCTTGTCTCACCCCAGATCTGGGCGACTGAATTGCCAACGACTTCTTTTCTGGTCCTTCCATGGTCCCTGCAATAAGTCTCACTCGCAAATTCATACACATACGACTTGTTGATGAGTGTCATGGAATCGATAAATGGATTTGTTTCATGTTCAGTCCTGGTTCTCTCTTTTTTTTGAGCCGATTCCGTTTGTTGCTGTTTCGTCCTCTTCGTGTCTTCCATTCGTTCCCCTTTTGATTTTGATATGGCTGACATAGGTACACGAAAGCACCGGAATACAACCTGCGATGGAATACATAAAAGCCCAGGGAATGAGTCGCAGCGAACAGCTCAGCTTGTGATGTCTATACCCCCCTTTTTTCAGTTAATTATGTGGTGTTGTTACGGCTTGTACGGCTATCTATTTTTTGAGGATACCACCTCGTCCGAAAAAAACACAACATTAAAAAATGATCAGATAAAAGCATCATTATGACAGCCTGCGCGGCTGCAGCAAAAAACAACAGCTTGACCAGTATGGCTGCGCGAAATTGAAATATTTAAGGGCTCCGTCAAAGGGGTCCAAATCCAGTCGATGAATCGTCCGTTCCATGATATAGTGAAGCCAGCAGGTTGTAAACATGAACGAAGAAAGGGGTAGATTTCTCACAGAAGCAGCGGGCTGGTGCCGGCACGACTTTGATCCGGACAAGCACGTAAACACCTATTCACTCGATGCATACGTATGTAATAAATGTAAGGGCTTTATCCTGGGTAACAACGATTTTTCACAGGAAGAGGATTTTTCAAGACTGTTGACCTGGGTCACGAACCAGGAGCAGCTTCGGGAATTTCGCGCCCGTTTTGACGAGCGGAATTTTACCGACGCCGGGAACGGGCCATCGTCCAGAGAAGATTTCGCGAACCAATTATGCCTGCTTTTGAAGAGCCGATCAGCTTAAATGGCCGCTATCTCTTAACAACATCCATTTTCTTTTTAAGAAGACTTTTGATTGTCTGCAAGAAAGGTCTGGCGATCTCCACTTTCAAATAGAGGTCTCCGGGTGCAAAAGACGGTTGATCCTGGACTCCCAGTCCTCGCAGACGGATCATCTGCCCATCGGTGACACCGGGAGGGACTGTAATGAGAATATTCCTACCGTTGCCTTTATCAGTATAAGGCACTTTTCCCCCATTCTTCGCCTGGGCAGGGGTGAGCCGCAATGAATCATATCTGTCCCTGGCCCCGACACCCGTCATTCTCTTCAGGGCATATCCTGCCAGCTTGCCCAGAAGGCGTGAAAACATCCCCTGCCCCGCACCATGATCAAAGGCATTCTTGTTCATGCGGCCGGTGAATATAAAACCCCGCCCGAAAAGACCGCCTTGCCTGAATTGAAAGGTCTGGTAGCCGGAGCCATAGACCTCTTTGAAGATATCCTCAAAGCCCCTGAAACCGAACGACCGCGAGATTTCCTCGAATATCTGGTTAATGTCGGATCCTCTGAAAATATCATTTTCGGAATAGCCTTCCCGGAACCTGTCATAGGCGGAATAACCGTAGGTCTCTTTGAGGCTGTCATATCGCTGCCTTTTTGTCGGATCGGATAGAACCGCATACGCCTCGTTTATGCTTTTCATATGTTCGACCGCACCGGAATCTCCGGAATTCCTGTCCGGGTGATATTGAAATGCGAGCCTGCGGTAGGCCTCCTTTATCTCCCTGGGCGTGGCCTGAATGTCTATTTCGAGAATTTGATAATAGTCTTTTTGATCCATGTTCTTCCTGCCCTGAAAATTTTTCAAGTATACTCCAATTCTGATCCCGCGAGCAAACGTCGCCAGGAGCATATCCCATTCCGGACCATCTGCACTTATTAGTTCCCCTGGCCCCCTGCCCGATGGGTGGCCGGATGGAGCGAAATACGCATTTTCTTGAAACGAGCGGACAATTCCATTATGATAGCATCAGCAACCGACAACGCCTTAAGAACAGAATAACCCATACAAACAGACATCACCCCTGGGAGGACAGGAAATGAGAAATCCGGAAACTCTCGACCCCAATCTGACATATCAAAGACTGCCGGATGGCAAAAATCCCGTGCAACTCTTTGTATCCCCATCACAATACATCCAGGGACACGGTGTTATCAATCTTCTTGGTGAGTATTTGTCGCTGTGCCTTACGGGCCGTGCGGGCGTGCTCATTACCCCCGGACGGGATGCCGCCCTTTCGGGCATCATCAGCAGGAGCCTGAACGCCGCCGGATTTGGAGCAGAAAAGGCAGTCTTTCAGGGTGAATCGACGCTGGAAGAGGCAAAGAGGATTGTCACCTTTTTTGAAGGCTCGGGTTCGGGCATATGTGCCCTCATCGGCGTCGGCGGAGGTAAATGTCTCGATACCGCCAGAATGGCGGCGTCAAGGCTTGGTGTGCCTGTCATAACAATCCCCACCACCGCTTCGACAGATGCGCCGACAGCGGCACACTCCGTTGTGTACGATAAGAATGGGGTATTTCAGCACGTGGAATTCTGCGCTACAAATCCCCTGATGGTTTTGGTCGACCTTGACATGATCTCCGCCGCCCCACCCAGATATATCGTAGCCGGCATGGGAGATGCTTTTTCCACGTTCTACGAGGCGCGATGCTGTATGGAAAACCCGGCGGCGAGAACAGCGAGGGGGGCAAGACCGACCATGGCGGCCCTTGCCATCGCCCGGCAGTGCCGTGACCTGCTTCTCGAGTACGGCAGCGCAGCACTGGACGAAGTCAGAAACAATCGGGCCGGGCAGGCACTCGGCCGCGTCGTCGAAGCCAACATCCTTCTTTCCGGGCTCGGGTTCGAAAGCGGCGGGCTTGCAGGAGCGCACGGCGTGGCGCAAGGGTTGACGGCCTCACGTGAACTGCACACAAACTGCCTTCACGGAGAGTTGGTGGCAATCGGCGTTATGACGCAGCTCATCATGGAAAAACACATGGATGAAGCCGCGCAGGCGGCCCGGTTCTTCAAAGACGTGGGTCTTCCGCTCCATCTCGCCCAACTGGGTTTTGACCCCCTGCAGCGAGGATCTGAACTGGACGATATCGTTCAGCACAGCCTGGACGTATTCTTCATTCGGTATGAACCTTTCGCATTGACGCACGGTCTCCTGAAAACAGCAATCCTTGAAGCGAACGACTTCGGCAAGACAATGGAAAGAGATCTGAACTGATTTGAGAAGTCTGAAGAACAGGGTTATTGGTTTTGCGTGATCTACATTTCCCTGGTTGTTATCGTGATTTCAGCCGACTCATTGCATTAGTCTGCCATAAGCACCGCACGAAGGGCAAGCGGTGAGAGCCCTTCCACCACCTCGTCGTCGGTATTCAGTCCGCAGGCCCCGCCTGGCCTCGCCACCTGATGATGGACCTTTCCGTCATCACTTTCCACGTAGAGAATGCCTTCCTTATTTGCAATCCCGACGTTGCTGCCATGCGTATGTGAGGTGCGGGCAAGAAAAAATTCCCTTCCGTCTTCCACAACCGTATACATATTGACAGTCCCCGATACATTACCCATCAATATTCTCGAACCTGTTTTTTTGATCCTTATCTCCATTTCAAACTCACAATCACTCTTTATGCATGCAATTCAGCTTGTCGGAAAACTGCTTCAGCTTTTTGTCAAATGTCCATAGCGAAAATCCGGTTAGTACGGCCGAGGCAAGGAGATGAACATCTACGTACCCCAATCCCTGTCCCTGGAGTTTATGATTCTCAATGAAACGGATTACTTCATGATGATCCACAGATAGACCCGTCGGCAGGTTTTCGAGAAGCGAGATTATCGTCACTCCGTTCCCGAGATTGCCGCAGGCTAATTCTCCAATGATAAACGGATGACAGGCAACGTGAGCGTTATTAAGAAGATCAACGAGAGGCGTATTGTTCTCGCGCAAGTGAGAAACCCAAACCGATGTATCGACGAGAACCATTTTACGATGTGCGCCTTCTCGGTATTGTCTTTAGTTTCTTTTCCGTTCCTCCAAGCCTGGCAAGCCTTTTCCCGCTTTCCCTGGCAATAAGCGCTTCAAGCCCAAGCTTCACTATTTTCGTCTTTTCTTTAACGCCCGTCATTCTTGAGGCCCTATCCATCAAATCATCATCAATATTCAGGGTTGTCCTCATGCGTCACCTCACCATATGATATGCATCAGTATGCCTGTTCCATGCATATCTGTCAAGAGGTGAAAAAAGCCCCTTAAACACCTTGATGTGCCTGTGCTGCCTGCGACTCCACGAAAACCCCCACGGATTTTTGCCTTGACCGGGCGGGGCCTGGTACACTTAACTATACGTTGTGCGACCCCGCCTTAAGCGGTCGTATTTCGGAACAACGTGTGTAAGGAGACGCATGGAAGGCTACCGGGAAACCGAGATGTGCGTGCGCTGCGGCGGGGGCTGCTGCCGGCGGCAGCCGGGCCACTGCTTGCCGTCAGAGTTCGAATCGGCGCAAGCCGTAAGGAAAGCGGTAGTCAGCGGCAAATACACTATTGTGCTGCTGCTGGACTCGCAGATGATGGCACGTGTGGTTCGACCGCATTACAAAGAACCCGCCCGGAGGGTAGGCTGCGTCTTCCTCCGGGCGGACGGCTGCGAACTACAGTTCGCGGACAGGCCTTATGGTTGCCGCATGTTGCGGCCGCGTCAGCGGGACGACGAGCTTTGCACACCCGAGGGAATCTCCATAGCGGAGGCGGCGGAAATGTGGGAGCAAAGCGGGTACCTGCCTCCGTTAAGCGCGTGCTCGATCCCCGGTCGATAAACCTCCACAACTCGTTCAGCAATCGAAAACGCCCTGAAGAATTCCGGGCACTTTTTTTCCTCTCACAAGTAATAGTCTCATAACTAATCCGAGAGGAGGAATTCGTGGAAAAAGGTCGAGCCTTTCGTTCCATGCTTTTTGCGCTTTGGGCGGTTCTCCTATGCTTCATCGGGCTAAATCCCGTTGGCATGTTTCTATTCCTATGGGTACTCGCTATTCCCGCGTGGGTGCTGGGATGCCTGGGACTTTACCATGGCATAAAGGCTATCGCGCTTCGTGAGCCGCATCGAGCTCTCGCAATCCTCGGCACCGGGATTTGCACCCTGGTTGTATTGTTACCCCTGTATCCATTTGTCTGGCAGTGGTATGTCCATCGGCCATGATTTGCCGACAGACCGGCTATAAAGAGAGGAGAGATGATTATGGACGGCCATAAAGTACGCGTTTATTACGATTTGGAAGGAATACCGCACGCATGGGTTCAACTTTCGGCGCCCGACGGCACCACGAATACCAAAGGCTTTGCTCCAGCGGCATACTTGCCCGTATGGAAAGGGAGCGTCAACGATGATAAAGATCATCAATGGACCTTATACCGTGAATATGACATAACCAAAACCCAGTACCAGGAAATGCAGCGTGTCATAGACAACTGGGAAGGCCGTGACCTGTCATATGTCTTTGGACAGCGTGACTGCCGCGACCTGGTCCACGATGTGATGGCAAAACGTGGAGGGCATGAGGGTGCGGCCGGCTACATGTTTAACAGCCAGGCTAAGATTGCCTATACCGCAGAAGGAAGCGTCGCGATATTCAAAGAACTTGGAAATGACCGGAACCTGCTGGATGATATTTCGATGAAGATACGTTCCCAGGGTCCGGGTTGGGATCTCCTGGACGGATTGGCAGCACAAGAAGCAATGGAAAGCGGCTATTGGCCGGGGCAATACGGTAATTCCCCGGGGATGTGAGAGACCGATTCCCTCGAACGGGGTTTGCAGGAATGGCGACGCCATTCCCCTTCTACTTTCAGCCTGAGCCTGCCTTACTTTTGAGCACTAACCACGGCGGCAGGGGCTGAGCCACTCGTATCGCCACATTCCCGCTTTCGCAACCCGGGCATTTCGGCTCTCGCCTTTCGTCTTCGTCAATCCGGAAGGCACGACCGCAGTCCTTGCATTCGTACTCTTTACCAAACATTTTCTCTCACCTCCATGACCACCCCGCTCTTTGCCAGACCCAGAGCCATTGCCTTCCCCACTCCCCGGCTGCCTCCCGTAACTATGGCAATCTTCCCATCAAGGCTCATCTCGAATCCCCTTCGTTCTTTTAATAGGTCCTATACGACCTATTGGCCTATAGGACCTATTATAACGGTTTCAGGTCAAACGATCCACGTTTTACCGCCTGCCGCTCCCCCCACGAATGGGGAATCCTCCCCTGCCGTCAAACAGGGGAGGATTCTTGTTTCAGGAGGAGCTGCTTGAGGAGTTGGATCAACTCGCTTGCCTTCGCCCGGGCCGTAGCCTGTTTGAAAATAATGGTGGACCGGCTGTTAGGTAGGGGGGGTAGTCAAGGGGGTACAGGCCGGTCTCACCATGGATAGCCCTATTTATAATCGTAGAAGCCCTTTCCGGACTTCCTGCCCAGCCAGCCCGCCGTGACCATCTTTATAAGGAGGAGCGGGGGGGCGTACTTGGGGTCTTTCGTCTCTTCGTAGAGGCTGTTTGCAATGGAGAGCTCCGTGTCGAGGCCGATGAAGTCGACAACTTCCAGGGGGCCCTTGGGATGGTTGACCGCAAACTTCATGGATATGTCTATCTCGTCCCTCGTTGCGATACCGGCCTCGAGCATCCTGACGGCGCCGAGGAGAAAGGGGGTGAAGAGGCATTGCGTTCCACCGTAACCCGGCATCACCCCGATGCCGGCTTCCGGCATACCAATGGAGGCGCTCTCGGACGCGATGCGTATATCGCAGGCCAGCGCCAGTTCGCACCCTCCTCCCAGTGCATATCCGTTTACGGCGGCTATGACCACCTTGGGCGATGTCATTATCCGGTAGAAGACGTTCTGCCCCATCCTGATGAATTCCGTCCTTGCCGCGCCGGCGTCTTTGATCTCCCTTACGTCCGCACCGGCCACAAACGCTTTCCTGCCGAACCCGGTTATGACAACCACTCTTGTCGTGTTATCGTCCTCGAGACCTTCAAAAACAGCCGCAAGTTTCTCCAGTATGTTCCTGTTGAGAGCGTTAAGCGCCTTTTCCCGCCTTATCGTGACATGGAGTACCTGCCCGTCTTTTCTCACAATCAAGTCGCCCTGGTCCATATATTCCTCTTGTGGGCAGACCCCGTGAAGATTTGTCGGGGCCTGCCTCGCTCTTATCGGTCTTTAGTCTACAACCGCCAGAAATTCGATCTCGATCAGCCAGTCCGGGCGCAAAAGGCTGTGAACCACGACGCCCGTGGCGGCCGGATAGCCGTCTTCCTTGAAATAATCCCTCCTTATCGCCGCGGTTTTTCCGTAATCGGGGACGGCCTGAGGCGTAATATAATCCGTTGTCTTAATCACGTCGTCCATGCTTGCGCCCATTTTTTCAAGGAGGTTCTTGACGCTCTCGAATATGTAACGCATCTGGGCGTTCAGATCGCCCGCATAAAGGGTCCGATGGTTCTCGTCGGTGGCCACGGTGCCGGAGATGGCAATGACTTTGCCCTTCTTTACAGCGTCACTCCATGTGAATTTCTTCCGCTTATACATCTCGTCAAATACGTTAAAACATTCTTTTGGCATTTTGATTCCTCCATCTATGTTCTTGTTTGTACTCCTGTTGCCGCAAACAGGTTACCCCGCATTCTTATCCTTATTCGGGAACATGCCGCACTGGAAACATCGCTCGGCTTCACGCGACGCCATCACTTCCGTGAATCCGACCTCCACTTCCTCGAAATTGCCTGCCCTGGCGGGTACATCCAGGCAGGGCATTTTCTGCCGCTCGCGTTTCTTGAACCGCTCCACTTCCACGTCCTCTACAGGTATCATTACAGGGGGCGTTATTCCATAGTCGAGAGATTCGCCACGGAGGTATTTGTGAACACCCATTGCCGCTCTGTGTCCCGCGGCAATGGCTTCAATCACGGTAGCGGGTCCCGTTACCACATCGCCGCATGCGAATATTCCCTCCTGGCCTGTCCATTGTGTATGCTGCTGTATATTCATCGAGAACCCGGCAGACGTGAAGAAGCCGGCATCAGGCACTTCACCTACCGCGAGGATCACGCAGTCGGCTGCAATTTCAAACTCTGTGCCCTTTACGGGAACAGCAGCCCGGCGCCCGTCTTTATCCGGAGCGCCAAGTTCCGTCCTGACACACCGCAAACCAGCCGCCCTCCCATCTTTTTCCGTCACCTGGACCGGCGACGCCAGATAAACGATCCTGACGCCCTCAGCCATGGCGGCCTCGATCTCATCGGCATACGCGGGCATTTCGTCGCTCGATCTCCGGTAGACTATGGTAACCTCCTGCGCCCCCATGCGGTGCACCGTTCGTGCCGCATCGACAGCGACGTTGCCGCCGCCCACCACCACGACTTTTTGCCCGGTGCCCGGAGAAGTCCCGAGATTCACAGCTTTCAGGAAACTCACACCGTGATGCACGCCGGCCAGTCCCTCGCCTTCAATTCCGGGGCTTACGCTCTTGTGGGCCCCTATGGCGACAACGATCGCCTTGAATCCCAGTTCCCACAGACTGCCGAATGACGTACCCCCATCACCGACAGGGCTGTTAAGACGTATTTCCACACCGTACCGTTCGATGACATCAATCTCCGCCTGCACCAGTTTCCCGGGCAAACGATACTCGGGGATGCCGAGGGCCAGCATACCGCCCGGTACGGGGCCCGCTTCGAAAGCGGCCGTCATGCCCGCAGGTCCCGAACCGATCACGGCAACCCTCTCGTCCCGCGTCCTCGGGAAGGGCTCGATCTTCTTGTTTCCTCTTCTTTCCATCACAGTATCGACGAGGAAGCGTTTCAATCCGTTTATCGCGATCGGCTGATCATAGCTGCCGCGGTTGCATTTCGCTTCACAGGGGTGCGGACACACCCGGCCCACTGATGCGGGAAAGGGGATTTTCTCTTCGATCACGGCCAGCGCTTTCTCGTACTCTCCCTGCGCAGCCAGGTCAATATAGCTCCTGATGTCGAGCCCTGCCGGGCAGGCGGCCTTGCACGGAGGTGCAAGCAGCCAGGGAGATGGCGCGGACAGCGCTCCCTTCGGCCATTCGATGCAGACCACCGTTTCGTATTTTTCATCCGCCTCGCTGCAGTAGCCGCATGCGGCACACTTGACAATCTCGTCTGCCCTGCCTTCCCTGGCCTTTACGGGCCAGTCCGGGTCGGCAAAAAGGGTCCTGGCCATACCTATGACGTCCGCCTTTTCTTCTTCCAGTATCTTCTCGGCAAGATCGGGCATTCTGACCTTACCGGCGCAAACAACGGGCACTTCATAGCCGGCCTGTCTCACTGCCCTTCGGATGCCGTCCGCCAGGTACACCTGAACGCCGTCCGGGTTCCACCATCTCGGACTCATTCGGTAGCCGCTGCAGCCGGTACCGGCAAAGGGAGGAGAATTCTCAAGAGGGGGATCCGCGTCCTCGAACCTTTCACCCGCGGACACACTGATATAGTCCACCCCCAGGGATGCCAACCGCCTCGCGATCCGCGAGCTCTGCAAAAGCGTGTTGCCTTCCTTGGTGAATTCCTCACCCAGCATTCTCACGCCGATCGTGTAGTCGTTCCCCACGGATTCTCTGGCCGCATTGACCACCTCCGCGGGCAGCTTCACACGCCCCTCGAAATCGCCTCCATATTCGAACCTCTCAGACTGCATAATTTAATTTTGTTACGATGTCCTGCTTCAACATCTTTTTATCGGCCTTGCCCACGCTGGTGGAAGGTATGGACTCGACAAACTCCGTTCTTTCCGGCAGCTGCATGACCGATGCACCCAGTTTCTTGAGATGTGCCACCATTTCTTCGTGCGTAAGCGCCATGCCGGCCTTACGGACGATGTACGCACATATTCGCTCGCCAAGGTCCTTGTCGGGCATGCCTATGACCGCAACATCCGCTACTGCGGGATGTGAGTTGATCAGCCGCTCGATCCCGATCGCGCTGATCGTTTCGCCGCCCCTCAAGATCGTTTCTTTTATCCTTCCCGTGAGGGTGATAATCCCTGCCTCGTCGATCCTGGCAAGGTCACCGGTCTTGTAATAACCGTCGTTTGTGAAGATCTGCGCGTTGTCGTCGGGGGATTTGAAATACCCTGTGAAGATCGTTGGCCCCTTCGTCACCAGTTCACCCTCGGTTCCGGGGGGAACCTCCTCGCCGTACTGGTTGATCACCTTGAAATCGCTGTACGGACAGTCTTTTCTGCCCACCGTGGTACATACGATAGTCCTTGCAATAGCCGTCATTTTCGGCCTCCACTTTTTCCTGAAGCACACGACCTTCGGCAAATCCATCTGGGCCGTTTCCCAGGATCATGACTGTGCCATGCTCATGGGGGTCAATCCGGCCATATCATCGAGAACGGCTGTATTGTCGGGTCAGGGAAGGCAAGCAAACTCCTTGCGAGCGATCAGGTGAGACAGGCATATCTGGGAATGGCCGGCGAATAAGGCTTAAGGAGAGAATATGGAGTTTGCTCAGTACATCACCTACGGGGTCATAAATGGGTCGTTATACGCCCTTGTCGCTATCGGCCTTGCCCTTATCATGGGAATAATGGGGATTTTTAATATAGCCCAGGGCTCGCTGGCGATGATAGCCGGGTACGGGAGCATCCTCTTTTTTCAGCATCTGAAGATAGATCCCTTCGTATCCCTGGTGTTCACGTTACCTGCTATGTTTCTTATCGGCGTTTTCATGTACCTGACCATGTTCATGTCCATGAACAAGTACGACCCCGGACAGAAGCTGAGGAATTCCATGCTCGTTTCCTTCGGGCTGGTTCTGATAATGGAGACCCTTGCGACCATACTGTGGACGGCAAATGAAAGAACCATCAACCGCCCGGTTGAAACAGGGGCTGGTATAATCGATATTCCTTAGCCGCGGCGCTAACCAGGATTAAATCATTCAGCGGGAGGCCCCTTGATTTCCTCCGGGAGTTTCAGCAGTTTTACTTGCCTGGAGGGCATTGCTTTTTGCAGTCGTGATAGCCCTGCCAGCATGTCTTGTGCCCTTCCGGGGTCACATATTTTCCACTGGTACTGTCAGATTTGGTGTACTGGGCCATGCACGATTGCTTCGCTGCTTCGCATTTCTGGACACAACTCGATGCTGGTTTTTCAGCGGCTGCCAAACCGGTCAACACGAACATGAACAGGAAAACTACGGAAAGCATGAACCTCATTTTGATCCTCCCTTTTTTTGCGTCTGCTCTGGAAAATATTACGTATGCGGTCTTTTATGTCAACAAAATTGAGCCTGTTTCACAAGTTCTGCCGGGAATAACAGGATAAC